>NZ_CP050296.1:4398854-4701211 GCF_014189455.1 Mesorhizobium huakuii
CGATCCACGGGCAATCGACGCGATCAAGCGAACCATCGCCGAGGGCGAGGATCGCGAGCTTTGCCGCATCAATGTGCCGGCCTTCGCCGGCAAGCATGGCCTCGACGAGGAGCGCGCCATAGGCGCCTTTCTCCATGCGGCGCGGGTGGGCATCTTCGACATTTCCTGGAATGTTCTGTGCCCCGGCTGTGGCGGCGTGCTCGACACCAACGCCACGCTGAAAACCTTGCAGAAGGACGAATACACCTGCGCGCTGTGCTCCGAGGGCTATTCGCCGACCCTCGACGAGATGGTCGAGGTGACATTCACCGTCAGTCCCCGCATGCGCAGGATTGCCGCCCATAATCCACACGAACTGCCGTTGATGGAATATTTCCGGCAGATCTACTGGGCGTCCGGCGTCGATCTGCCGGATGAGGATTTCGCGAAAACGATCGAAGCGTTCTCGTTGGAGGATATCGAGCTTGCGCCCGGTGAAAAGGCGGTCCTGCCCATACAGCTTCCATCCGAATTCATCATTGTCTTCGAGCCGGTCACCCATTCAGCGCAGTTCATCGACGTGAAGGGCGAACCGACAAAGGAGCGCCGAAGCCTCTCTTTGGTCTTCGACCGCGACCATGTCCAGAACCAGACGCTGGAGATGCAACCCGGCCCGTTGCGCATTTCGCTGGAAAACAGGACCGACACCCGCGTGCTGCCGACGGTCTTCATCGCCGGCCAGGCATTGCATGATCTCCTGGGCAAACGCCGGCCCTTCCTCACCGCCAAGCGCCTGCTCACCAACCAGACGTTTCGCGATCTCTATCGCACGGATACGCTCGACATCAACCAGCGCCTGAAGATCACCAGCCTGACCTTCCTGTTCACCGACCTGCGCGGATCGACCGCGCTTTACGAGCGGGTGGGCGACCTTTCGGCCTTCGATCTCGTACGCGCGCATTTTCAGGTTCTGCACGAGATCGTCGCGGCGGAGGCAGGCGCGGTGGTGAAGACGATCGGTGATGCGGTGATGGCGACTTTCGCGACGCCCGATCGTGCGATTGCTGCGGCCCTCAGGATGCGCGATGCCATGCGTGCGCTCAACGAAAAGAGCGGGCGCGAGGATCTGCTGCTCAAGATCGGAATCCATGCCGGCCCCTGCATTGCGGTGTCTATGAACGAGCGACAGGACTATTTCGGCCAGACGGTCAACATTGCTTCGCGGGTCCAGAACCTTGCCACTGCGCAGGCGATCTTCGCCACGCGTGCGGTGGTCGACGACGATCTCACCGCCGATCTGTTGCGCAGGAACGCGTTGACGCCGGTGCCCCACGAGGTCTCGCTGCGTGGCATTGAGCGAGAGATAGCCGTATATACGATCCCCTGAAAACCGGGCCGTTAGGCCCTTACACGCGCCTGTAGATAAAATAACGATCGGCTGATACCGAAGGCGGCGGCGGGACGCGTTGCAACTGCGGGTGATCGAGCGGCGTGCCGCTGACCGCGATGCCGCCGACGCGAAGCAGGCGCGCGGTCAGATCGGGAAGCCAGGTAGAGGTCACGGCATCGCGATCTTCATAGCCGGTGCCGATGTCGGCATGAACAAGAGCGGCGTCGATGCCAATGAACCTGCTCGCCGTCTCGTGTATTTCGCCGAGCACGAGGTTTTCAGCTTCGGGAATTGAGCTGGAGTGTGCGGCAAGTGCGCGGTCGAACGCCACGATCCGGCGTCCCGGCAGGCGCTCGCGCAGATGGTGGAACGTCCGGCCATTGCCGAGGCCGAGTTCGAGCACTGGGCCCTCGATCTTCGCCACCTCGGCGCAGACTTGATCGAGAATGTCGCGCTGTGCGGTCATCCTGCGGATGAAACTCTCGAGGCGACTCATATGCGTTTGTGTGTCCTGAACCAGCCCAAGAGATCGGCAATGCCCCCGACCGGAACGGGTCCGGGCGGAACCCGAGGGCGACGTGTTAAAGCCCGATCAAGTCTCGCCGCATATAGAGGCGAACGATGAACACCGCAATAATCGAACAGGCCGCCGGCAAGGAGCATACAGGGGGCGGCGGCGCGGCGCACTGCGGAATGGCGGTGTCACTTGTAGGGGTCCGCGGCGTCCCGCAACCCGTCGCCGAAGAAGTTGAACGCCATGATGACGAGAATGACGGGGAGCATCGGCAACAGCAGCCATGGATAGAAGGCGATCACGCTGACGCTGCGCGCCTCGGTGAGCAGGATGCCCCAGCTGGTTGTCGGCGCCCTCAGGCCGAGCCCGAGGAAGCTCAGCGCCGTCTCGCCCAGGATCATGCCGGGTATGGAGATCGTCGCCGTTGCGATCAGATGCGACATGAAGCCGGGAATGAGATGCCGTCCGATGATGCGGCTGCTGCTGGCGCCCATCAATTGCGCGGCCAGAACGTAGTCCTCCTCGCGCAAGGCTAGAAGCTTAGAACGCACGGCCCGCGCCAGTCCGGTCCAGTGGATCAGCCCGAGGATGACGGTGATGCCGAAATAGATCAGGATCGGACTCCAGGTTATCGGCATGATCGCCGCCAGAGCCAGCCACAGCGGGATGCTGGGGATCGATTGCAGAACTTCGATTATCCGTTGAACGATCAGGTCGAAGATACCGCCGTGGTAGCCAGCCAGCCCGCCGATGACAATGCCGAGCAGGAAGCTGAAACTGATGCCGACGAGGCCGATTGTCAGTGAAATGCGTGCGCCATAGATGATGCGCGAGAGCACATCGCGCCCCAGCCTGTCGGTGCCTGCCAGAAAGAGCTGGCCGTTTTCGGCGGGGCAGACAAAATGCCTGTCACCTTCGATCAGGCCCCAGAACCGGTAACTGTCGCCCTTGCAGAAGAAACGGATCCGCTGAACATCATCCTGTTTGTCTGTGTAGTTCCGCTTGAGCGTGTCCATATCCAGCGTCATCTGGCGGCCATAGACGAAAGGCCCGACGAACTGGCCGTTGTGGAACAGGTGCACGCGCTGCGGCGGCGAATAGATGTAGTCCATGTTGCGCGTATGCAGATTGTAGGGCGCCAGGAACTCGCAGATCAGTATCCCGAAATAAAGCACTGCCAGGAATATGCCGGATACAACGGCAAGCCGGTGCCTTCGGAATTTCCACCACATCAGCCTTAGCTGCGACGCCTGATAGACCTTCGATTGCTCCGGCGTCATCGCCTCGACCGACTGCAGGTCAAAGGGCGCGATGGAAACGTAGTGTTGCAGTGGAGCACCCGGAGCGGGCAGCGGCGATTGCGTGTTCATTTGGTGCTGCCGCCCTGCAAACGAATTCTTGGATCAAGCAGCGCCAGCGCCAGGTCGGAAATCAGCACACCAATGACCGTCAGGAAGGCGAGGAACATCAGGAACGACCCTGCCAGATACATATCCTGGCTTTGCAGCGCTCTGATCAGCATCGGCCCGGTCGTTTCCAAGGACAGCACGATCGCGGTGATTTCGGCGCCGGAGATGATGGCCGGCAGGATAGAGCCGATGTCGGAAATGAAGAAATTGAGCGCCATGCGCAGCGGGTATTTGACCAGCGCCTTGAAGGGATGAAGGCCTTTGGCGCGCGCGGTCACGACATATTGCTTGTGCAACTCGTCGAGCAGATTGGCACGCAGTCGCCGGATCATGCTTGCCGTGCCCCCGGTGCCGATGATCAAGACCGGGATCCAGAGATGGGCGAGGATCGACTGCGCCTTGGCCCAGCTCATCGGCTCGCCAAGATATTGCTGGTCCATGAGATGGCCGATGGACGTGCCGAACCAGATGTTGGCGAAATACATCAGGATCAGCGCCAGCATGAAGTTCGGAATGGCAAGGCCGAGAAGGCCCAGGAACGTCAGGCCGTAGTCGCCCCAGCTGTATTGATGCGTGGCGGAGTACATGCCGATCGGAAAGGCGATGAGCCAGGTGACGATGATCGTGACGAAGGAAACCAGCACGGTCAGCCACATTCGGTCGCCGACGACGTCGCGAACCGGCAGCTCATACTCGAAGGAATAGCCGAAATCGCCGTGCAGCATCCCGCCGACCCAGTAGAAGTAGCGAATGACCGGCGGCTGGTCGAAACCATATTCCTTGCGCATCATCTGGATGCGATCGGAATCCACCGCTTCGCCCTGAGCCCGAAGCTCGGCGACATAGCTGTCGAAATAGTCGCCGGGCGGAAGTTCGATGATCGTGAACACCAGCGCCGATATGACCAGCAGCGTTGGAACCATCACGGCGATGCGCCAGACAATATATCGAAGCACGCTCAGGTCTCTCCAAGCCAGAATGTATCCGGCATATAGACACCGAAATAGGCAGTCGGGTCGTAGCCGTAGAGCGCCTTGTCAGGCACGTTGCGCAGCCGCGAGGACGCCAGAACCGGCTGATGCGTTGCGTTCACCGTGCCGATCGAAAACACCTGATCGGTGTAGATCGACAGCATTGAATTCCAGATTTCGGCGCGCTCCGTGGCTTCGGTCGATGCGTTCCAGCGCTTGAGCAAAGCCATCAGCTCGACCACAGGCGGAAGGTCGGGCGCCTCACCGAGCGTGCCATGAGACAAATAGTGAGCACCCCAGAGCGGCCATTGCAGCTGATCGTCGACGGTGGGGGCCAACTGGTACGGGTTCATGTCGGCGGTCGGCACGCCATTGTCGATGCCCGACCACATCGACATCATGATCTCACCGCCAAGCGCGCGGCTGCGGAAGATGTCGCGCTGTGACGTCCTGATGAACAGGGCAATGCCGATCTTGCGCCAGTGATCGGTGATGAGTTCGAGCGCGTCGGTTTCCAGCGTGCTTTCGCCGGCCGTTTCCACGATGATCTGCGCCGGGCGACCGTCGGGAAGTATCCGCAGGCCATCATCGTCACGCGTCTGAAGCCCGACCTGGTCGAGCAGCGCATTGGCCTGGTCGGGATCATGGGCGACCCAGGCTTTCGCGAATTCCGGCCGGTAGAGCGGGCTGTCCGGCAGGACCGTATCGGCACTTTCCTGCGCCAATCCGTAGAACACAGCCAGATTGATCTCGCGCCTGTCCACAGCGAGCGAAAGTGCGCGGCGCACGCGTACGTCACGGAAAAGGCCACGCCACACCTGGTCGGCACAATTCAGATTGGGCAGCAGCGCCAGCCGCGAGCCCTGTGTGCGTTTCCAGAGATGCATCTTCACCGGGTAGCGCTTCTCCGCGTCCTTCAGGAAGGAGTAGTCGGCAAAGTCGATTCCCATGCATTGCAGGTCGCTCTCGCCGGCACCGGTCTTGGCGGAAATGATTGCCGACGAGCTGACATTCATGACAATCCGGTCAACATAGGGCAGTTGCCGGCCATTCTCGTCTGTTCGATGAAAGAACGGGTTGCGCTCGAAGATGAACTGCTCAGCCGGCGGCTTGGTCCGGTTCTGCCAGGGATCGAGCGTCGGCAACTCCGGGTTCTCCGGGCGATACTGCCGCGACATGCGGATATGCAGGAGCGTCCATTTCTTCGCCCGGTACTCCTTCATCAGGCCGGCTAGCCGGAAGGGATCCTGGTATTTCTTGTGGAACTGCTTGAGATAAGCGGCCGGCAGAACAAGCGGTAGCGGCGAGGCAGCTGCGAGCTTGGGCAGGAAATCGGGATTGGGCGCAGCCCAACTATAGCGGACCGTCAACGGATCGACGATCTCGAAGCGTGGTGGCTTGCCGTCCGCCAGCAGGGAAGGGGCGAGCCCGTCTTGCGAAAGTTCATCGTTCAGCCAGACATCTTCCCAGCAATAGCGAAAATCCTCCGACGTCAGCAGGCTGCCGTCGGACCATTTATGTCCTTCCCGTATCTTGAACGTGAAGACGCGATCATCCGCTACGTCGAAACTTTCGAGAATGTCGGCTTGCAAGTTGAGCTTTTCGTCATAGCCGACCAGCCGAGCATACCCGTAGATCGTCATCATCCGGATATCTTTCTGGCTGCCGATGATCGTGCGCAGCGTGCCGCCATACTGGCCGGGCTGCCGGCCCATCGCAGCGAGATTCAACGCGCGCGGGCGCTTGGGCAGGCGTTCGGCGAGCGCCGGCAGCGCCCTGGCCTTCAGCTGCGGCTGAAGAAATTCCGGCTCCAGATCGGCGGCGCGCAACGTGCCCGGCAGAAATGCCGAAGCCATGAGACCAAGGACGGTGCGGCGGCTGATCAATGGCGTAGGTCTCTGACATCGGCCGAACGTCGAGCCAGCACGAGGTGGCCGCCGCCAAGGTCGAGCGGCGACAGCATATCCTCGTCGCCCTCGTCGCGGAATTGCGGTCCCCATGCGCTGGTATCGGAAGCGCCCCCGAGCTTCAGCGTCTTGAAATCCATCGGCCTGTCGAGATCCGGGAAAGGTACCGCGGCGACCAGTGAGCGCGTGTAGGGGTGGACCGGTTTCCTAAGCAGAATTTCGCGCGGCGCAAGCTCGACGATACGCCCGCCGCACATCACCGCGATGCGGTCTGCCATGTAGTCCACCACAGCCAGGTTGTGGGATATGAACAGGTAGGTCAGGCCCAGTTCCTTCTGCAGGTCCTTCAGGAGGTTCAGGATCTGCGCCTGGACAGAGACATCGAGCGCCGAAACCGGCTCGTCGCAGATCAGAAGTTCAGGCCCCAGCGCCAATGCGCGAGCGATGCCGATACGCTGACGCTGCCCGCCGGAGAAACTGTGCGGATAACGCTTGATGAAGCGCGGATCGAGCCCGATTGCCTGCATCAGGCTCTTGACGGTGGCCAGTCGGGACGCGGCATTGCCGCGCTGATGAATTTCCAGCGGCTCGCTCAAGATGTTCTCCACCGTCATGCGCGGTGAAAGCGACGAAACCGGATCCTGGAAGACCATCTGGATTTTCGCGCGCAGCATGCGCAGGGTGTCTCCCTCGGCCTCCAAGACGTCGATCGATCTGTCGCGGCCGTTGAAGACCACGGAGCCGCCGCTAGGGGTGACTGCCCGCATCAGCATCTTGCTGACGGTGGTTTTGCCGGAGCCGCTTTCGCCGACCAGACCCAGGCACTCGCCCCGCCTGATATCGAAGCTCACGCCGTCCACGGCGCGAACAGTGGTTTGATGACTGCCGCCGAACCATCCGGACTTGCGGGTGGTGAAGACCTTTTTCAGATCCCTGACCGACAGCAGGATGTCGTCCGGCCCCGTCGATGCCGGCGCCGTCTGCTTGCCGAGCAGGTTCCCGACATTCACCGGCACCTCGCGGAGCGCCTTCAGCCTTTCGCCAGGCTTCAGGTCGAAATGCGGTACGGCTGCCATCAGGCCCTTCAGGTAGGGGTGGCCCGGCCGGCGGAATATCGCCTCCACAGGTCCAGCTTCCATGATCTCGCCATGGTACATGACCACCACCTCGTCGGCGACATTGGCGACAACGCCGAGGTCGTGCGTGATCAGCAGCATCGCCATGTTCAGCTTGGTCTGAAGCTCGCGCAGCAACTGCAGGATTTGCGCCTGGATGGTGACGTCCAACGCCGTCGTCGGCTCATCGGCGATCAGCAAAGCGGGCCGGCAGATAAGAGCCATGGCGATCATGGCGCGTTGACGCAATCCTCCCGAAAGTTCAAAGGGATACATGTCATAGGCGCGCTTGGGATTGGGAAAGCCGACAAGGCTGAGCATTTCCTCCGTCCGCGCCTTGCGCTCCACCCGAGCCATGGGCGTATGAATCTGCAGCGATTCGCTGACTTGGTTGCCGATCGTGTGCAGCGGTGACAGTGATGTCATCGGCTCCTGAAAGATCTTGCCGATGCGACTGCCTCTCAACGCCCGGATTTCGGGTCCATCGCGCGGCATCTGCAGGATATCCTGCGTCGTGCCGGGCTTTTCAGGATCGGAAAACAGGATACGGCCGCGAACATGGGCTGTGTTCGGCAAAATGCCCATCACGGCCTGGCTGAGAACCGATTTTCCGGAACCTGACTCGCCCACAAGCGCGGTAACCTTGCCGGGCAGGACGCGAAGACTTGCGCGCCTGACGGCATGCAACGGTCCCCCGATAATGGCAAAAGAGATGCCAACATCTTCGATCCGCAGCAGATCAAAACCCGAATTCATTCTCGCACCAGCCCCACTCTGGCAGTCCAGAAAGCGAGACTAGCGCATTGCCAGCCTAGAGCAACTTGGATTCGAAACGGTCGCCCTTGGCGGGACCGACGACCGGACTGCCCGCCACGGCGTTCGGACCGGATTGGTGCGGTTACTGGAGCTTGCTCGGGTCGCCCGCGGATATCCGCGCGGTATCGCGATGAAGCAGCATGACCTGCTCGGCGTCCGATCTTCGGTCGTGAATCGGCTCCAGCGCAGCGTCTTCATCGAGTGCGAGAGCACCCGACAGATCGGGTGCAAGCACCGTCAGCTTCTGCTTGATGCCTCGCAGTTCCTCCTTGCCGAGCGTCAACCAGCTGTTGGTCCCGCAGTAGCTGGCGAAGTCTTCGCTGGCGAGAACGCTGTGCGGATATTTCTTGGTCAGGGTCTGGAGGCGCTGGACCTCGTTTACAGCCGAGCCGAAGGCGGAGAATGTGAGCCTGTCGGTAAGCCCGACATTGCCGAACATCACATTGCCGACATGCAGGCCGATGCCAAATTGTATATCGCCCAACCCCTGCTCCTTTCTGCGCAGATTGAGATCCATCATGCGCGCGGTGGCTTTGTGCGCGGCCGCAAGAGCAGCCTGGCAGGCGATTTCGGACTGCGAGCGGTGTCTTTCGCAAGGGTAGACGGCAATGAAGCCATCCCCGATGAAACTCATAATCTGTCCGCCTTTGCGATTGAAAGGTGCGGCAACGGCGTCGAAAAACTGGTTCAGCGTATCGATATAGATTTCGCGGCCGGAGGTTTCGGCAAGCCTCGACGATCCACGCATATCGCCCATGACCAGCGCGGCCCGGATTGTATCGCCCTCGCCGCGTTTGATCTGGCCGTCCAGCACGCGCCTGCCGGCGTCGCCGCCGAGATAGGTGGTCATCATGTTGTCGGCGAGCTTGGTGAGCACCGCCATCTTGGTTGCGATAGCGAGATGGCTCTGGATGCGCAGCAGCGCCGAAATCATGCTGTCGCTGAAGCCTGTAGCACTGTCGGTGGACCAGGACCCGATCATGCCCTGACTGGTGTTGCCGCTGAAGGGATGGACGAAAGCCATGTAATCGGTGACGCCGATAAGCCTGAGTTCCTCGAAAATAGGAAATTCCGGCGGCAATGACGGATCGATCCGGCGTCGCAGATGGTCGAGCTTGTTGCTGAGCAGATGGTAGTATGGGCTGGTCAGAAATCTGTCGGACGGCCCGCCGGGCTCGGCGCGGAAGCCTTCCACTTCTATGCCTTGGCCGCGAAACCAGGTGAAGCCAAGCGCGTCATAAAGCGGATGAAGCATCGAAAAGCTCAAATGCACCCGCTTCAGCGGCAGGCCGGCAGCAGCCAGCCGTTCGCAAAAGCCTTTTACCAATGTTTCCAGGTCGCTGCCCGCCAGCGCCGATTGGTTCAGCCAATCGGCAACCTTATCCATGAGAATGGTGGAAATTTCTGCTCGCGCTGTGCTCATGCTATCCCGAAACCTGTCCTTTGATCCGCCATAACACAGTCCGCCAACGACCCAAAGATAAAGCCCCGACGTCATGAGGCCGGCTTCGGCTGCATGCGTCAAGGAATTTCCCGGATGACTGTCCTTGCAACGAAAGGAGCGGGCGTAACTGCATCTATGTCCTGCGTCGCCTTATGTGGCGAGGCTGCCGGCGGAGTGCAATCACGATCCTGACATCCGGCAAAAAATTCGCCGGCTCAGACACCGTCAGGCCTTCACCACCGTGTCTCGGGCCAGCCCGAGGCGGCCAAAAACATTGCGTGTGTCGAGGATCAGAAGGGCGTGATCAGCGATGGTCTGGTAGTCGATCGCGTCGTGGTCGGTTGCAACGACCACAGCATCGAAACCCTTCAAGGCCGCCTCGGTCAATTCGACCGAGCGGCGCCCCTTGATCGC
Source organism: Mesorhizobium huakuii (assembly GCF_014189455.1). NCBI lineage: Bacteria > Pseudomonadati > Pseudomonadota > Alphaproteobacteria > Hyphomicrobiales > Phyllobacteriaceae > Mesorhizobium > Mesorhizobium huakuii. The sequence goes on from NZ_CP050296.1 coordinate 4,408,814, forward strand.
CATATGCTCCCGTGTGGTCGGGATCTCGGTAACATGCGGATCGTGGAATTCCGCCTTGCCGCCCCATTCCTCGATGAGCTCAATGAGCCGCAATGAGGGGCTTTCGCGGATGTCGGGCACATTCTTCTTGTAGGCCAGCCCGATGATGAGAATGCGCGAGCGGCTGAGCGCCTTGCCGCAGCGCCGGTCCAGCGCCTTCGCCAGTTCATCGACCACATGACGCGGCATGGCCGTGTTGATCTCTGCCGCCAGCTCGATGAAGCGGGTCGGCAGTTCGTATTCGCGCGCCTTCCACGTCAGGTAGAAGGGATCGATCGGAACGCAGTGCCCGCCAAGTCCGGGGCCAGGATAGAAAGGCATGTAGCCGAAGGGCTTGCTCTTTGCCGCCTCGATCACCTCCCAGATGTCGATGCCCATCGCCCCGAGCACGACCTTCAATTCGTTGACGAGGGCTATGTTGACCGAACGGAAGATGTTTTCCGTCAGCTTGACCGCCTCGGCAGTCGCGGTGGTGGAAACCGGAACGACGGTCTTGACCACGCTTTGGTAGAAAGCCTGCACGAGCGCCGCCGCTTCAATCCCGTCGCCTGCCACGACCTTGGGGATCGTCGCGACTTCAAAGCTGCGGTTGCCGGGATCCTCGCGTTCGGGCGAGAAGCCGAGGAAGAAGTCTATCTTCGACTGCAAGCCGGTTGCTTCCAGTATGGGCTTGATCACGTCGTCGGTGGTGCCGGGATAGGTGGTCGATTCCAGCACGACGAGCTGGCCGAGACGCAGATGTTTCGCGATGGTGCCTGCCGTGTTCGTGACAAAGGAGAGATCCGGCTCACGGTGTTTCGTCAGCGGTGTCGGAACGCAGATGATGATGACATCGCAGACGGCCAGTTCGGCAAAATCCGCGGTGGCGCGGAACCGTCCGCTCGCCACCTGGCCGGCAAGGGCTGCCGACGTCACTGCCTCGATGTAGGATTGGCCCTTGTTCAGGCTCTCGACCTTCCGGGCTTCGATGTCGAAGCCGGAAACCGGGAAGCCGGCGCGTGCGACCGCAACCGCCAGCGGCAACCCGACATAGCCCAGTCCGATCACGCCGACCTGCGCGGCGCGCGTCGAAATCCGGTTCAGAAGACTGTCATATATCGATTGTGAGGCGTCCAAAAATCTGCTTTCCAGTCAATTCGGACAGGCTGTCCGTTGTCATGGCGAGGCTCACCTTGTCCCCGGAACCATGGCCGAGGCATATTGCGGAAGATCAATTTCCGCAAGCCGTCCTCAAACCGGCGCCTTCGCCTTCAGGCTTGCGGCAGCCATCGCATAGCCGCCCGCGGCGCCATCGATGAAATGAACATGATCGCGTTGCAGCGGCGAGGCGACGAGGCATGTCATCAAGGCCGATTTCTGGCGGTGCAGGCCGTAGCTGCAGATGCCCGCCTCTTCCGCCTGTTTCAGCCGGCTCTCGATCCGTTGCAACACATCAGCGTCAACGTCGATGGTCATCTTCAAGCCGTCGTCGAACTTCCGGAAATCCGAATTGCTGGCCACCTCGCGTTTGTAGACCTTCGGATCGAAACGACCGATGGTCCAGCCAAATCTGTCGGTGACCGCCGTAAGCGTCATCAGGAATATCACCCACAGCTTCGCCAGCCACCGCCGCCCTGGCGGCGCCGTGGCCCGCGCCTCGACATCGAGGCCGGCGGGCAGCAGACTGTAGGCTGGCCCGTCCACCGGCACCGGGTGACCATCGCGCTCCTGCCGGCCGGCAAGGGCGATGATGTCGGAAGCCAGAAACTGAAAACCGCGCAAGTCGCGCGACACTCCCGGTATGGCTATGATCGAGACGATTTCGCCGTGCCGGGCTTCTATCGGGTTCCAACGGCAGGAGAGGCCGGTCAGATCCGGCCGCGCGCCGGCCGGCGCGGGATCGATGCGGTAGCGCCCGGCTTTCATCTCGGCTTCCGCCCAACTGCCGCCACCGCCGGCGAACATGGCATAGAAGACCGCTTCGGAGGCCTGGAACCTCGCCACGCGAACGTCGAGGCCTTGCGCTCTAATATCCTTTATCGGCACGATTGCGGCACGCAAGGTCAGGTCCAGTTCGTCCGCCACCCATCTCTGGACAGCCGCAAGCGCGTTGCGGGTGACCTCCAGCGCCGAGCCGGGAAACGCCACGAGCGCGCCGTCGCCGCCGAAGACAAAGGGGAGATCTTGCCGACCCAGCGCATTGAGCAGCGCCGAAATGACGCTGGCGCCGGCCATGTTGACGGTTTTGTAGCGCCCGGCCTCGATCGCCTTGGTCGAGCCGACGATGTCGGCGGTGGCCAGCGCCCAGCCATCAGGGAGAGGCCGATAGTTGTCGATATCGGCAACGCTTTCGAACTTTGCGAAGACCGGCAGGGAAGCGACAAACGGGTCGGACGCGGCAGCTGTTTCCATGAGCATCAGATAGCACATTCCACGGCTTGAAGGCGAAGGCGATCATGCTTTGAAATTGACTTGCCAAGGCTTTCTGGGGATAGGTCCGGCGATGCGAATTGCCTTCTACGCGGCGCTGAAGTCGCCCAACCATCCCGTTGCCTCCGGCGACCGCCAGATGGCACGGATGCTCATCAAGGCGCTGGAGCACGCAGGGCACAGCGTCGAACTGGCATCCGAATTACGCTTCTATCTACGCGATCCGGAATTGAAAAGTTTCGAAGCGCTCAAGATCGAGGCCCGAGAAGAAGCCGCGCGGCTGACCAAGCTTTGGGATCGTGACGGCAAGCCCGATCTTTGGTTCACCTACCATCCCTATTACAAGGCGCCCGACCTGATCGGGCCCGAGTTGGCGTCGGCTTTTGCTGTCCCCTATGTGACAGCGGAAGCCTCCTATTCGAGGCGGCGCAACGCCGGCTTGTGGGCCGATGCGCAAGCGTTGGTGGCGCGAGCCGTCGCACAGGCGGCGCTGAACATCTGCTTCACGCAAAGGGATCGTCAGGGACTGGCAGATGCGATACCCGACGCCGCTTTCGGCATGCTTTCGCCTTTCATCGACACATCGGTGTTCCGGGAAACGCCGGCATGGGGGGTGTCCGACGCGCCTCGTTACCGTCGCCATGATGCGCCCGGGCGACAAAGTCGAAAGCTATCGCATGCTGGCGCAAGCGCTCGATTCGATCCGCCACCTGCCCTGGACCATGTCGGTCGTCGGGGACGGGCCTGCCCGTGACGAGGTCAAAGCGCAATTCGCCGGCTTGCCTGCCGACCGTATCGAATGGTTTGGCGCGATTGAGCCAGCCGCCGTGCCGGATATCCTGTGCAGTGGGGGAATTTACGTCTGGCCTGGTTACGGCGAGGCCTATGGTGTTGCCTATCTTGAAGCACAGGCCGCCGGCCTACCGGTGGTGGCTCAGGACATCGCCGGCGTGCCGGAGGTCGTGCGGGATGGCCAGACCGGGTTTCTCACCCCGCCGGGCGATGTGGCGGCGTTCGCTTCCGCCATTGAAAGGCTGCTGGCCCGTAACGACGAAAGAACCATCATGGCCGCAGAAGCCAGACGGTTCGTCCTCGAAGAACGTTCCCTCGGTGGTGCAGCGGCGCGTCTGGCCGAACTTCTCGCGAAGATACCGGTTTCATGACATCCGATCAAATCTGGCAGCCTTTGGTTGAAGAACTGGCGCGCCGGCACCGGGCGGGCCGTAAGGCAGAGTTCTGGCTGCGCGACGATGACGCCGTGGATCCAACGCGTGCGCTTGATCGGCTGCTCGACCTCACGGCTGAATTCGCGGTTCCGGTCACTCTGGCCGTCATTCCGGCCGTGACTGATGAGAAGCTTGTCGTCCGGCTTGACCAGGCGCCGCATGCCACGGTCGCCATCCATGGCTGGGCGCACCGAAATCATGCGCCCGAGGACCAGAAAAAGCAGGAGCTCGGCCCGCATCGGCCACGCGAGGCGGTGCTTGATGATCTGGCACGCGGGCTGTCGCACGTAACCGGCCTGCACGGCGCACGTGCCGTTCCGATGCTGGTGCCACCCTGGAACAGGATCGACACCGGCTTGGTGTCCGACCTTGGATCGATAGGATTTGTGGCATTGTCGGTCTATGGGCCGCCGAAGCCGGCTTCGCTGGCGGTCATCAACAGCAATGTCGACATCATGGATTGGCATGGCACGCGCGGTTGCCGCGATCATGGCCTGTTGGTTCAGGCTATCACCGCGCAATTGCAGCATACGTTCGACGGCGGCGAACCGGTCGGCCTGCTCACCCACCATCTCGTGCATGATGAATCGGCCTGGCTTTTCCTCGAAAGGCTGTTCACAGTCACCGCACAAACCGAGGCCTGCGCATGGCTTCCGATCAGGACATTGATCGAGCGCGGCGCCAGCTCAGGAAAATAGCTCAGCGCTTTTTGTCTAATGAGATCGGAAATTTGAGCGTTTGGCCATCCCGCGCGGCAAAAGCGCCGGCAAACCTGTCTTTGGCCAGTTTCTCCATCTCGTCCAATTCCCCGTCGGTGCGCGACGGTTCGTGGTGAAACAGCGCAAGCCCGCGCGCACCGGCGGCCTCACAGAGCTTGACGCCCTGTTGCCATGTCGAGTGCCCGTTGCCGCGGTAGCGCTCCATTTCCTCCTCGGTGTAGGTGCAATCGTAAATGACGAGGTCGGCATCTTCGATCAGCCGGAGCACCGCCTGATCGAGTTTGCCCGGTTCGTGCTCGGTGTCGGTGATCACCGCCACGACGCGGCCGCCCCATTCGACCCGGTAGCCTATGCAGCCGCCCGGATGGGTAAGACTGCCGGTTCGCACCACCACCCCTTCGCGCGGCCGAAGCACGTCTCCGGATACGAAATCGCGGTAGTCGAGATTTGCCTTGCAGATGTCCAGTTTCACCGGAAACCACGGCGGCCGAATGAACTCATCGACCATCTCGCGGGTCGTCATGCGTCCAGCGAGATGCCCGGACCAAAGTGTAACCTTGAAGCCCCTTTCATAGATAGGCTTGAAGGCCGGCAGCCCGATGATGTGATCGTAGTGGCAATGGGTGAAAAACAGGTCGAAATCGGTCACGCCCGACGCCCGAAGCGCCCTGCCGGCAGGCCGCAGGCCAGAGCCCGCATCGAACAGAAGCGTATCCTTGCCGCACCGCATCTCGATGCAGCTTGTGTTGCCGCCGTAGCGAGCGAATTCTGGCCCAGATACCGAAATGCTGCCGCGCACGCCCCAAAACCTGACCAGGAAAACGTCGTCGTCCATGCTACCCCTTCGCAGTCAAGTCGCCCATGGTAGCCGGTGCCATCACGGCGGCGAGGACTAAGCTCACGTCACGCGTCACTTGGCGCTTCGTGCGTCGATCAGATCCGCGGTCGTATGGCTTAGGCGATCGGCAAGAACCCGCACCATCTCGATGGTCATTTCCGGGAACTCCTTCATAAGCCTCAGGAAATGATCCTTGCGGATTCTCAAGGCTTCCAGCTGACTTGCGGCTCTGACGGTGGCGGTGCGGGAGCTGTTGCACAATATGGCGATCTCGCCAACAATCGAATTCGGCACCAGTTCGGCAACTTTTATCGGTCCGCTGTCGGAATCGACCAGAATATCCGCCCTGCCTGAAAGGATGACATAAGCGGCGTCCCCCTCGTCTCCCTGTCGGAAAAGGATTTCGCCGGCGCTGTAGCTCACGCGATCGGATGTGAACGCAAGCAGCTTGAGCTTTGCCGGCTCTATGCCGGAGAACAAGGGAACGCGTTGCAGCATTCCAACCTCATCCTTGAGCAGCATTGTCGCAAACCTTCCCAAAAATTCGCGTTTGCCAGACTAGAGCAACGGCCGCCCGGATGGAATCAATTCTGTTTTCCGGAACGGCGAGACGATCCTCGCGAGAGGTGGCGAGCCTGATGTCGTGCGATCGAGCGATGCCACCTGAAAAAATGGGCGTCCGCCAGCCGAAAAGCCGGATGAAGCTGCGGCAAATCCTTCCTGTTTTCGGCGCGGATGTATTCTCGCTACGCCTTTCGCCAAATCCCTTGACCTTGCAGCAAATTCTCACCGGCGAAATGATCCCATCTGAATGTCCGTTGCTCTATGACAGCAGTTCTTTAAAGATACCGCTCTCTGCCAGAAGTGTCTCGTGTGTTCCGTCTTCCACCAATTGACCCGAGTCGAAGACGATAACGCGATCGAACATCATCGCCATTGCCGGGTTCGTCACGGCCCACACGATTGCCGGTGAATGGCCGTCGCGTCTGGCTTCCTCGAGCACGTTTCGCAGCACCTTATCCTGCATGCGCTGGTCGAGCGCCGACAGCGGCCGGTTGAGAATGAGAAAATCAGGACGCTTGAGCAGGGCCCGGGCAACATCGAGCTTCTGTCGCTGTCCACCGGTCAGCCGCCTGCCGCCGGCGCCGACGTTGAAGTCCAGGCCGACATCCAGAAGCTCGGCATAAAGCCCCAGTTCGTCGAGAATGTCATAGACGATGGAGCGTATGCGGTCCGGCGCGTCGGGATGGTTGTTGCCCACACGCCCGAACAGGACATTGTCCATGACGGTGGCCGCGGCAATGTATTTGGCAGGATCATACCGTTCGACCGCATTCTGCAGCTCGGACGGCAGGTTTTCATAGAACCGGTTGCGTGCAGCGACGATCTGGCTCATCAACTCGTCGCTCAAAAGGCCGAAGCGGTGCCGGGGCTCGATATAGGCAAAGCTCAAGGTGACGATCATGGCTCGGTCGTTCTCCGAAACCGCCTCGTAGGGACGGTTCTTGAGCCGTTGCAGCAAGGTTTCGTAGGCAGGTATCTCCTCGGCGCTCATGAAGGCGAGCTGCTGGAAGAACTGGTGATCGGGCGGCAGGTCGGCAAACAGCTCGATCGCCTGTTCGGCGATCTCCATGCCCATTTCGTAGAACGTGCGGTCGAGGCCGGCTTGCCTCAGCACAGAAGCAAAATAGGGATTGGCCGCCAGGGCCCTGTCGGCGAGTTCGGGACCGGCGGCAGCGCCGAAGAGCAGGTTTTGGCCGATCGTTGCTTCTTTGTTGTAGGCGCCCGGTTCGAAAGGAGCCACCAGTCCGCTCAACCCTTCTTGTTCCAGCCGGGTTCGCAGCGCCACACGCAGTTCGACGATCCGTCTGGGAAGCTCCGTGTGGCGCGTGAGATCGGCCGAAGAGCGCAAGCCAAGATCCAGAATGTCGCGCGACAGAACAACCGCGTCGAGCACCCGGCGCACGGCTTCAAAGAGGTCATGCGGGCCAGTGGCACCGGCGGAAGCATAGTCGATCCAGTCGCTGTGGATATCGAGATCCGTGTTGCCGGACCGGCGCGCCTCGTTGATGTTCCAGCGGCGCTGGTCTGCCGCGGCACCGTCATAAGTCACCGACGTCCGCGGCGCATGCTTCAACCCGTAGAGCAGGTTATCGCGGAGGCTTGCCTGGAACAGGAAAACGTCCGACGAGGCATAGGACATGCGCCGGCCGGTGACGGCTTCAGGGAGTTCAAGCAGGTCGTCGGGGCCTGAAGCGACCCTTCCGCTGTCCGGCCAGTTCAGGCGCGCGAAGGCTTCCGCAAGCGCCTCCGCTCCACCTGTTGCGGTGCTGACCAGCGCCACCGTCTCACCCGGCTTGATCTGCAGGGAGATACGGTCGAGGAGCATTGCACCGCCATCGTCTGCTATGGACAGACTGATCGCCGACAGCGGGTTGGTCATCGGTTCGGGATCGTCGACCGTCAGGGCTCCGATTCTCGGCGCAATGAGATCCTCAACGGTAAATTGTTCAACGACCTGCTGATATTTGACCTGGACATCTTGCCGTGCCTGATCCCAATCGATCAGTTCCTTCATCGGTCCCGGCAGGTCCTTGTAGGCGCTGATCACGGCCACGAGCTGGCCGACGTCAAGCCGCCCCTGGATAACCAGATAGCCGCCGATCATGTAGAACAGGAAGGGCGTGACCTGCGCCAGAAAATTGTTGAGGAACTTTACCATGAATTTCCATTGGTAAAGATCGAAGCGGATCTTGAAGATGAGCCCGAGCCGGGCAGCTATGTCGGCGCGCTCGTAGTTTGATGTATCGTGGACGTGAACCGTGCCGATGCCGTCGACGATTTCGCCGACCCGGCCCGAAAGCGCGCGCGCCGTCAGCTGCCGTTCGCGCCCGAGCACGATCAACCGGCGCCGCATTCGCGGGATGAGCACGATCTGGATCGCCACGATGACGAGCGCTATCATCCCGAGCCAGACGTTCTGAACCATGATGAACAGCATCGCCGTCAGCGCCTGGCCGCCGAGCAGCACTGGCTGAAGGAAGGCATCGCCGATGAAGCCGCCCAGCGGCTCGACCTCGTCCTTCACCATGGTCGCCACTTCGGCGGATTTCACTCGCGTGAAGTAACTCGGCGGAAACCGCAGCACACGATCGACCAGATCGAAGCGGATACGCCGCAGCATGCGCTCGCCGAGGCGGCCCTTGTAGGTGTTGATGTAGAGTTTGAACAGGCCGTTGATAACGACCAGCAACAGGAACACAAAGCTGAGGGCAAACAGCGTCTCCTTGCGGTCGAGCTGAAAACCGGAAAAGAACTGGACCTCTCCAACGAACGGAAGGTCATAGTGCAGCTTCAGGAATGGCCGGGTCGCGTCCGCTTGCTCGAAGCCGCGACCTTGGATCGGGCCGTTGACGATCAGCTTCGGCAGGTCGAAGGACATGAAATACGGGATCATCGACAGCAAGACGATCAACACTATCCCGACCTGCTGCCTCTTGGTGTGTGTCCAGATATAGCGGGCTAGGCTGGGTTCCATATGCGACTGTGGGCCTTCAGTTTAAAGAACAAAAGTAAAAGCGCCGGCTGGCGAACGGCGCATCGGCAATCATCGCCGGCGACACGCTCGAAGCCTGCGAGGCGGCTTTGCGGGCAAGATTGCGTTGTGTCGCCCGAAATCCCAACATACAAGGCGAATATGATGGATGTCACGCAACCACGCAATGTCGGCACGGACGGGCACGAGCAGGCCCTGGACCTCACGCGGGGAATTGCCGCCTATGTCAACCATCCTCTCGTGGCAGGGCTGGCGCGCGTCATCGCCAAGCATCCAGAGGCCGATATCGCCAACGCCTTCAACCACAAGCAGGTCGCCTGCAAGATGTGGGCGCTCGACAAGCTGTTCGAAAGCAGCGGCGGCCGGTTCACGCGCATATGGGTCCTGGGTGGATGGTACGGCGTATTGCCGGCAATGCTTTTCAACGACGCCCGCTTCGACATCGCGGCGGTCGATAGCATCGATATCGATCCCGAAGTCGCGGCGGTCGCCCGGACCCTCAACCGGCAAGCCGGAGATCGCTTCCAGGCGCTGACGGCAGATATGTACGCGCTCGACTATGCGGCCGGCGGGGCTGACCTGATCGTCAATACGAGCTGCGAACATATAGCCGATCTCCCCGCCTGGCTTGCCCTGCTTCCGCGAGGCACGAATGTGCTGCTGCAATCGAACGATTATTTCAGCGAGCCGACGCACATCAATTGCGTGGCTTCACTTGCAGCCTTCGAAGCCATGGCGGCGCTCCGCGAGGTGCGGTTCTCCGGCGAGCTGCCGACAAAAAAATATACGCGCTTCATGCTGATCGGGACTGTTTGATGCATTTCGCCCAAAAGTGCGCAGCGGTTTTGGGACAACGCCACAAACCAAGGATTTGAAGCGCGTCGCACCTGCCGGACACGATGTGCGTGAAAGCCGATGAACCGTTAGGAATCGCCTGTTTGATCCTGCGCCCGTCCCAAACCGGCCCCCATTTCCAGGGACCATGTTCGATACCGCTCGCGCAGGATTTGCGCCGAGTGATGCGCGCCTTCCAGGTCGAGACGATGCGCGGATGGCATCGGTCCCGCAAGCGCCTGTTCGATCGCTCGCGCCAAGCCCTCAGGCGTCAGGTCGTTTTCCGTCAGCACCGTTGCAAGACCGAGTTCTTCGAGCATCAGGGCGCGAACCGTCTGTTCGGTTTCGCCGCCGGCTGCGAATGGAACGAGCAGCGAGCGACAACCCGCGCGCAGGACATCGCAGACCGTGTTGTAACCTGCCTGCGAGACCGACAGGCGGGCGCCGGTCAGCAGGCTGGCGAAATCCTCGCGGAACCGGAAGATGGACAGGCCCGGCGTGGCATCGCGTGAGATCGCGTCAAACTCGTCTTTCGGCAGGTTTGGGCCGGTGATCAAACACCATTTCCAACCGTTGTCGGCCTTCCGCGCCGCAGTGATGGTGGCGTTGACAAGGCTCTTTCCGGCAGCCCCGCCGCCAACCGACACCAGAACGTCGAAGCGCTCGGAGGCCGCGGGCGGTGGCGGTGCGGCAACGAGCCCTGTGTAGATGACCTCGGCCCTGATCGCCCCAGCCAGTGGAAATGTCTTGTCGATGGTTGCGAAAGCCGGATCGCCGTGGACTATGACAAGGTCGAAATGCCTGTTGATGAGATCGACCGTTTCCTCGTTTCGGCCCGGCTTGACGCGCTCCTGAAGGATATCGCGGACCGACGTCGCCAGCAGCGGCCTGGGCGATGTCGCCTCGATGGCCTCGATCAGGGGCAAGAGTTCGAAACGCATCTGCCGGCGTCCAAATGGAAACGCCTCGATGATGACGATATCCGGCCTGCAATCGCGGAATGCCTGCAGCAGCATCCCTGAACGCAATGTCTTGAAATCATCGTCGACGGGTCTGCCCTTTAGGTCGACCAGTCCGGAAAATCCTTCATCGCCGGAGGTGACAGGCGGCAGGGCTACAGATTTTACCCCCGGTCCCGGAAACCCCGCGATCGGCGCTCCGCCGGTCACGACGGTGACGTCGAACCCGTTATCGACCAGAGCCGCCGCAACGCGGCTGGCGCGCGCGAGATGGCCGATGCCGAGCAGGTGCTGGACATAGAAGAAAGCGCGCAACTGCTTCATTCGGCAGCCCGCCACTCCTGCTGGAACAGTTGCTTGAGCTGTCCAATGCTTGCCACATGATCGAAATTGCTTCGCACGCGCCGCTCCGCGGCATCGCCGAGGCGGGCGCGCAGCATGGGATCACGGATCAGGCGCTCCAGCGCCTGTGCGAGCGCAATCGGGTTTTCCGTCGGAACCAGCAGCCCGGTTTCCTCAGGCGACAAAAGCTCCGGCACGCCGGAAATATCGGTCGACACGCAGGCAAGCCGCTGGCTGGCCGCCTCCACCAGAACATTCGGCAGGCCGTCCCGGTCGCCATTGGCGGTGATTCTGCAGGCCAGGGCGAAAATGTCGGCGCCTCGGTAGTGCTCAAGCACCTCCTTTTGCGCAAGCGCGCCTTTCCAGGAGACGCGGCCATCCAGTCCGAGCTTTCGCGCCAGCGCCTTGAGCCGTTCCAGTTCCTCGCCGCCGCCGACATGCTCGAAACGCCACGCCAAATCACCAGGCAAGAGGGCAAGGGCCTCCAGCAACGTATCGTAGCCTTTCTTTGCAACGGCGCGCCCGACACTCAAAACGACAACCGGTTCGCCGGGCGCCGAGCCGTCATGCTGTTTTCGCGCCTCGCCAAAACTGCCGAAGCGATCAAGGTCGAGCCCATGATAGCTCAGATGCACAGGCGAATTGCCGTTGGCGAGTGCTTTCAGACGGTCGAAGCCGGTTTTCGTGCAAGTGACCGTCCAGCGCGCCGAGGAAAGCTTGCCGGCCAGATCCCAGTCCGCCGAAGTCCAGATGTCCTTGGCATGGGCCGAGCAACTCCAGGGCAGGCCACGAAGCTGGCTGGCATAGCGCGTCACCGATGCCGGCGTGTGCGCGAAATGTGCATGCAACCATCCCGCGTCTTCAGGCCATTCGGCCGCCAGCACGAGCGCTTGCCCGAAGCGGCGCACGCGATTGCGCGTAAAGTCGCGGGGTAAATCGGCAGCCAGCGATCCGAGCGCGCGCCAGAAGCCCGGCCGCGGCAGACAAGCAAACAGCGAGCGAGCCACGCGCAGCGGCTCCTGATGCAGATATTCCGGCAGATAATGGACGGGCGCTTTGATCTCGTCATGCACGGGGTGGCGTTTTGCGTCGGTCGGCCGCCTGAGCGCGACGAGTATCAGGTCGAACCCCGCACGCTCCAGACCGAGCAGTTCCTGCGCGATGAAGGTTTCCGACAGCCGCGGATAGCCCTTCAGAACCACGACGATCTTGCGATGTTGCAACTCAGTTCATGCCTTCAATGACCGACAGGTGATGGCCGGCCCGCCGGTCGAGCAGTTCCGCGACGATTTCGGAAATATGAGGCAGCCCTTCCAGCGTCAGATGCGGATTGCTCTGCGATGGGCGGGGCCGGTCCGACAGCACCTTCAGTGCATCGGCAAACCGCTGGGAATCCTTGGCTTCTTCCGGCAAAAGCATCTCGACGAGGCCGAGTTCGGCGGCGCGCCGAGCGCGGATCAGTTGTTCCTCGCGGGGCGTGACGCGCGGCACGATCAGCGCCGGCTTGTCGAAAGACAGTATCTCGCAATAGGTGTTGTAGCCGCCCATCGCCACCACCGCCTTGGCGCCGGCAATCAGGTCTTCCATGCGGTTGTCGAACTCGATGATCTTGACGTAGGGGATCTTGGCCCCCTTCTTGAGCAGCTTGTTGCGCTTGCGCGCCGGCATATAAGGCCCAAGCACGATCAGCGCCCTGTGCTGCAATTGCGGATCCTGCTGATAGGCGTCGATGACATCGTGGATGAGTTCGGCGCCGTCACCGCCACCACCAGTGGTAACGAGGATATAGTCGCCCTCGGGCCGGTGGCCGGGCAACTCGTTCCGCTGCAGGCTCCGTTGCAGGAACCCGAGGAACCTCATCTTTGCCCTGACAGCCGGCGGCACATCCAGGCCGGTCAACGGATCGTAGAAATCCGGCGGGCCATAGACCCAGACCTTGTCGTAAAACAGGCCTATCTTGCGCATCACATCCCTGCGTGCCCACTCTGCTTCGAGCAGATGCGGCGCGTCCATCACCTCGCGCAGGCCAAGCACGAGCGTGGTGCCCCGCGTCTTGAGGTAGGACAGCGTGTCCTCAATCTCGCCGCGCAAGCCGAGCGGTTCCTTGTCGACGATGAAGATATCCGGGCGGAAGGTCTCGGCTGTGTGGCGGATGATCGACTGGCGCATCCTTAGCGTCTCATGCAGATCGATATCCTTTTCAAGCGAGGTGTATTCGCCGTTCCGCAACTTGATGACGCTGGGGATTTTCACGAAGTCGACACGGGCGCGGTAGTCGAAGGCGCCGGCGATGGTCGCACCCGAAATGATAAGCACCTGAAGTCCGCGGAAATCCTCGACCAGCGAATGCGCGATCGTCCGGCAGCGCTGCAAGTGGCCGAGCCCGAACGTGTCGTGGCTGTACATCAGAATTCGAGCGTCTTGTGCGTGCTGGGTCATTAGTGAACGTCTTTTAGAACTCTCGCTTTGAGGGTCGTGGGCGACCCCGCAGGCTTGGAAACCACCCTCGCGGGCCTACCGACCTGTTTTGAAACATCAGGCCGCAATTTCAAGTTGTACAACCAAACGGTCCAAGGGTGACGCTCTTCCTGATAGTGCCTTCAAGCTGATCGTCGTCCGCTATACGACGTTCGACAATGTCGTCCAAGCTTATTAATCACTTCAAAGGTCAGGCTATTCGCGCCGCCGCGACAAAGCGCCTCGTTACTGAAAGTGGCGCCGGGCGTCGCACGGCGCATATTGCTTAGACCTCACTTCGCGCGCGATTGCTCTCGGTCCTGGGAGACCAAAGGTGCTGCCCGTCAATCTCTTGACGGTCGGTCTGACTATGATTCACCCACCGGAACTGAGCCATCTATCGCCCAAGCTAGCCGGAAACTCGGCAGGAATCGAGAGGATGCCGGCGCTCACGACACACAGCCTGCGGCAGGTGTGTGTGCGACACCGGCTGCCTGTCGATCTCTAGGGCTTCTGACTGGCGCCTTGGCCGGGGCGGTGACGGTACTTTTCGAGAAGGCCTGAGCGCGTCATCACAATGTCGCGAGCCGCAAAAAATCGCTCGATTGGTCCCGACAGTTGGTGAAGCCGCCTGCGGCGGTCTAGTTGGTCTTCAGCCTGCCGACGCGGTTTTCGGCGATCCAGCGGGCGGCCAGCACCAGTGCGCCCATGCTGAAATCCTTGCCATGCTTGGCCACCATTTCTTCCGACAATTCGGCCAGCCGTTCGAAAATTTCGTCCTTGCTCTTGTCCTCTGGGGTGAGTTCGGTCTGCATTTTATCCTCCTGTATCAGCGGACAGCGTCCGCTATTTGAACATCTGCGCGGGAAAAGTGACGATTGCGGCCGTGCCATCGACAGACCCCATCGCCAGGTGCCGTCCGTCGCCGGACCAGGCGAGAGCCGTGACCGCGCTGCCCAGGGGCCTGACCAGGAGTTCGTCCCGCGCGCCGATCTGGGCGATGGTGATCCGGCCGTTGGCGTAGCCCGCGGCAATCAGCCTCTTTTCCGGGTGCGCCGCCACCGCCTCGACCAGAACCAGCCCGGCGCGGCCCGTCTCCAAGGCACCCGAGGTTTCGCCGTCAAATGGCGGGGCGGTCATCGACCAGCCGGCGATCCGGAAGGCGCCCGAGGCAAACAGCGCATTCGCCGGCTGGCTCCAGCACACGGTGCGGACCGGGCGATGGAAACCCGGCGACGATGTCGGCGCGGCCATCGGCGAGGCTGACCAGCGCAAAGCCGCCGGCTTCGAGCCCGCAGGCCAGCCACGTGCCGTCTCTACTCCAGCGGATCGACACCGGGCGGGCTGAAAGGGGGATGTCACGGATCAAGGCCGCGTCGTCGTCGACCGCCCAGACCGACAGCCCTTCATCAAGACCGAAGGCAAGTCGCCGCCCGCCTGGCGCACGAGGCTGCCTGCCGTACCCTTCTGCTCAAAAAATTGTGCTTCGGAGCCGGACGCCGGGGCGGTTCGACACTCATTGCGGACGGTTCGGCTCTGAGGTAGTTTACACATCCGGATGAGGAAGGTGCCTGCTGCCGCGACGGTTTTTCGGTCTTTTTCCGTTCCTGTCGCGGCGGATTGTGAGTTCTTCAACAGACCTTGATACCGCAATCTGGGGAGCTTGTGGTCGTCAGGTCGCGGCGGTTGAGGCAGTTGCCATGCTCCGACTTTGCGGATTGATCGCGGTCTTCCTTGTAGCGGCCCTTGCGAGCTTCGATGCGTCGGCCGATCGAAGGGTCGCCCTGGTGATCGGCAATTCCGAGTACCGGGAAATCCCCGCTCTCAAGAACCCCGACAAGGATGCCGAGGACGTATCCAAGACATTCCGGCTGGCCGGCTTCGAAGTGTTCGTTGCCAAGGATTTGACGAAGCTGCAGTTCGAAGAGCAGTTCCGCAACTACCTCGCGGCGGCGGACGGCGCCGATCTTTCCGTTGTTTATTATTCCGGCCATGGCTTTCAGATCGGCGGCGAGAATTTCCTGATCCCCGTCGACGCCTCGCTGAAGAATGCGGCCGACATAGAGGTCCAGGCGGTCAAGCTGGACGACGTCCTGCAGCAATTGCGCGCCAAATCGAAGATCCAGGTGATCATCCTCGATGCCTGTCGCAACAATCCATTTCCCCGCAAGGATTATTGGCTGAGGGACCAGCTGATCACGGCGGGCAACACCGGTCTGGCGCAAGTCAAAAGCTCGCTGAACACGCTGATTGCCTTTGCCACCGAGCCGGGGGCGGTCGCCTATGATGGCGCGGGAGACCTCAGCCCCTTCTCATCCGCATTCTCGCGTCGGGCGCTGGCGCCGAACCAGGAGATACGCTCGGTCATGGCCGCGGTGCGCCGCGATGTGGTCGAGGCGACCGACGGCAAGCAGGTTCCCTGGGAAAATTCCTCACTCATCGACGAAGTCGTCCTGATGCGCCGGGCCAACCGGCCGTCGCTGCCGCCGGTTCTGGAGAAGGTCGTCCCGTCGGGTGTCGGACCTGTTGCCCTGGACCTGCCGGAACCGGTCGACGTCGACGGCGGATCGATCACCGTCAGCATCGAAAGGCCGCCAGCACTTGGGCGCCTGCTGCTGGACGGCAAGGCTGTCGCGGTCGGCGAACCGATCGAAGGCAGGGACCTGCCGCGCCTTAAGATGGATGTGCCCAAGGGCGTCGGTGCGCCCGAGGAAGTCGACATGCTGGCCTACGCCACGCATGACAATTGGGGTGGCCAATCCCAGGGCATCATGGTGTTCCGTGTCAAGAACGGCCAGGGCGCCGAGGGCGAACAGATTGTGGCCTCGCTCGAGACCGAGCAGAAGCAGCAGGTGCTGGAGCGGGGCATCCATATCACCGGTGCCGCCGAGGCGATCGAAAACCGTCAGATCAGCGTTCCGGTCGGTGTCGGACCGGTTCCGCTGAAGCTGGATTTCCCGACAAACGATCCCGCGGTCAGCTTGAAACTCGCGAGCTATCCGGCAACGGGAACCCTGTCCCTGCCGGATCGTGCCCTGTCACCGGAGTCGAGCCTGATGGCCGATGAGGTCGACCAGCTGCGCTACGAACCCCAGATCGGTGCGGCCGCGCCGGTCGAGGTCGGCTTCGAGATCCGGGCCGACAGCAGCTCATCCAAGCCCGCCACGATGAAGCTGTCGCCAAGCGTCGATCCCTGTGACCAGGCCGCCGGCGAGCCTCTCGACCTGCAAGGCGTCGTCCCTGGCCTGCTGCCGAATGAGATCGGCACTGAAGCCGTGAAGGCCTGCGAGGCGGCGGTGAAGGCCTATCCCGATGTCGCCCGCTTCCGCTACGAACTGGGCCGGGCGCTGCTTGCGGCCGGCAAGGTCGAGGAAGCGGAGAAGGCTGTCGAGGACGCTGCCAAAAAGGGACATGTGCGCGCCGTCTTCGAACTCGGCTACATGTATTTCACAGGAACTGGAGTTGCTGTCGACCGATCGCAAGCTAACGCCTTATACAGGGCGGCGTCGGACAAGGGCGATCCCTACGGAATGACAGCGTGGGGGCGTATCTTGTTCACCGGCAACGGAGTTGAGCGCGATACCGGCAAGGGCCTCGACCTGATGCTCAAGGCGGCGGCAATGGGACACACCTACGCCATGAACGCACTTGCCGCGATCTTCACCGAGGGGGCAACGGCGTGACCGCCGATCCGGCCCGCGCCGTGGCCTTCCTGCAGGCCGGTGTCCAGCGGCAGGACATGTATTCTATGAACCTGCTCGGTCGTAATTATCTCAGCGGCCAGGGCGTCGAGAAGGACCCAAAGGCGGCGCTGGCCCTTTTCCAGAAGGCCATCGATCTTGGCCAGCCCTACGCTCCGGCCAGCCTTGGACGAATGTATCGGGACGGAGTTGGCATAGAGCGGAATCTTGCGGAAGCACAAAGACTATTTGAACTCGGTACCGCACGCGGCGACCAGTCTGGTGCGTATGATCGTGCGGTCCTCGAAATGGACAAAGGTACCAACGCCGACCAGGCAGTTGCCGTGCGGTATCTCGCATTCGCAGCTGCGCTAGATTTTCGCAAGGAACTACCTGACGTTCCGAAGACCCTCGCAAAGTTTGGCGTGAAGGCGAAAACAACGGCATTGAGAGAGCTGCGCCAGCAGCTCAAGTCGAAGATTCCTGTGTCCGGTTCGCTGGAAACTCAACTGGTGAATGTTGCCAGAGCGGTCTGGGAAGAAGCCAATCCGCGTCGGGATGTGTTTTAAGCAACGAGGAGGCAGTCGTGGGCAGGGCATTGAAGCAAGCATTCGTCGGAACGGTTTTGTCCGTCGGTTTGGCAGGGCTCATGGGCTGCACCTCGCTAGCACCCAAATTCGAGCCGACGCCACTGCCGACCAAGCATCGGAGGGTCATTCATGCGACGCCTCCGACAAAGGTGGTCAAGCCCAAGAAGATGATCGTCAAGAAAGAGATAAAGCCGGCTGAGGAAACCTCTCAAACGCTACCTGCCATCCCTGCCATGGGCGGAGGCGGAACTGGGGGCGGAAGTAATAGTGGCGGAGGCGGGAGTAGTAGCGGCGGAGGTGGAGGCAACTGGGGAGGAGGTTGAGGCGAACGCCCATTTGGGCGCCGCGGGCTGCCGCCGCATTAGTTCCGCCAAGACGTACCTTGGAGCGGCTCGCCAATTAGGGCCAAGTACTCTATGTTCTGCGACATCCGCGTGGTGTCGTGTCGATACGGTAGTCCTGGGCAGGGGCGGTCCATGTTCGAAGTCGTCGCATTCTGGTGGAAGACAACGTCGAAAGGCCCTGCTGCAAGGGCTTTTGGCCTGATCGTCGCGCTCTGCGGCCTGCTGCTACTCGGATCACAAGCCGCAAACGCCGCGCCGAACTGGACGCTCGATCCCACCGCTTCGGTGATCACCTACCAGTCGGTCAAGAAGAACACGATCGTCGAGACCAACAAGATCAGGAACATCACCGGCACGCTGAGCGCGGCGGGTGATGCCAAGGTCACGTTCGACCTCAATTCGGTCGATACCGGCGTCGACCTGCGCAACGTTCGCATGCGCTTCCTGTTCTTCGAGACATTCAAATACCCGACCGCCGAGTTGACGGCGAAGGTGGATCCCGCCGCATTCGCCGATCTCGCGACAAAGCGCAGGGTGAAGGCAACGCTGCCGTTCCGCCTCAATCTGCACGGCGTCGACAAGGATCTCGAGGCCAGCGTCGTCGTAACCATGATCAGCGACAACATGGTGTCGGTTGCTTCGGAGGCTCCGGTCGCTGTCCATGTCGAGGATTTCGGCCTGCTGCCGAACATCGACAAGCTGCAGCAGGCCGCCAACGTCACCAACATCGTGCCCACCGCGTCGGTATCGTTCGATTTCGTCTTCACCGCCGACGGCAGCAAGCCGGCCGCCACCCCGACCACCGCGGCGAGTTCGGCCGATGTCGGCCCGGTTGCCACCGATGCCGCCAAGGCGAATTTCAGCGACGAGGAATGCCTGAACAGGTTCGCCGTGCTGTCGCGCACCGGCGCCATCTACTTCCGGCCAGCCAGCGCGCGGCTCGATGCGAAAAGCCGCCCCTTGCTGACCGAGGTTGAAGGTGTCGTCGGAAAATGCCCGAGCCTGAAGGTCGAGGTCTCCGGTTATACCGATTCCGACGGCTCACCGGAGGCGAACAAGCAATTGTCGGAGCGCCGGGCCCAGGCGGTTGCCGATGCCCTCATTGCCGCGGGCATTCCGCGCAACCAGGTCAGTTCCGCGGGCTATGGCGAGGAGCGGCCGGTTGCCGCCAACGATACGCCCAAAAACAAGGCGCTCAACCGGCGGATCGAATTTTCCGCGACCAAGCTCTGAGGTGGCGGTGAGGTCCGATCCGATCGCCCGTTGCGGTGGCCTCTTTCGCGCCGCCGCTCTCGCGCTGCTCGCCTTGCTGTTGACGTTGACGGCCGCCAGCGCCGAGCGCCGCGTCGCCCTTGTCCTCGGCAACGCCCAATATCAGCACGCGGCACCCCTCGCCAATCCGGTGCGCGACGCCCAGGCCATGGCCGAACGCTTGAAGAAGCTCGATTTCGAGGTGGTTTCCGGCTTCGACCTGACCAAGCCGCAGACGCAGGCGACCATCGCCCAGTTCGCAAAACAGGTGCGCGGTGCCGATATCGCGCTGTTCTTCTACGCCGGCCACGGCTTGCAGGTTTCGGGCAAGAACTACCTGCTCCCGGTCGACGCCGCGCTGGAGGACGAGACCTCCCTCGACTTCGAGGCCGTGTCGGTTGATTTCGTTTTACGCCAGATGTCGCGGGAGACCAGTATCAGGCTGGTGTTTCTCGACGCTTGCCGCGACAATCCCCTCGCCGAGGTGCTGGCCAAGACGGCGGGCGTCCATGGCGCGAGCAGCGGCCTCGCCGAGATCCCGATCGAGAATGGTGGCGCCGGCACGCTCGTCGCCTTCGCCGCCAGCCCCAATCAACTCGCCTATGACGGGTCGGGCGAACATTCGCCGTTCACCGCCGCACTGCTTCAGCACATCGGCGAATCCAACGTCTCCATCACCGAGGCGATGAACAGGGTGACCGGTGATGTCTTCAAGGCAACCGCCGGCAAGCAGCGCCCCTGGCTCAATGTATCGCTGACCACGGAGGTCGTCCTGCACAAGGTCGATCTCAATGCGCCATTGATCGTGGGCGAGGCGAGCACACCTCAGGCCGAAGGCGGCTCCGACGCGCGCAACACCGGCGCTGCCGGGGCGTCAGGCCAAAGCAACGATCAGCTGGCGCTCGACGTGCTGCGCCAGAAAATCCCCAAACTGGCGTCGGATGCCCCGATCCTTTTCAACCATCCGGTCGATTTCGGCGACGCGGCAATCGACGGCAAGAGCATCGCCGAACTGATCAAGGGCAAGCCGCTGTTCAGCCCGGTGGAGGGGTTGGACAAATCGGTCTGGGAGGGCAAGCACTGCGACGGCTGCCATGAATGGAACGAGGCACGGCTGTGCGATCAGGCGAAAAATTTCGCCGCCAACGATGTCTCTGTCTTGCGCCTGCAACATCCGCTGGGAACACGCTTCAAAGTGGCGCTTGCCAAATGGGCGCAAGGCGGCTGCAAGTAGGCAGGAAGCAGCGGTTTCCATCCGATTTCTGTCGGGATGGCGGCTCTAATATGCATCCGCCGATTGGCGCAACGCCTCGATCTCGGCCATCTGGATGCCCATTTCGACAAATGCCGAAAGAACGGCAAACCGGTCCGCGAGCGCAACACGGGCCAGTCCGGCCAGAATCCCGGCATTGACCGCATGGGCGGCAGGAAATGGTTGCAAGGCCGGTGCCATCGTTGCGGCCGTAGCCGAACTGTCGCGCCATCCGGCAGCCAGCGCAATCCAGCCGACCGGCGTTGTCGGTGGTGTCACTGCCGCTGCGCTGACGGCTGCCCGATGGCGGGGATTGTCCGGTTCACCCACCCAGTCGCCAATATGCGCAAGCAATTCCTGATCGGTGCCATCGAACAGCTCGGTCAGATGGCTCAGGCATTCATGCGCCCACCAGACCGCGGCCCGCTCGGGAAGCAAATAGGCACAGAAGGTAATCGCTTCTTCGGGAACGCGTCCGGCGAGCAGGTCGCGGCAAAACGCGATCGAGCTTTGGTCGGTTGGAAGGGTTTTCATGTCCCGGGCAATAGCGGGGCAAGCCGTGAAAAGATCTCGTGCCGTCTTGAATCGGAGCCCATTGGCCATGATCGCCACGCCTTCATCGAGAAGCCTTGGCCACTCAAGCCTTAGGCCGGGCGCTGGTCAAGTCTCAACCCGTGCCGCGGTAACACCCATCGGCACGATCATGCCCACCAGCGTTTATCGACAGACAATTGCCATGAACTTTGGTATCGTCATGATCGTCGAAATCGGATGCTCAAACAGGAGTAACCGCTATGCAGTGGGGCAGGTCAGCCTTTGTGTTGGCGGTGGTGTTTTTCTCGACCCACGCTTCCGCCGATCCCGTTCAGAAATCAGAAGACATCGTGAAGTTTTTCACTGGCGCCGCCGACCTCGGCAAGTCACGGGGAATTTGCGTCGGCACCGAGGAGGAGTGCAAAAGCAAGACCAAGGCAAAGGACGCGCCGGGCGAAAAATCCAGCCTCGATATGCTGATCAATTTCGGCTTGGATTCGGCCACGCTCGACACCACCGCGCGCGCTGAGCTCGATGAGTTCGCCAAGGCGCTGAAGGACAGCCGGCTGAGCACGTTCAGCTTCGTCGTCGAAGGCTATACCGACGCCACCGGCACGGTGCATTACAATGAAGGCCTGTCGCAACGGCGTGCGAAATCGGTGGCAGCCTTCCTGACGGCCAGCGGTGTCGATCCCAGCCGCATCAACGCGATCGGCATGGGCGAGAAGAACCCCCGCAGCCCCAACCCGTACGATCCGGTCAACCGCCGCGTGGAAATGCGGATCAAGACGCAGTAGCGCGCTAGAATTACGTCAAAACAAAGAGTTAGAGCAATTCACCGTTCCCGAGAAACAGTGAATTGCTCTGGGTGTCAGTGTTTAAGCACGCCTCCAATCGCCACACCGGCGCCGAAGATCAGTGCCTTGGTCAGGAAGTCGTTGTCGCGCCGGCGTGGCGGAGGATCATCCAGCCGAACCATGGTCTCGCGGTTGCGCCACTTCGAAACGACCAGTTGTTGCTTGCGGGGCTTCTGTGCCACCGGCCTCATCGTGCGGGCCTTCTGCGCAACCGGCTTCTTCGGCTGCGCCGTACGGGCCTGATCGGCGGCATATCCGGCACGCACGGCTTCCATCATCGGATCCGACTGGATCACGAGGAACGCCAGTTGCTCGCGCGTCAGATAGGTGGTTTGCGGCAGTCCGTTATCGGCTTGCCAGATGCCGATCGCCTCACGGGTCTGAGGGCCCAGTGTTCCGTCGATGCGCCCAATCGCGTTGCCCAATGCTTCGAGCCGCAACTGCAGGTCGATGCGGCCCTGGCGGTCGAGGCCGATTGCACTTTCCGTCAACTCGGTGCCCGGCGTCTGCTTCATCTCGTCTGGAACGCTGACCGAGGTGCGCACGGCAGAGCCGGAACCGGCGTTCGCCTGGTTCGTATCGAGGGCCGCGACCTGCCGGTTTTGAGCGTTCGGGCCGTTCAATTCGTCGATGTTCAGCCGCGCCACGGTGGCGAAGCGACCGTTCGGAAACTGGTCGAGATAGGCTTGGTAGAACGGACCGGAATTGTGCTTCACAGCCTCGTCCCAAAGACGTTGCTCGACCTCCCACGAAGGAGAATCGCCGGCGACAGGGGCGGGAGCGGATGTCGCTGCTGCGTTCGCTGCGTCGGCAACGGGATTTGCCGCCGGCGCCGCCGCCGCGACGGGTTTCCCAAGGAAAACCTCGCGTCCCAGCGATGCGTTGTGCCACGGCCGCTGGCGACCTTGCGTGGTTTCCGTCACTTCGCCGCGCACCCGCGTCAGCGCGCTCTGGATTTCGACGCCGGGTTCGGTCAGATGCCTGGCGAGCGCCGTGGAGTAAGGGCTGTCGGTTCCGTCGCCGTCGAAAGCGATGGCGCCAGGATCCGTTGCATAGGCAATCAGCAGGCCGCCAGTACCGACGCCGTCCGATCTCGCTTCGACCGGCGCCAGACCGGTGCCCAGCGAGGTGGAGCGGCTCTTCGGCAGCGAGGCCGCCAGCGTCCTTGCCAGCGGATTGTCGCGGCAGGCATCGAGGATGATGACGCCAATCGCCGGGTCGGGCGGCAACGCGGCCATGAAATCGTCGATCTGGATGGTGCGGGTCTTGAGATAGGCTGGCGACGTCAAATCGGCGTCGACCGGGATCAGGTAGTTCTTGCCGTCGACCTGCATGCCATGACCGGCATAGAAAATGACCGCGAGGTCGGCGTCATAGGCTTGCTCGGTAAATCGGCTGATGAGGTTGTGCATGCCTGCATTGTCCTGGTCGACCCCTTCGATCACCTCGAAGCCGGCATTGCGAAGCGTCGATGCGATGAGGCGGGCATCGTTGGCGGGGTTGGGCAAGGTGACCGCATGGACATAGTCGCTGTTGCCGATCACCAGCGCGACGCGCTTGGCGTCAGGCGCGGCGGCCTCGACGCCGAAGGCGGCAAGGAAAACCAGGATAATCCCGCTCAGAAAGACCGTGATCGTTCTCATGGATCAGCCCTCTACCCATCAGGGTGCATTTCGTCGGCGACTGGGTCGCCTGTGCCAACAATGGCTCCTGGACATGTGTGATCTTGACCACGGGTTTGGTTCACGGAGGGGCCTGAAAATAGTGGCGCCAATGGCCTGAGCGACCAATGCCGTGGCAGGGAGGTTCAAAGCGTATTCTGAATCGAGCCGATGAGGGCGGTGACGGCCTGCTTGTATTTTTCGAACTCCGGCGATGTCTGGCGGATCTCCGTGGTCGTCGGCGGCGGGGTGGCGTCGGTGGCCACCCGGCTCAGCTTCTGGCCCATCTTCCTTTCCGCCCAGTCCACCACATAGCTGGCTGTCTTGCCGGTGAGAAACGGGTTGGCCTGGATGACGGCCGCCCCAAGCACTGCGCTCAGTTGCGCCGAACCCGGCGCCGACAGCACCTGGTGCGCGCCTTCCATGCCGAGGAAATGGCAGAGATAGAGCCGGCCGGCTGTGATCTGGTGGCCGCGCGCCCGCAGATAGGCCTCGCCTTCGCGTGCCAGATTGCGCACCATCTCACGCGAAATGGTGGCGTCGTAGCGCAAGGCCAAGAGGTCGGCGGTCGACAGTGTGCGCGCAAGTTCCGGGCGATAGGTGTTCATCATCCGGATCCAGGTCTTGGTTATGAACTGGCCGGCGCCGGTCGCCGACGAATTCGGGTTCTTGGCGCGGGCGCTGCCGCCGCTTTCGACATGAACGATCCGCTCGGTCAGCGTTTCGACGGCAACATCGCCGGAATTACCGGAATTGCCAGTGTCATAGGTGGCGACCGTGGGGGCCGTCCCCAGCGGATCGATTGCCTCGCCGTTCTGGTAGAGCTCGAAATGCAGGTGCGGGCCGGTCGAAAGCCCGGTGGTGCCGATATAGCCGATGACGTCGCCGGCCTTCACCTTGGTGCCGACGCCGCTCGCAATGGCGAATTTTTGCATATGCGCGTAGCGCGTCTCGCGGCCGTTTGGGTGCGAAATCTTCACCAGATTGCCATAGCTGCCGCCATCGCCTTGAAAGCTGATCTCGCCGTCGAAGGCCGCCATGATCGGCGTGCCGACAGGGGCTGCCCAATCGACACCCTTGTGGATACGAACGACGCCGAGGATCGGGTGCTTGCGCGGGCCGAAGGTCGAGGTCATCACCCCGTTCACCGGCGTGACCATGCCGTTGGCGACGTTGAGCGAGCGCACTTCGTCATTGCCGGTGACGCAGGCGAACTGGCCGTCGCTCTGTTGGAAGACGAAACAGTCGATGGTCTTCTCACCGCCCTGGACGCCGACATAAAGCACCCGCCCGGACGTCTCGTCCTTGCCGCGCGGCGTCTGCGAGTAGATCAGCACCAGGCGCTGGTCCTCGCTGGCGAAGGCGTCGAGGTCCTGTCCTCGCGACAGATACATGATCGCCTCGCCGATGACGCCGGTTGGAACCTTGTTGCGCGCGGCCGTCGAATAGATCGCGTCGAGGAGGCGATATTGCCGCTTGGGCCCGCCTTGATCGGTACCGGAATAGTTGAACAGGTCCTCGCGCACCCAGGGGTCGACACCCGACACGAAGGCGCCCGCGGCATTGCGCGTCAGCGTGCCGACAAAGACATTCTTGGCGTAGATCGAAACCTGCATGAGCGACATCGTCGTCGTCTCGCGGTTCGGCCGGAATCCGCGCATGGCAACGACATAACCCGGCTCCAGGCTGTCGCGGTTGAACAGGCTCTTCAGCGCCTCGCCTGCGAGCTTGGCGTCGTCGGCGGAAAAATGTGCATCGAGCGCAACACTGTCCAGGCTGCGGTCGTTGAGGATCTTCACGAACGTGTCTTCGGTCGCCTCGAAGCGCTGGTACTCGCTGGTCACGGTTGCGACGGTCGTATTGTTCTCGATCTGGGTCTTCTTGAAGGCGGGCAGCGCTGCCTCGCCCTGATCGATGGTCTCTCCCCAGCCGGCCTCCGGGTCGTCGGCATCCGCCTTGGGCGCCGAACCGGCCGGGGCCTCGCTCGCTTCGGGTGCCGCCTGAAGGTCATTGTCCAGGTCGCCCTGCTGGTCGTCCGGTGCCGCCGGGGCAGGCGGAGCGGCCTGCTCGGCGGGTGCGGCAGCCGGAGATGTCGGGGCGGTCCGCCGCTGTGCCTGGAAGAAGGCGAAGTCCTCCTGCGTCGACGGGATCGTCGTCATGAACTTTTCGCTGGCGCTCAGCATCACGTCGGAGAGGATCTCGATCTGCGGCGAGGCGCCGGAACTGTCGAGCTCGGCCGGGCGCGCCACCGTATGGCCCTTGCTTGCCGTGTCGGCATCGGGCGCTAGCGTGATCCACATCGGATCTCCCGCCAGGTCGATGATGGCGGGCACATAGACGGATGCATCGGCAGGCACATCATCCGCACCTTCGACCGCGTGCAACTCCTCGTCTTCGTCACCGAACGACCAATAGTCCGCGGTGAAGTAGAAACCGGCGGCGATGGACAGCAGGATCACTACGGCGAAACCGGCAAGGAGCCTGCGCCAAAGCGTGCGCCTGCGCAGCGCGGCGCGCGCCTGCTTTTTCTCTCTGAAGCTGGTGTCGATACTGTGCGTCACGGATTGCTTCCGGTCAGGAAGAAGGTCCACCGCACCTGCTCGAGCGTATCGACTTCGAGAAATTGCGCCGCGATATGGCCGCGCTGCCAGCATTCGTCGATGCCGCGGATCGAAAACCGCCGCCGCTCGATGCACATCTCGGTCGATCCGGTCAGGATCGCATGGCCGAACACATCCGTGGCATAGATGTAGATGTAGCGGTTCGTCAGTTCCTCGCGGATGACGTTCACGCATTGGTTGGCGCCGATGGTCCACCAGCCGTCGGTCTGGTCCGCATTGTCGACCTTCTGGCCGACCGCCAGATTGACGACGTCGAGTGTCTGGTTGCAGACCGTGAATTCGGCGCGCGCTTCGCCGGACGCCAACACGGCCAGCAATGCCGCTCCAGCCATGATCGCGAGCCTCATGCGGCCGGTCAGGGCAAGCAGGGCTCGAGCCGGATCACGCTGCTCTATCGGCAGGTCGGCAGGAGGCAAACACGCGCGGCGGAGTTCCATCGGGCGTCCATGCTATCCGCCGAGCCGGAAATACTTGGCAGTGGCTGAAAATTGCGATCCGTCGGTCTCGATCTCCTCGAGAATTTTCGGCAGCACCACCGAGGCCGGCATCGGCGTGGAGATGGCCGCCGCCTGGATATCCTGCGGGCCGGTGATCACCATGATGATCTGCGGCACGGCCTTCCCAGTGGCCTTATCGGCGGCGCCGAGGCCAATCGGAATGCTGAAGGTAGCCTTGTCCGATTGCGCGACGATGCGGTCGTCGAGATTGAACACCATGCCCTTGTGATCGATCAGCAGCACGCTGGAAATGAGCCCGCCGCGCGTCACCAGCGTGCCGCTGATCGGCGTACCATCAGGCACCGATGTCCGGTCGAGAACAAGCTGCGGCTTGTCGGCCGCGGTCTGCCCGAGGAAGCGCAGAAAGTTGGTGACTTCGCATTGGCTCGGCTCGATGAGGCGGACGCTGATGTCGGGTTCGACATGGAATTTTGCCTGGAAGTCGCCGAGCATCCGTTCGAATGGCTGCACCGCCGTGCCAAAACCTTCGATCGCGGCGGCCTTGTCGGTTGACGATGTCATGGTCGCATAGAAACAGTCGCCGCCGCCGAAGTCGCGAACCCAAGAGACACGTTGCGCGAGGTCGTCGACGACCGGAGGGATCGCTGGTTTGGGCACATTCAACGCGACGACAGCCTGGTCCGGCTGTTTGGCCGGCGGTGGCGAGGCGTTTTGGCTCTCAGCGTTCGCGGTATCCGTCTGGCTCGCAGTGGGCTTAGGCGCCGGCACGGTCGCCTTGGGCGCTGCCGGCGGGCTGATCTGAGGCCTGGGCTTCGGGGGCTCCACGGCCTCTGGCTGGGCCGGCGGCGGCGTTGAGACCTTCGCGGCTGGCGGGGCTGGAGCGGTTGTGACAGGCGGCGGAGCTGTCGTTTGACTGCCGCTGGCCATCTTGTCCGGCTGGATTGCCGGCGGTGCCTTTTCGGGCGGCTGCTGCGCTTCGGTTGCGGATGGCTTCAGGGGTGTCTCCGTTTTCGGGGCAACAACGGGCTTCGCGGGCTCCGGCGTCTGCACGGTCTTGGTATCTGCCTGGCTTGCAGCCGATGGCGCACTCGGCTCCGTTTGCGGTTGCGCTGCCATCATCGGCGGCTTCGGGGGTTGCTCGGCAGGCGAGGGGGCTTCGGCAGGCTTGGCCGGCTGCGGCTTTTGAGCCGCCTCTGGCTGATTTTCAGCCGGCTGTGCGCTGGCCTCCGGTTGCGCGGGCGGAATTGGCTTTGCCGGCTCGGGCGGGCTTGCGACTTTGTCCGTCGGGATCGGCTTCGATGGTTCTGGCGCAGGCTTTGGTGGTTCGGGTGAAAGCGATGTCTTGCCGACAGTCGGCGTCGCCGGCGTCATGAAGCCGCCCAGGTACAGGCCGGCGCCTGTAGCGACAGCCAGCGTCGCCAGGGCAGCGATTGCGATGGTTCGGGTTCTTGCGGGTTTTGCGGGGACATTGCTTGCGGCCATGCGTGGCGGGCTGGGGGCTGCCGGAGGCCGCGGTTCGGACAGATGCGCGGGCCGGACATGCGGGACGAAGCGCTGCTCACCCGGACCCGTTGCCGTCGCCGCGCTGTGCCCCGCGACATTGGATGGCTGGGGCTGTGCCTTGGGATCAGGGATAAGGGTATGCCCCGCCGCTGGCAGAGCCGGACGGTCGCGGGGCGTCCGGGATGGCGGCGGTGTTGTCGCTTCGTCTTCGTCGCGCGTCATCCTGGCGATATCAGCCATGCTGTCCGGCCGGTCCTGCGGATCCGGTTGCAGCATGGCTTCGACAATGCCACGGAAATCCTCGTCGATGTCGGAGAGATCGGGCACGGTCCGGCGCTTTTCGATGATCTCGAACTGTGATCCGCTCATGTCGATCGGCTTGCCGCGCAGCGCGGCCGCCAGCACCAGCCCAAGGCTGTAGATGTCGGACTGCTCGCTGACGTCGCCGCTGTACAGCCCGAGCTGTTCGGGTGAAACGTAGTTGTACTTTCCCGCGAACTTTCCGCCGATCAGCGTCTCCCCGCCCACCGTCGCCGATCGCGCTATGCCGAAATCGATGATCTTCGCGCGGTCGACCCGGCCTCCCGGCAGGATGATGTTGTCGGGCGAGAGGTCGCGATGGATCGCGCCCGCCTGATGCACGGCACTCAGGCCGGATGCGAGGCGATGGCAGAGCTTGCGCACCTCTTCCGTCGGCATCGGCCCACGTCGCATGATGTCGAACAGCGACTCGCCGTCGACGAATTCCATGGCGAGATAGGGACGGCCGATCCCGGGATCGATGGTGAAGACGTGGTATCGCACGACCGCGTCATGCGACAGATGGTTGAGGATCGAGGCCTCCTTGCGGAACAAGGACAGGATGGTCTGGTCACGGGCAAACTCGGGCAGCACGATCTTGATCGCGACGTGGTCTCCGGTCTGGATGTTGTGGCCACGGTAGACCTCGCCCATGCCGCCGAATGCGATCCGCTCGTCCAATTCGTAGATGCCGCTGAGCTGTGTGCCGACGGCGGTGTTGGCCACCTGCGGCGATATTCGCGTCTTGTCGTCGGCGCTCATCAGCCTCGGCCCTCCGCTCTGGACAGATCAGGGTGGAGCGATTGTCCATTGCGCTCGTTTGCGATCTTCACCAGTACAATGGTGACATTGTCGGTTCCGCCCCGCGCCAGCACCGTTTCCAAAAGATTTTCGCAGGCCGCTTGAGGCGTTGCCGACACCACCGCTGCCTCGATCTCCGCGTCGGTGACATGGGCCGTCAGCCCATCGGTGGCCAGCACAAAAATGTCCCCCGGCATCAGTTCGCCCTGCTGGAAGTCGATGACGAAGTCGTCGCTGACGCCGACCGCATGCGTGATGACATTGCGGCGTGGCCAGGTGAGCGCCTCGGCCGCGCTGATCATGCCTCGGTCCAAGAGTTCCTGCACCTCGGTATGGTCCTTCGAAATCTGCGAGATCGCGGCGTTGCGGATCAGGTAGACCCGGCTGTCGCCCGCCCACAGGCAGGCAAACCGTCCGTCCATCGCCAACAGGGCGGCGACCGTGGAGCCGATGGTTATGCCGCGCGATTCCGATATGCCGCGGATTTCAGCATTGGCCCGGCTCAGCCTGTCCTCGAAGCGCGCCCGCAGATCCGGAGCCGAGCTTGCGATGCCGATCGTGGCGAGATGGTCGACAATGCTGGCCGACGCGACTTCTCCGGCGTCATGCCCGCCCATTCCGTCGGCCACCACCCAAAGCCCGGTTCGTGGCTCAAGCAGATAATTGTCTTCGTTAACCTCGCGGACACAGCCCTTATGGCTCACGCCAAAGCTGTCAAAGGGAAGGGCGACATCGCTCACCTTGCCACCAAACGCGTCTCAAGCGTCCTCTGCGGCGCACTCCTGGGCGCCCGCTCACGGCAGTCTGCCACAGGCTCGACCATTAAAGTATCGAAATTAAGGTCCGGGCGCCTGCGGCTCATGCCGGGCGTCGACGCGTTGAAAAGCATCGAGCCCATCTCAAAACGCCTTCGGGCAGCTGAAATCGGAAAGTGCCGGAAGCAGGAAGGGGCTGGGGCCGGAGCCGGTCTGGATCGTATAGGTGACGTCGCGCCCGCCGATCACGAAGCGCGCCTGGACATTGCTGTCGGTGCCGGTGATGGTCGCCTTGTCCATGAGCCGCTTCAGCGCCCATGGCCCTTTGAACTTGATGCTGGATTCACGGCCCGGCAGCTCCGGCGTCAGGCTTAGACTGGCGGATCCTGAGGCCGCTCCGCTCGGCCAGGTCACTATGCTTGGCGCATTGCTCGCCTGGTTGCTCTGGACCGTCTGACCATCGACATCGAGCACCGCCGCATCGGCATCGCCATGCAGAGAGAACGGCGTGAAGGTGATGCTGACCGAGGGCGCCGAACCACCCTGGGGAAAGAAGGCGCTGCGGATTTCGGCCGCCAGCTGGAAGTCTTTCAGCGTCGATTTCGACAGGTCGCGGCCGAAGCGGGCATCCTGCTTCCAGCTCCAGTCCTGACCGCTCATGTCGATCAGCGATGCGAGATTTTGCGCGAAGAACCGGTCCAGCAGCCCGCCCGGGGCGAACAGCTTCGCGAAATCCGCCATCGCCATGTCCTCGGTGCCATTGCCGGCGAACGGATAACGGCCGTTGACGGCCGCCTCGCAGGCAGCCGTGACCGCCTGGTCAAGCATCTGGTTCAAATTCGCCACCGAGGTTTCGGTGACGTTGCCTTCGAACTCGTTCGCCGTCGCATTGATCATTCTGGCGAGTTGCTTGGGCAGTCGCGAGGCATTGGCGCGAAGCGTGGCGATCTGCAGCTGCAGATTGGCGTTGACGCGCTCCGTCTGCGAGGGAACGTCGGTCGCCAGTTGCAGGCTCTGGTAGATGTCGCGGAAATTCTGGGTCAAGGCATCGATCGGGCGGTGTCCTGCAGGACCGCTCACCAGGGCCTGGAACGATTTGAACTGCGCTTCGATGTTGGCCCCGGGATTCTGGTTCTGCGCTGCCGCGGATCCTGTGCCGGCGCGGCTTTGCGATTTTCCGGTGGCGATTTGTATGCCGATGCGAGCCAGCCCCTTGGCCATCTTTGCCGCGTCTTGCGACTGGACTTGAACCGTGCCGGCCTCACCCCCTGTGCCTGAATCCTTGCCGGAAGCAGCATCGCGCGTCAGGGCGGTTTCGTCGGCGATCGCCGTAAACAGCTGTTCGATCGGCGAGCTGGGCGAGGCGACGGCGGAAAGCACGACATAGTGCGGCTTGTCCTTCAGCATCGCCTTGAACTTCAACCCGTCGAGAACGCTGTTCCACGCCGTTGCGAACTCCTTCCCATAACGATCGAGAAGTTCGGGGCCGAGCTTGAGCAATTCCTGGTCGATGCCGCCTTGCTCACCACCGCCGCCGAGCACCCACTGGTCGTCGACCAGCATCTGCGCAATATGCGAGAGCTGTCCGAGATAGAAATGGTTGAAGCCGTTCCAACTGTAGAGGCCGGGAACGCGCAGACCTGACAGATCGCCGCCGTCGACACGTTCGAACAGCAGTTGCGCCTCCGATCCGCCTTTGACGGAAACCGAAAAATCCTCCAGCGCTGCCGAATAGACCGCCGACTTGATCAATGCGGAGGCGCGGTCGGCAAGGCTCATGCGCCCGAGCGAGCGTTGAGCGGCTTCGACGAGCGGCTGGTTGAGTTCGAAAACCGGATCATAGGCGTCGTCCAGGGCAAGCATGGCGCGCAAATGCTTTTCGAGCTGCTCGCGTCCGGCGCGGTTGTTTTCGCCTGGATAGCGGTTCTGCTCCCAATCCTGCTTCATCCACGAAACGATCAACGCGTCGTCGACCTTCGGCGCCTTGCCGCCGAGCATCAGATAGATTTTCAACGGCTCGTAGAGCGCGGCGGGATCGGCCATCTTGGCCTGGATCGTCCGTTCGGCCTGGATCAGCAGGCGTGACCGGAACATGCGTTCCAGCGCTTGCCGGTAGGCCGTCTTGGACGCCGAAAGCAGTCGCTCCCGCTGGCTGAGGCCGAACGTCTCCTCGATCGGTGTCGGCATGTCGGCGGTTTCGAACCCGGCCGGCAGATCACGCAACTGGTCGAGCGGGCCGATGACGTTTTCGAGGTCGACATCGGTCACCTCGGTGCTTTTGAGCAGTGTGTCCGCCGTCGTGCGATACTGGCCCATGGCCTGCGTGGTGGAGGCGATCAGCGACCGGTTGGCCGTGAAGCTCAGGGCGAGCGTTCCGAGCGCCGCCGCGGCGATCAATGCTATGGCGCAAAACCCCGCAAATCTGGCGACCGCCGCCCGCCTTGCCGCCGATTTGTCATACGAGACCCAACCGGATTCGGCAAAGATGACGCCCGTCAACAGATCATGCAGAAAGAAGCTTTTGCCGGTTCCGGAAAGATGGGCGCGGGAATTGCTGCCGAAGCTGCGGCCGATCGCGCCCAACACCTGGTCGATTGGCGTTCCCTCTTGCGTACCTGACGAAAAGTAGAGTCCTCGCAGGCTGGCATTCACCTGGCTGCGGCCCGGATCGAACAGGCCGGCGATAAAACTCGCAATTCGGCCCTTCAGCGCCCCGAACTGCGCCGGAAAGCCAAAGATGGATATGCGCGCGGCCGGGTCAGCCTCTTCCTGGAGGCGGTCGGGCATCTCCTCGACCAGCCGTCTTGCCAGCGCATCGAATTCGGCCGGGGCCTCGGCCGCCATGTTCCTGGTGCGATCGGCGGTCTGGAATGTCGCGCCCCAGACCTTGCGCCGGCGGGGCTCGTCGAAACCGCCGAAGTAGTCCATGAAGCCGACAACAAGATCGGCCTTGGTGAACAGCAGATAGACTGGAAACTGGATTTTCAGCGTCTCGTGGATTTCCCGCAGACGGCTGCGGATCTCGACGACGTGGGCGTCAAGCTGTTGATCGTCGAGGCCGATGAGATCGGCAAGGCTGATCGCCAGGATGACGCCGTTTATCGGTTGCCGTGGGCGATATTTCTTGAGCAGCGACAGGAAGGCGAGCCAGCTCTTACTGTCGCTCTGAGCATTGGAATCCTGCGTCGTGTAGCGTCCGGCGGTGTCGATCAGCACGGCCTCGTCGGTAAACCACCAGTCGCAGGCGCGTGTTCCGCCAACACCGGCGACCGGCTGGGCATCGCCTGAACCGGCCAGCGGAAAATTCAGGCCCGAATTGACGAGCGCCGTTGTCTTGCCCGCGCCGGGCGGACCGATGATGATGTACCAGGGGATCTCATAGAGGAAATTGCGCTTGCCGCTCGACCGTTTGAGCGCGGCGATCGCCTCGTTCATCCGCGCCTCGAGCACCTGCGAGTCGCTATCCCCGTCGTCATTGCGGGCAACGGCGATCTCCAATGCCTTTTGCGCCTTGCGCATCCGCCAGAAACGCAATCCGTAGAAGAGCGTCACGGCCGCCACGATCACACCGATGATTGCCGAACGCAGCCAGGTAGGTTCGAGAGGACGGCTGTCGGCGAAGCGGACCAAAGGTCCGGCAAACCACACTGCCGCCGCAAAACCGGCCAGCGCGATCATGCTGAATATCCGCAGCAGCCAACGCGTCATGGCCGCTTCCAACCGGCCCTGCTCACAACTTTTCCTCCTTGGCGATCATCACATCGACACGGCGGTTCTTGGCGCGGCCTTCCGCTGTTGCATTGTCGGCGATTGGCTCGTCCTCGCCCTTGCCGTCCACCGTCAGCCTGGAAGGATCGCTGAACTTCGGCGCCATCATGGTCTCGACGGCCTTCGCCCGGGCGACGGAAAGGTCGAAGTTGGACTTGAACGGGCTCGATTTTCGCGGCTTCACATTGTCCGTGTGGCCGACGATCCTGATGGGGCCGCGCTCGGGTTCCAGGGCGGCTGCGATATCGGCGGCTATCGGCTGGAACTCTGGTTTCGCATCGGCCCTGCCGGACTGGAACAGCAGGACATTGCTGATTTCCACCACGATGAAGTCGCCCTTCGTGCCGACGGTCAGCCCGCCGGCGTCGACGTCCTTGGCCAGTGCCGAGCGGATGCGATCGATCTGCGTGGTGGTGGCTGCGGGAGGGGTGACGACTTTCGCCGGCTCGGCCAACGGTGCCACGCTGGCGCGCTCGATGGCGATCGGCGTCGATGGGTTGAGTGCCAGCAATTCACCAGCGGTAGCGTCGCCTTCATTGGTGATGAAGACCCGCAGTGCGAAAAATGCCGCCGTCAGCAGTGCCGACGCCGCTGCCGCCACGGCCCACAGCGGCAGGCGTGTCCACGACTGCGTCATCGTCGTCGCCAGGCCCTGCCAGCGAGGCGAGATGTCTTCGTCCGCGCGAGGCTTGAAATAGCGAAGCGTTTCGTAGACGTCGCGCCGAACGCGTTCGAGGTTGCTGTCCTCGCGTGTCAGGCCGCGATACTGGCCCTCATACCCCAGCGACAGGCAGACATGCATCAGTTCGAGCAGGTCGTAATGGGCCTCCGGGCTGGCCAGGACCTTGTTCAGCGCTTCGAAAAAGCCCGTGCCGTCGGGCTCGACGTGGAAGAACTGCGACAACATGCTGTGCTGTGCCCAGGCGTCCTTGCGTGGCCAGGGCAGATTCCCGATGAGATCGTCGGCGGTTTCGCACAGGACAAATTTCGCAATCCGCGCATCCTCTTCGGCAACGCCTGCTTTCTCCAGTACCCGGTCGAACTTGTCGATCGCCTCCGTGACATGTTCGGCCAACGGCTCCGCCTGTCTCTCGACCGGGATAAGCCTGAGCTGGCCGAACAGCATCAGCAACGGTGCGGCCGCGGCAAGGATCGGGTTTGC
Source organism: Mesorhizobium huakuii (assembly GCF_014189455.1). Classification (NCBI taxonomy): domain Bacteria; kingdom Pseudomonadati; phylum Pseudomonadota; class Alphaproteobacteria; order Hyphomicrobiales; family Phyllobacteriaceae; genus Mesorhizobium; species Mesorhizobium huakuii. The sequence goes on from NZ_CP050296.1 coordinate 4,443,730, forward strand.
CGCGGAATATCGGACACTGTCGGTGACATTGAGCAGGGTCTCCTGCCGCAGAGCCGACGTCGGCGCCGTTACTGGAGGTGTTCCTTGATAGATCACGGTCCCCGACGTCCAGCCCGGCGGTGTATGTCGGCCGACGCCGGGATCGAACACGGTCGATTCCTTGACCGGCGAGGGATGCCCGCCATCCGCGACGGGCTCCTGAGCGACCGGCGCCGGCTTTCGCTCCCGCCGTGGCGTGGCGCGAATGACGGTCTTGCCCGCCGGGCCGAAAGGATCGTCTTTCGAGTTCATGGCCGATCGTCCGTCCACGCCCGGCACCCGCGCTCTTGCCGGACAGGCGCAAGGCCGCTCGCGATCGGGTAAAACAAAGGCAGGCCCTGACGACCAGGGCAGTGTCTTGAGGACGGTCGGCTACACCTTACTATCCCGCCGTATGATGACATTTGCCGCAGACCCCCAGGTCGATAAGCCTTACCCGCTTGGCGAATTGTCGTATGCGATCGTAATCTCAGAAACTCTCGATTGGAACCGAATGCCGGCCTATTTCTGCTTGTCGGCCTTGGCGTAGGCTTCGCTGAAATAGGCCAGGAATATGTCCAGCATGCCGTTCTCGTGCGCTTCCTCCATGGTTCGCCAGGTCGCGACAAAAGCGTCCCAGGCCTGGCTCTTCTTCGACGAGAACGACGTCGGCGGAAGCTTTCTTCCGATCGCTTCGGGAGACAGGTCGTCGAGCAGCCGCGACAGCGCGGCCTGCATGGCGGCATAGGTGGCGAATTCGTGCGTCTTCAGATCTCGGAATGCATCTTCGATGCTGCGCCTGGCATCAAGATAGCCGGCCCGGCGCCGTGCGAACATGATTTCGAGGATGTCGTCGGTTGCAGGAACGAATTTCAGGGGATTGTTGTCGGCGGCGCTGATCATCGTTCGCTGCGTGCTCTTGGCCAGCATTTTCGCCGCCGCGCGCGCTTTCAGCAGCAAGGTCAGTTCCTCGACCACCGTGCGCAGCACCGTACCGATTTCGGCGGCAACTTCATGCGGGTCGCGCGCTTGCAGCAGTTCCGGCGAGATGCCGGCCGCGATCGCGATTTCCCGCAGCACTTCGTCCCTGGTCGAGGGCAAAAGCGGTTGCGACGGGAACGTTGACGCCGCACCCCGCTGCCCGGACCGTTGCCCCGCGGGATCGAAGAACGGCCCATCTCCGAATTCCGCCGGCCGGCCTGCCGCGACGGACATTTCGCGCTGCGTCGCACCGTGGCCGGGATGACCTGTCGCGGCGCGCTCCTCGTCGATCGAGACGAAGATGACATAGCGGCCGATCAGCATCCGGTCGCCATTGCCCAGCCGATGCGGGCCGGTCATGCGCTGGTTTGATCCGTTGATGTAGGTTCCGTTGCGCGAGATGTCGTGCAGCCAGAACGCGCCTGCCTCGTAGCGGACCTCGCAATGCCGTCCCGAGATGAACTTGTCGGGGTCCGACAAGGTCCAGTCGCAGGCATCGCGTCCGATTTCGAAGCTGCGATCCCGCGCCGCGTAGCCGGTCGAGAGGCCAGGCGGCAAGGCGTCGACATTGTTGATTTGCAGGCTGATATACATCCAGGATCGCCACCGAATGCTGACCGATACTCCACATTCTAGCAGTTTGCACATCCAACAGGACAGCGGCGTTTCGAGCCGATGCATCGACATGGTAAGGTTTTGCTGTCGTGCATGCTCTTTGGTAGGCGCGACAACATGTGGTAGGCTCAACATGGCCTGGTGCGGCGGGCCCTGAAAAGTTCCCGATGAGCTGGCGGGAACTTCAAATCCACCGCGCCGGCGGCCGCGTCCAGGAGGGGCACGACCCATGCCGAACGAACGTGCCACGGTTGTGCAGACGCCGGCCGGCGCCGACCTGACCTTCACGCATCTTGTCGGGCGCGACGAGATCAGCCGCTGCTTCGCCTATACGGTCGGCTTCGTCAGCCCCAAGGCGGATATCGATCCGCTGAAGATGCTGGGCGGCGTGGTTTCGGTTGAAGGCGAATCCGATCCGAAACGCTGGTTCAGCGGCCTGGTGTCCGAGTTTCGCCTGACCCGCATCGAGGACCGGCTGGCCTACTACGAAGCGGTCGTCAGGCCGTGGCTCTGGTTTCTCGGCAACGCCACCGATTGCCGGATTTTTCAGAACATGACCGCCGTCGAGATCGTCGAAAAGATCTTCTCGAAATACGGTACGGCGAAATTCGAGAAGCGGCTGCAAGGGTCGTACCCCTCGCGCGAATATTGCGTGCAGTTCGACGAGAGCGACCTGGATTTCGTGCAGCGCCTGCTCGAGCACGAAGGCATCTTCTATTTCTTCGAGCATGACGAGGGCAAGCACACGCTCGTTCTGTGCGATACGATGAGCAAGCTGAAGCCGGCGCCGGGCTACGAGAAGATACTCTATAATTTCGAGGGGCAGGGTTCGCGGCGCGACGTCGAATACATCACCGAATGGATTCCGGGCAGTTCGGTGCGGCCGGGGGCTTATGCCCATACCGACTATGATTTCAAGAAGCCTGGCGCCGATCTGATGGCGAAGTCCGCCCAGCCGTTCAGCCACAAGGAAGCCTCCGGCGAGAATTATCGCCAGCCCGGGGCGCATCTCGATGTTGGGCGCGGCGACACCCTGGCCGGTATCCGGCGCGAGGAACTCCAGGCCGTGCACCAGCGCATCACCGCGGTCGGAACCGTGCGCGGCCTCCATTCCGGCTGTACATTCAAGCTGGAAAGCTTTCCGCGCGATGACCAGAACCAGGAGTATCTGGTGATCAGCGCCGAATACAGGCTGTTCGATCCGGGCTACAGGACCCAGAACGAGGCCCACAGCGAGAATTACAAGATCGTGCTGGGTGTCGCGCCGACTGCCTTGCCCTACCGCGCTCCGCGGATCACGGCGCGGCCGATCATGCGCGGGCCGCAGACGGCGACGGTGGTCGGTCCTTCCGGCGAGGAGATATTCACCGACAAATATGCCCGTGTGAAGGTGCAGTTCCACTGGGACCGCCTCGGCAAGAAGAACGAGAACAGTTCCTGCTTCGTGCGTGTCTCGCAGACCTGGGCCGGCAGCGGCTGGGGCTTCATCCAGATACCGCGCATCGGCCAAGAGGTGATCGTCGACTTCCTCGAAGGCGATCCTGACCTGCCGATCATCACTGGCAGGGTCTACAACGCCTCGCAGATGCCGCCGTATGGCTTGCCCGGCAACGCAACGCAATCGGGCTGGAAATCCAACTCCTCGAAAGGCGGCGGCGGTTACAACGAGCTGATGTTCGAGGACAAGGCCGGCTCGGAACTGGTCAATTTTCAGGCGCAGAAGGACCACAACCTTCTGATCAAGCACGACCGCACCAAGCTCGTCCAGCACGACCAGTCCGACCGCATCGACCACGATGCCAAGCATTCCGTCGGCCACAACCTCGACGAGGACGTCGGCAACAACAAGACGGTCAAGGTCGGCGTCGACCAGACCACGAATATCGGCAACAACGACACCGAGACGGTGGGCAAGAACCGCTCGCTGACGGTGGGGGCGAATGAGACGATAGGTATCGGTTCGAACTCGACGGAGACGATCGGCTCCAACCACTCGCAGACGGTGGGGATTGTCCAGACCGTCACCGTGGGCGCTGCCCGCATCGACACGGTCGGTGCATCCGAGACGCGAAGCGTTGGCGGGCCGCAGACAAACACCATCGGCGCGACACGGTCGGTCACTGTAGGGTCAGCGCAGAGCCACGACATCGGGGCGGCCGACAGCTGGAATATTGCGGCGGCGCAAAGCGTCAATGTCGGCGCCGATCAGAGTTTCGCTGTCGGCGGGGCGCAATCGTCCGAGATAGGCAAGGCACGAACGGCCAAGATCGGCGCCGACGACGCCACCGATGTCGGCGGAGCGCATGCTCTCAAGGTCGGCAAGGGCAGCGGTATCCAGATTGCCGAAGACAGTTCGATCAATGTTGGCAAGAATCTGGTGATCGAAGCTGGCGACTCCATCACGCTCAAATGCGGTGACGCGACGATCACGATGAAAAAGGACGGCACCATTGTCGCCGACGGCAAGGACATTACACTCAAGGGCAGCGGCAAGATCACCGTCAAGGCCGACGGCGACGTGATCGTCAAGGGAAGCACGATCAACAACAATTGAGGGCGTCATCATGAAAGTGCTGGATCGCATCGACGGCGTCGTAATCGGCCTGCTCATCGGTTTTGAGGGCGGAGCGCCGCTGGTGGTCTTCGTCGGCAATCCGCGCGAGACGGCGATTGCCGCGCGCAGCCTGACCGAACTGGATGTTTCGGCGATCGGTTCGGAGCTGGCGCTCCTGTTCGAGGAGGGGGATCCGACGCGACCGCTGGTCGTCGGACGCATCGTCGATCCGGCGCACAAGGAGAGGAAACTGTCGGTTGTGCGCGAAGGCGATCGTATCGTCATCAGCGGCGAAGAACGCATAGAACTGCGCTGCGGTCTGGCGTCGATCATTCTGGAGAAGGACGGCCGCGTGACCATTCGCGGTACCCAGTTGACCAGCCAGGCGAGTGGGACCAACCGTATTCGCGGCGGGGCCGTGCACCTCAACTGAGGCATTGCCGATGCATCGGGTCGCGACGATCGCCGCCATCGTGGATCAGCACGCCGAAGATGCGGCTTTCCTCTGGCTTCGCCGTCGCCGGGAGATCGATGGCCCTATCCTTGATGAGACGGATATCGGCCGGATCGACCAGCGTCTCGAAGCCAATCTCGAAGGGCTCATGGCTGCCGGCAAAGCCGGCTGGGAAGCTGCCCAAGCCAGGTTCACGGACTATGCCGAACCGGGTGAGCTTTTCGTGATTGGCGCACTGGCATTGCGTTGGGGGGATGCCGATCTGATCGAAGTCGCTCTCAACAGTGCCGCGACGCTGGGCGAGCATGGTTTGTCGAGCCTTTCCGCCGCGATCGCGCGCACGCCGCGTGAAAACCTGCGGCCGCTGGTGGCGAAATGGCTGGACAGCCGGGATGCACTGCAGTGCTGCCTCGGCCTATCGGCGCTCTGGCACCATCGCGTGGATCCGGGGCCGCGTCTTCCCGACCTGGCGAACCATTCCGACGCAAAGGTACGCAGCCGCGCTGTCAGGCTCGCCGGCGCCATCAAGCGCCGCGACGTCCTGCCGTCCGTGCTGACCGGCCTTGACGGAGAGACGCCGAAGGAACGCTTGACGGCGGCCTTGGCCGCTTGCCTGCTTGGCGAAACGCGGTCCGCCCATCCCGTCATCGACAAGATCGTGCTGACGGAACCGGGGCTTGCGGCGGCGGCGATCGAAATCCGCCTGCTGACGAGTGCGGCGAAGGCCGGCAAGGGCTGGCTGCAGAAGCACCTGGAGCAGCCCGCGCTTCGCGGCGTGGCGACAGCGTCGGTAGGCCTGTTTGGCGATCGCGCGGTGATGCCCTGGCTGATCGAAAAAATGCGCGAGCCGGAACTTGTCGTTGCCGCCGGTGCGGCATTTCGCGACCTGTTCGAGGTTGATTTCGGCGACACTGACCTTTTTGTCGTCGACCCGGCTTTGCTCGGCAAGGATTTCGCCCATCTGGACGACGCCGCGCTCCCGGTGGCCGACAAGGTCAAGGCATGGTGGGACGAGGGACGCGGTGGGCGCGATCATCGACCTTTCCGGTCGATGCGCCTGTTGCGGCTCAACGCGTTGCGCGCGGCACTGGCCACAGCTGACACGCCGCTTGCCGATTGGCGCGTCACCCGCCGCTTTCCAGCCTGGATGTGAGTTTCAGCGCCGGGTCATCCGGGCCATCACCGCCGCGGCGCGCAGGCCGTTCTCCGAGGCGAGTTCGCAGACGGCGGTCTTTCCGGCCGCGTAGTCATTGAGGAAACTGTCGGCAGCCAGCATCAGCGCAAGCGCCCCGCCGGCAGCGCCGATGTCGCCGATGGTCATGGCGGGGAAAGCGGTGGGCAGCGTCTCGCGGCGCGTGCGGTAGAAGCGTGGCCGCGTGATCAACTGCTCCCAACCGCTGTAGCGCTCGCCATTGCTGTTGCTGATGACAAAATCGATGTCGGGCTCTGATGGGCCCGATCCGGTCACGGCATCGCGCAAGGCGCCGAGCAAGGCGCGACCCTGACTGTAGCGTTCGGAAAGAACGCTGTCTGTTTCTTGGGCCAGGCCCACGCCGTGGATGGCGGCATGGACGGGCGCATTTCCTTCCGGGCTGCGCGTCAGCCGGACGAAGGCCGCCGCCTCGCCCGGAACAAGGCCTTGTGCGTTGTCTTCTCCCTTGAGACGCCCAGCCTGCCCCAGTCGAGCGAAATCCGTGTCGTTGACGAGACTGTCGACCCCACCGAGCAGAACCTGCTCGACGCCTTGCTGCTCCATCATTTCCAATGCGCGTTCGAGCAGGCCAATGCTTGCGGCCGCGCCGCCGTCGGTTGCCCGTGATGCCGGGTGGAATTTATGTCCGGTCGCCGACATCACCGCCGCCAAGAAAGCCGACGGGGCAATGTCACCATAGGCCGGGTGATTGCGAAAGCTTTCGGGTGGTGTCAGCAAAATAGCGGTCCCCTCGGATGCGATCTTGCCGCTTTGCAACGCTTCGCCGATGGCTCTTGCGGCCATATTGACCAGCCAGACGCCATTGCTTGGACGCAAGCGCCGGTGGGAGGGAATGCGTGCGACGATCTGAGTGGCGCCGAGCGGGTCGGCTAGCACCGTCTCCTCGAAGGCGGAGAGGCTCGCGCGAATTGCTGCAATGGTCTGCCGCGCGTTTAACCCTGCCGCGGTGACCGCACCGGCGCCTGCGACATAGAGCGGCCGCTTCATGGCTGCCAGACCGGCTGATCGCGCAGCGTGCCGTCGCCGCCGAGGGGAGAAAGATACTCTTTGCGCTTACGTCGTGCCAAAAGCAGTGCTGGCGTGACATGGCCGAAAACAATCTCACGCAACGCCGGGGCGTTGCGGCGCGTCACGAAGGACAGGCGTGCCTTCAGCGTCACGCGCCAAAGGTCCGGCTCGATGATTACAGTGTCCGGCGCAAAGGCGTGTACCACTACCCTGTCGTCATAAATCAACCTCACCGGTGCCGTGATCCGCGGCAGTCGGAAGCTCCAGCGTCCCGTCGGTGTGAGGCCGACGAGCGACACTTCCTCACCACCGGTAAGCCGCGGCAACTGTTGATCTGCCGGTGCGCAAAGGTGGTGTCGCGGATCGAAATCCTTTGGCGGCAACGGCCATTGCGTGTCGACCCAGTTCTGATCATAGGTGCCCGCAAAGCCGAGCCGCGGCTGCCAGCCACGGCCCAGTGCTGCAAATCCTGCCGGCCTTGGCCGGTCGGCAGGGCTCAACACCGGCTCGCCTGGATAAGTGATGTTCGGCGCCTGTGTCCTGACGGCAGGATCCGCCGAAGCGGCATGATGGAACCCGACGCCGACCGGATTGCGTGGTTCGACTCTCCCATCCTGCGTCGTGCCGCCATAGGCGCGCTCGTAGACGATCGGCATCGTCCTGAAAGGATGCGGCGCGCTGTAGCTGCCGGCATCGTAGATGCGATCGCCGGCGACGTTCAGCACTTTGCGCACATTGCCTATGCTCAGACCCACTTGCATCTCGCGCACCGGTCTGCCGTTTGTGGCATAGGCCGTTGCGTTGACGATCACTTCCGCGGCGGGCTTCACCGGGGCGATGTCTGCCTCGTATCTGTTGGAGGACAGGGTCGGGTTGCCGAACGGAACGTCACCGAACGTGACCGGCAACTGCTCGTCGGCCGGTCGCAGTGCGCCGTTTGACTCTGGCGACTCGAAGCTCGCCGAGAGCATGGCCACAAGCACTTCCTGACCGTCCGCATTCAACTGCACGTGGGTCGCGGCAGCAAAGGGTGTGCGGTTTTCGAGCCAGACGTCAAAGGCCATGACTCAGCTCCAGTTACCGTTCTCGTCGAGCCCGATCGGCCAGTACGGCATGCAGGTGAGCAGGCGTACATAGTCCTTGAGGCCTCCTTCGACCAGCCAGCCCAGCATGGCGACTTGCGGTGGAACGCGGTCGCCCGGCGGAAGGGTTCGGTTCAGTTCGTCGAACGACAGCCAGTACGTGCGAAAGAACCAGACAACCTCGGACGCGGAGGCGGGTCCGGCAAGTCGCTTGTCATAGGCCAGATCAATCGCTTCCGATCTTTTGTAGCCGTCCGAGACGAAGGCTTCGACGCAATCTTGCCACCACGCATCGCCAATCTCGTATGTCGTCGCAAAGTCCGCGACATATTGGGCATAGAGGCGTTTGTGCGCGTCGGTTGCATCGGCGAGCGGTCTTTCCCGGCCTTGATCGGGAATTTCTCCGTAAAGATCGGTTGGCGCACCCAGCAATTGGCGCACGGCTTTCTCGACATTGTGCACGATCTTGAAGGCCATCTCAGCAGAACTCCTCGTCGGGAGATTGACCGATGGGTACGAAAACAAGGCCCCTGACCAGTTCATAGACATCGGGTGCGACGTTGGGCAGATCATCGACCAGCAGGTCAATCGGAAGCTGGAAATCGACCTCCTCGGTCTCTCCATCCGTCCCCCAGTCGCTTTCCTTTGTCTCGCCGCCGCGGGGGGGCTCGCGGCTTTCGTTATCGAGATTCAGGGTATCGATCTCGAGGAAGTACTTGCGAAAGACATGGAGAACCCGAGGGTGAGCAGTCGGTCCGGCCGGCCACCGAGCTTCGAAATCATTCTGTGGAACCGAACCGACAAGCTCGGACGGATCACGAACAGCGTGGGCCTTCCACCAGGCCATGACCGCGGGCAGGATCGTACGCATTTCAGCGAGGTATCGCGCCTGAATCTCCTTGTAGCGTTTATCCATCTCCATTCCCCTCTAGGAGCGCCCGGCTCTGATGCTGGCGCCAATCTTGGAGACCTTTGTGCCTTGTGTGTTGGAGTGCGCGCGACAATGCGGCCTCACCATCTCAGGCTTGCTCATGAGTTCCTTGAACGCGTCAGGCGACGGTTTGAGATGGCAGCCGCCGAGTTCCCATGCACGGTTCAGAGGCGGCTGATGATCCGGTGTCATTTTCTTTCGATCACGGTTTTTGTAGCGTTTTTTCCCACCGGAATCGGCCTTGCCGTAGTCCTCCTCGCGCATCCATTTGCCGCCTGGTGTCTTGGCCCGCTTTCCTGCACGGATCTGTTTTGCGCACTCCCAGCACTGCTTGCCGTAAACCTCGTCCTTCTGGGGTTGTTTGATGCTCGGGCGGTGCTTGTCGCTGTCGTAGGGCGTCTTGCATTTGCTCTTGCGATAATCGCTGCCAAGCGCCGCTTTCAGGATCACAAGCGCGCCGGGTGCGGTGCAGTTCGGCGGTCTGCTGGCTTCATTCTGGAGTAGCGGATCGCCATGGCGACAGACGCCCTTGCCTTCGACTTTCACCGTGAAAGACCAGAGCGTGAAGTTGCCCTTGCCCTTGGTCTTGTGCGTTATGACCCCACCGCCTTGCGTGCCTGGCTCATTGCCCGTGCTTGTCGCGATCTCCGAAACGTCCTCCAGGCACGTCGGATTGCCGTCGGCCTTGACGCTCTTGCTGCCCTTTGTCAGATCGCTGGCGAACAGCATATTGACATAGGGGACGGGCAGGGGGCCTGCCGGGGGTGGCGGCGGTGTCAAACAAACGTCACCCGGCGCGATGCCCTTGCCGTCACTGCCCTTGTGGAACCATCCCATTTTCTCGGCGAATACGGTGCATCCCATTGGCTTAGAATTCCACCGTTTCGGCCGGTGCCGCGCGCATCGCCGGCAAGGCATTGGCAGCGAGATCCTGGATGTCGGCGAAACTGAACTCTTTGACCTGCCAATCATCACTCCAGAATGCAATTCGTTGCGGATCACCAGCCGAGCCGGGAGGAGGTAAATCCTGCAGTTGCTCGGCCAATCTTGTTTGCGGCCAATAGTCGCCGACACAACTCTGGATGAGCGCCACGACGGCGTCGAACCACGGATCGAGGGGCTCCGGCGGTGGGCCCAACCGCACGATGGCGAATGGATAGCGCCGGCCGACGCGATCCTCGCTCATCCGCCACACGCCGGCGCAGGGCTGGTCGCCGAAAATGCCAGCCTGGATGATGAAGCGCCATGCGCGGGTGTCGAGGTCTCCCTCGTCGGGCCGCGCCAGCAATTCCATCGACATCCAGCGGTCCCAGCGGTCGATGAAAGTCCGCGGCAGGTTGGCGGCGACGAAATCTCCGGTCGCCGGGATCTTGCCGAAGAATCCGGTGTTCATATCTGCGGCGGACATGAGAATTTCTTGAACATCTCCAGATTGTAGGGGTTCTCGACGCTGGCCGCCTTGAGCTCGAAATCGGCATACATGCCTTTCGTGCCCAGGCGCAGGCTGTAGACATCGGAGAGCGACGTGCCGGCGAAACGGCCGCTGCGCAGCATCCTCAGCCAGGCCCAGCTGCCGGTCTCGTTGAGCATGATTTCGGGCGATCCGTCGATGGGCTGGAACGCGAGCGAGATGACACCGGTGCCGTCCTTGCCGGGCCAGGTCATCGGTTGCGGCCGCGTCGCGTTGTTGTAGTAGACCAGCGTCTGGCCATCGAGATTGAGCGTCACGCGCGTGACGTTGGGAGACAGGTCCTTCGGTTCGAGCGTGAAGCTCATCACCGGTCCGGTGCCTCCGGGAAAGAGATCGTCGCGGATATGCCTGGCCTGCTCGAACGCCGCCAGTGCCGAAGGATCGAGGCCGAAATCGGCGCGCCATTTCCACGGCTGGCTGGTGGTGTCGACATAGTTGATCAGGTGGTCGTTGATGAAGCCGTCGATCAGCCCGGCCGGTCCGAACAGGCGGGCGAAATCACGCACATTGACGTCCACCGCGCTGTCGGCGCTGAACGGATAGCGGTCGTTCAGCGCGGCCTGGCAGAACGGCAGTATGTCCGCCCGCCAGATGGCGTTGAGCTCCGAAGTGACCGCTTTCTGGGTCAAATTGCTGGTGTCGCCGGCAATGCCGCCGAGCCAGGCGTTGATAGGGTCGGGCAGGATCTGCGCCTGCCTGGCGACCGCACCGGTCAGTTCGGCAAGGCCGCCCTGCTTCTTGATGGCATCCTGCGGATTGGGGTTGGCGGTGACCGTCTGCAGCACATTCGACAGCGCGGTCAGCGCGACAACGGCGGCATCCAGCGCCGGCGGCTGGCCGTCGACCTCGGCGATGGTGCTTTTCAGCGGCTTGAAATGCGCGGCCACCAGATTGCCGGTCAGGTCCACCTCTGTGGCGGACCCGGCACGGGGCAGCAGCTTCGCCCCGCTTGTCGCCAGCTTGCCGAGTTTTCCCAGCTTGCCGAGCAGTTTGGAGGCGCCCTTGGCTGCCGCCTTGTCGTCAACAGGTGCCTCGTCGGAACGCGTCAGTTCGGTCTCCTGGACGATCGCCGTCAGCAGCCGCTTCAGGGCTGAATCGGCACTCGAGAGATCCTTCAGGTTTTCGCTGGCGACATTGAGATCGGTCAATGGCGCGAGCCGCATGTCGCGCAGGAAGCTGTCCCATTGCGCGATGTAGTCGTCATAGTAGAGCTTCAGAATATCCTCGGACAGCGCCGAGACCGAGGTCTCGGAATTTTCCGAGCAGCCGCCGGCGAAAACCGCACGATCGAGCGCCGCCTGGGCGGCGACGTCGTCGACGCGGTCGAGAATGGCATCGTGGAAGCCGGCATAGGTGAAGGCTCCGGCAATGCCGACGCGAAGTGTCTTGTCGGAGCGCCGCGCAAACACCTTGCCGCCATTGGGACCGGCGAAATTGGCCGGGATCCACTCCTTGAGCCCGGCCACCTCCGGATCGGCCAGCAACTGCTTGTAGGCACGCGCCGGCAACGAGATCGTGCACACCGTTTTCAGCGCTTCGGCAACCAGCGCCTGGTCGGGCGCGACATAGCTTTCATCGACCGCCATGCGGCGAATGGCGGCAAGCTGATGCTCTTCGGCATCGGCGGTCGGGAATGGTGCCGCGGCCGCGAATTCGGGCAGGCTGTTCACCCACCAGTTCTGGGCGAAATCGGGATCCATCTGCGACAGGCCCGTCATCATGCGATAGGTCTTGAGCGCGCCGAGCATGAAATCCGGATCGCGGATCTGCCGCCACATGGTCGCCTCGAGCAGCGCGACCATACGCGGCTCGAGCACGTTGCGCAGGGCGTGGTCGTACGTGTCGGTCTGCGCCCGCACCAGTTCCGCCGAGGCCGATGGGCCCAGCAGATCCTGGGCGCTGCCCGGCGGTGCTGTGCGGGCGTTTGCGACGGTGTCCATTGCCTCGAGCGCACTGTCGATGGCGGGCTGCTGCACCGATGCCGGGTTTGCGGCAACGGAAGTCAGCGGCGTCTGCAGCGCCTCGAACTGGCTTGCCTGGGCCGTGATCGCGTTGCGGTTGTCGAAATAGGACCAGGTGAACAGCCCGCCGGCCAGCAGGGCGGCCGCTGCACATGCGGTCGCTGCACCGCGCCAGATCCACGCGCGGCGGCGCTGCGCCAGCGGATCGAACGTGCCGAGGCCGGCCTCTTTGAAGATGACGTCGGTGAGCAGGTTCTTCAGGAAGAAGCTGCGCTTCTCGACCCTTGGCGCTGGCAGGACCCGCCGTGGCGGCAGGCCGAAGGACGACGACAGTGCTGCGGTCAGCCGGTCGATGGGCGCCCCTTCCTGCGTCGCCGATGTCAGATAGAGGCCGCGCAGCCATGCGGCCTCTTCATAGCGGCTCTCGCCGAACATCGCCTCGACCAGAACCTGGATCGGTTCGGACAGGCTGGACAGCTGGGCGGGGAACCTGAAGATATCGGCACGGGCGGCGAGCTTGTCCTCATCCTCCAGGCGCGGCACCAGCCGCCGCTCCAGTTCCGTCGCCAGTGTCGAAATCTCGCGTTCGATGGTCTTGGCATCGACGCGCGCATCCAGCGCGAAGGTCGTTCCCCAGACCTGCTCGCGCGAGGCGGTCGACAGGCCGCCGAAGAACGCTTCGAAACCCTTGATCAGGTCGGCCTTGGTCAGCATCAGATAGACCGGGAGGCGGATTTCCAGCCGGTCGTTGAGCTCGGCCAGCCGGCGGCGGATCTTGCGGCCGTGCGCCTTGATCGCTTCGTCGCCCTCCGAAAGCACGTCGATCGACAGCGCGACGATCACGCCGTTGAGCGCGCGCCGGCCGCGATGCTTCTTCAGAAGGTCGAGGAAGCCCAGCCATTCCGCCGCGTCGACATCGGGCTGGCTCTCCTGCTGGACATAGCGGCCGGCGGTGTCGATCAGAACCGCGTTCTCGGAAAAGAACCAGTCGCAGTTGCGCGTGCCGCCGACCCCTTGCAGATCGTCGGTGAGGTCGATCGGAAAATTCAGTCCGGACTGCCGCAAGGCCGTGGTCTTGCCGGTGGCCGGCGGCCCGACGATCACATACCATGGCATCTCACGCAGGAATTTGCGTCCGCCGAGTTTGCGGCGTTTCAGTTCGGCCATCACCTCGGCGAATTTGGCGCCCACGGCGGCGACGTTCTCTTCGCCGGGCCCGAGGGGCTTCTCCGCAACCGGCGCGGCGATCTCGGCGACGAACATGCGGTTGGCGCGGATGGCCCGGCGCTGCGCGACGATCAGCCAGATCAACCACAGGATGATCAGCCCCGCGATCATGGCAATGCGCACATTGTCGGAATCGAAAGGCGAATAGGGACCGACCCTGACGATCGGACCGAATACCCAGATGACCAGGGAAAGCAGCGTGATGCCGATCAGCGTCCACAGCCAGCGCGATGTCAGGACCGCCCAGAGGAAGCGCAGGATGAACATCTCACAGCCTCTTTTCGACGAGCACCTCGACGCGGCGGTTCAAGGCTCGCCCCTCGCGCGTGCTGTCGCTGGCCACTGGATCGGTGGCCGCGCGGCCCTCGGAATGAACGCGGTCCTGCGGCACCCCGTTCTGGACCAGCATGTCGGCGATCGTCTGCGCGCGCGCCTCCGACAGCCGCTGGTTGGTCGACAGCGGATTGGTCTTTTGCAGGGGAACGCCGTCCGTATGACCGATCACCGTGATGTTGCCGATCAGCTCCTGATTGGCGAGGATCACCTTGGCGATCGAAGCGATCAGCGGCTCGAAGCCGTCGGTCAGTTGTGGCCGCGACGACTGGAACAGTTCGGGGTTGGAGGCCTGGATGACCAGCTTGGCCAGCGAAACGCTCTCGGTGCCGCTGAGCGCGGATTTGAGGCCGGCGGGCGCACCAGCCTGGAATTCGGGCAACAGCGCAAAATCCACTTTCTCCGGCGGCGGGGCGTCGACCTTGGGCGACGTCCGGCTGATATCGCCGCGTTCAGCCGGCGGCAGTGCGCGCACAAGGGCTGATAGTTCGACCGCCTGGCTGCTCAGCCCCATCGACAGCCCGACATGGATGGCGGTGGCGATGACCGCCGCACCGAGCGCCATGACCCAGATCGGCACGATGAAGCGCTGCGGCTCGTCGGAGGCGATCACGCCCTTCCAGTTGGGCGACAGCGGCGCGCCTTCTGCGTCGGCATCGCGCAGGAAGCGTGCCGCCGCCACGCGAACGGCGTTGAGCGACCGGTCGCCCGACCGGCCGGGCACGCGGTATTTGCCGCGGAAGCCGAGCGCCATGCAATCATACTGCAACTCCAGCAATTCGCGGTCGCGGTTGGGATGGCGTTCCAACTCGTCGAGACGCGTGAAGAACTGCGTGCCGGCATCGACATCGCCGCGCAGCATGACCACCAGCGGCTGCCGCGCCAGGCGCTGGCCCCGCCCCAAGGCGTGTTCAGGGCGAGGTCGTCGAGCAACGCCGCCACCACCCAGGCCGCCTGGTCGGCCCGCTCCATCGAGGATCCCGTCGCCATTGCCGTGTCGCGTGCCCGAACCAGTTCTTCGAGCAGACGGGTGCGCAGGGCTTCCGGGTTCTCCGGCGCCAGCGCGCTTTCAAGCTCGGGCGCGAACTCGAGCAGGGGCGCGAATGCGTTGACGAGCGCGTTCGGGTGCGTGCGCGACCGCTTGACCGCCGCGCCCGGCAGGAGCGGCGCCATCGGGCGCGGCGTCGGCGCGCCGGTCAATCGTATGCGGGTGCGTTCGCGATCCTCCGACAGCCCGAAAGGATCATCGCGGCTCATCATCTCACCTGTTCACCGAGTAGCAGTCCACCTGCGGCTCGCTTGGCAACACGCCCGAAACGCCGATGACGAAGCCGGGGGCATCGAGCAGCGACGCCCAGTGCTCGCTTTTCTGGTCCAGTTCGAGGCACAGCCGATCGCCGTCGTAAGGGATCTCGCGCGGCTGGGAATGAAGCGGTTTCAGCGGAATGCCCGGCAGACGCGATTTCCACAGGCCCTCGAACTGGTCGGCCGAACCGACAGTCGCCTGGTTGACGAAGATCTTGCGCAGCGCGTCTTCCGACAGCTCCGAACCGACCCGGATGACGATGCGGCTGGCGACCAGCAGCTTCGGATTGTCGATGCGGATCTTCCAGACATTGGTCGAATGCCGCATGACCGGCAGCGCCCGCGATTTCGGTTCGATGTAGCGCAGGCTGAGGATGAGCGAGCGCAGCGCATCCGCCAGCGCCATGTAGGCAGGCCCGGGCGCCATGTGATCGTAAGCCGGCAACTCGCCCAGCCGTCGCGCGCTCGATCCATAGGTTGCCATCGAACCGGCGAGCCCGGCAAGTTCCAGGTAAAGCTCGGCCGGATGGAAGACATCCTGCGCCAGCATATGGGCCAGCCGCGGCCGCGCCGCATTGGCGAGATTGAGCATCAGCAGGTCTTCGACGCTGCGCCCAGGTCCGCCCATGACCATCTTGCCGTGCGCCTCGGCGATCTGGTCGAGGCCGGTGACAACTTCCTGGAGCAATTGCCGGTACCAGGCCACCGCGCCGGTCACCAGTGTCGGCGGCAGGAAGGCCTCGTCCAGCGAGACGCCGCCATCGGCTCGAATCCCCTTGAGGTCGGCGATCGGCAAGGCCGTGTAGCCGCCGACCGACCTGCCGGGCGCAAGCAGCAGCGCCTGCGGACGGGCAATTTCGATTTCTTCAGGATCCGAGCCGCCCTGGACGGCGTCACGCACCGAAACGATCCGCCCATGATAGCGTGCTCCCGAGGCGGCGGCGTGTGCCGGATCGAAGCCGACACCACCGGGAGGTTCCAGCGGCAACGCGACCAGCACCGGTCCGGCACCCGTGTCCGGGGTGACCGGCAATGGTCGCGGCGCGTCCATCATGTCGGGAATGGAGAAGGGCGTTCCGTCCGGAAAAATGCCCCGTGCCGACAGGATCGAAATCTGGCCGGCCTCCAGCAACGCCTGGTCCAGCGTCAGCTGTTGAAAGCCGAACGTATGCAACTGCCCGGCCTGCAACGCGCCGCGCACTGTCGCTTCGAAAAAGCGATCCTGCTGCTGGAAATGCTGGGTCCGCAGGAAAAGGCCTTCGGACCACAGCACCCTGTTTGCTTCGCTCATGCCGCTACTCTCTGCATCGAGCTCCCTTGCTTTGGCCGCTAGGCGGAAATGCCACCGCTGCCAACCGTGACGTTGATCGTGAATTTCGATCCCGCCGACACCGACTTGGTCGTCCGCCAGTTCTTGCCGGTAGGCTCGCGGATCAGGGCCACGAAGCCCAGCGCCGTCGCGTCCGGCTCGACGGTGATGGTCTTGGACGCGGATTTTCCCGGCCCGACAGCGATCTGGTCGGATCCGATGAGATCGCCGCCCAGCGCGGAGCCGGCATCGCCCTGCAGCGCGAAGTAGTCGGCGGAATTGAATTTGCCGGTACTGCGCAGCCGCATGACGAGAACTGTCACCGGCCGGTCGCCGCCGCCCGGTCCCGGGTTCATGCCGGCCCCGCCGGTCACGTTGACGGTGATCACCGAAGGTTTCGGCGGGCCGCTCTGGCAAGCCGCAAGCAGCCCGGTCGCGCCCAGGGCAACGATGAATTCGCGTCGGTCGATCATGTTTCACTCCTCCTCATATGCGTCCCGAAAATCGGCGCCGATCTCGCCAAGGAAGCTTTTCTCGGCACTCTCGGCGATTTCACGATGGCGTTTCTGGTAGAGCTCCCACAGCTTGGCGCCGCGCCCGCCCGAAAGCAGGGTGCCGATCGCCGAATTCGATTTCAGCTCTTCCTCGATCGCTGCCGGGTCAAAACGGTCGACCATCCGGCGCAAGGCGGCCTGCACGCCGCGCCAGGCGCGCACGTGATGCTGCGCAAGATCGCGAACCGCGTCGGCGATAGCCGCCTCGCCGGTGAGAAATCCGGGGCTGCGCTCGGCGAGAAGCGTGACGATGGCGTCGTCGACCGTCGGCAGAAACTTGAGCGGATTGACTTCGGAAGCCCCGACCACGGTCTGGGCGACGCGGGCATTTCCCTTTTCCTCGGCCCGCTTGCGCAGAAGCTGCATCAGGCCTTCCATCATCAACCGGTATTCGCGGCCGAACTTCTCCATTTCCGCGACGCTGTCGCGCCCCGGGAAATCGGCTTCCTCGACGCCCATGCCACGCAGGAATGCGGAGCGAAGCGCCATGTCGCCCGGCTGCGGTGCTACCGGCGGGCGGGCTGGCGTGGCTGCGGCACCTGTGCGGACTGGAGGAGGGGCGTCAGCTGCCTGCACAGGCGGATCCCAGGGATTGGCGGGTCGTTGGGCGACGCGCTCACGCTGTCCGGCCTGGCCGACACCGTTTGCCGAACCGGCTGTGGCGGCTGGCCCGAAAGCAAAATCATCACTGAAATCGGACGGCTTTCCCGGAGCGAGTTGGGCACCGCGGCCGAGGGACGGCGCAGGGTCGAGGCTGAATGGGTCCGTCTGGCTCGCCGCGCCGCCGGGTTCGCGGTAAGCGGCGGCGTCTTTCGACACAGGCGTCGAAACCGGGTCGAGGCTGAACGGGTCATCGAAGGCAGGCGAGCTGCGCTGGCTGGAGGCGGCACGTTCGAACGCGCCCGCAACCGGCTGCTCGAACGGGTTCGGCAGATCGGCCGGCCGTGGCCGTCGCGGCTCTTCCTCGATCTTGGCGGAAAAGAAGTCGTCACTGCCGATGTTCAGCGGCGCCCGCGATCCCGGCGGCAGGCGTTCCGGAACCGGCTGGCTGGCTGGCTGTGCCTGGGCGGTTGGCGTCTGCAGGTCGACATGGACGACATAGTCGCCAAGCCTCAGCCGCATGCCGCTTTGAAGGCGCGTCGACTGGCCGGCACCAAGCGGGCTGTCGGAGTCGTTTATGTACAGCCCGCTGCTCGACGTGTCGGTGACGAAATAGCCGTCTCGCCCGCCCGTGATCCTGCAATGGGCGCGGGAAACGAACATGTCGGGATCGTTGATCTGCCAGCCTGCGTCCGCGCTGCGGCCGATCACCAGCTCGCCCTCGTCCAGCCGGGTCTGCCGTACCGCCTGGGTGCGTGGCCCTTGCTCCAGCGTCAGCAGCAGGCTCATGCCGCGACCCCCGCCATTTCCGGCCGCCATCCGACAATTGTCCGCAGCCGCAGATCGTCAGCATCGCCCCTTTCGGCGGGCCGCGCAAGCCAGGCGGTCCGGCCGAGTTGGACCGCTCCGATACGGGGCGGCGGCACGGCTTCACGCGCCAGCACGATGCGCAGGTCGACGTCGAGTGATTCCCCGACCATGTCGCGGACGGCCTGCTTGAACAGCTTGAGGCGCGAGCCGCCCGGCAGGAACGCCTTGAACTCCTCGAAACCGAGAGGGCCGACGCGCAGTTCGATCCTGCTTTGGCGGCTGAAAACGCGCGGGCCGATCGTCGCCCCTTTGCCCAGTCCCGCATAGGCTTTGGCGAGGCGGGTCTGCAGCCCGGTTGGTATGGTTATCCAGGCGGCGATGAACTCCTTAATTTGAACCGGCACCTTGAACGCTTCCGCCAGGAACAGCGTCAGCCGTTCGGGGCCGTCGACCTGACTGGCGAGCGACGCGGCCTGGCGGAGCTTGACGGTGTCGAGATCGGGATTTTGGGTGCCGGGAAGTCCGATCCCCGCCATCGCTTCAAGCATGGCGCGAACGCGGCCACCGACCGCGCGCTCGACCTGGACCGCCGGATGCGCGTCGGCCCAGGCCCGGTAGTAGAGGGCAATCATGCGGTGCTGAAGGATGTTGACGAAATCCACGAATGTCGTGTCGCTGGTCTGCTGCGCGTCGGCGCCGG
The DNA here is from genome assembly GCF_014189455.1 of Mesorhizobium huakuii. Lineage (NCBI taxonomy): Bacteria > Pseudomonadati > Pseudomonadota > Alphaproteobacteria > Hyphomicrobiales > Phyllobacteriaceae > Mesorhizobium > Mesorhizobium huakuii. The sequence goes on from NZ_CP050296.1 coordinate 4,462,856, forward strand.
CGAACCAGCGCTGCGACAGGCGGTCGAGCACCCAGCGCGTCAGATGCAGCGGCATTGGGCCCTCAGGCCCCAACAGGCCGAGATTTGCGACCGTGACCCGGGCCGGCGCCTTGTCGCTGGCTTCGCGGAACTGCACCAGGTCGCGCGCGGAAAAGGCCAGCCGCACATGTTGGCCGAGCCTTGCCGGCTCGCGGTCGGGGCGTCCGGAATGGCCGAACAGGCCGCCCCGTTGTTCGAGACGGCGCAGCAGTTCGAAAAAGTCGAACGCTTCGGAGGGAGCTTCGGCCCAGTCCGGGCCGATCTTGTCCAGATCAGGTGTCCTGTCTAGATCAGGTAGCGATTGCCGGGCGTCATCGGCCATGGCACATCCTCCTGCTTCTGCAGCAGCCGCGTGCGGGTCCGCACGAAGCCGTTTATTCCGGCATGACGGGCAAACAGCCGCGCCAGCAAGGCCGAAAGCAGCAAGGTGCTTTGCCCGGCCAGCACTGACTGATCGACATGCAGCGTCACTTCCGTGCCACGCCCGAAACACATCGGCCCGTCGATCTGCAGCCGTTCGATCACCGAGCGCGAGTCGATGCGCACGATCGAATGCACGTTGCGGGCAAGGCTCGGATCGCCGCGGTCGGCGTACAGATCGAGCAGCGCATGCAGGGGGTCGACACCGCGGCCTTCCTTGGCGAGGCTCAAGAAATTGAGCGCCAGCTGCGCCACCATTCGCCAGGCGAGATCGTCGGCCCGGGATTCGCCATTGGCCCCGGCAGGCAGCGCCGCGGGGATGGCCGGCTGCGGCGGACGCAACGCACCGAGCAGCCGAACGGATTCGACCGGGTCACCGGCCTCGAGCGTCAAGGTCGGATTGTCATCAAGGATCGGCAGGTCGCGGTTGGTGCAAAGCGCCATGATGTCGAGACGCTTCAACGGCCGGTTCGCGGGACTTGCGAGCGGTCTGGATACGGCCAGGAAAACATCATCCCCGGTGTATGATGTGCGGGTCAGGCCGTCGCGCCGTTCATCCTCCGTTGCCCGCCTTGGGCGCCGTTCTGTCGAATAGACCCAGCCGCTGCCACGGTTCTGCCCGAGGCTGAACAGCTCCGGTATCTCGGCGTCGCTGCCTTCACTGTCGGCATCCTCGACGCGCAGGACACGATAGATCTCGAAGTCGCGCGCCCGCGTCCGGTCAGCGTGCAGCACCTGCCGCGTCTTGCGCTGATCGAGCTCGACGACGTTGCACTCACGCTCGAACAGATTGATGATCGGCGTCGCGAAAAGTTCGAAATCCGCTGGCGTCAGGTCGGCGAGTTCGGGCACCGGGCGGCGGAACAGGAGGATGATCTCCAGTCCGGCCTCGCATTGGCGCACCACCGGCTGCAGCCCCAGAACCCGCACATAGTGAAAGCGCTCCGGCATGATGAAATATTCGCGCAGCAGGCGGTACCCTTCGAATGTCGGGCGGGTACGTGGCATCAAGGCCTCGTCGTCGCTGATGCCGACCATTTCGGGCGCCGGCAAGGGCGACAGCCGATTGGTCTTGCCTTCCGGTCGTGCGCCGACAGCCACGCAGGCGCCGAAAATCGCGTCGAACAGAAGCGGTGCCTTGGTGCGTCCGGCAAAATAGAGGTCGAGTTGGTCGAGCGCCAATTCGTCGAGTTTGCCTTTTCCAGTCCGCGTCACCGCCAGACGCAGTGCCGCCTCGCCGCCGGTGCCGCCGATCGGCCCTATGCCGGCCGCGGCCAGCGCACTGCGATCCTGAAAATAGCTGACTGAGGTGATGGCTATCGGCCACAGGGTCATGTCCTGCGCGGTGGAGAAGGTGCAGCGCGTCGACAGGCCGGGCTGCAGGCTGGAGACCAGCCGCGTGTTGCGCTTGACGACATGGCCGGCGGGCATGGTCTGCACCTGCTGGCCGGGTTTCAGCACGGCCATCGCCGTCGCGGGCGCCGGCGTGACCAGATCGGGGTAGAGGACTTCGAGCACGCTGCGCGAAAATCGCGAGCGCTCGGCGTCGACTTTCAGCCGGGTGCGCGCGGCGAGGAAGGCGACACCGTCCAGCAGCCGTTCGACATAAGGATCCGGGCAGGGCACCGTATCGAGGGAAAGGTTGCGCGCCACCGCCGGATGCATGTCGGCGAATTCCGCCGCAAGGCCGCGGATGTGGGTCAGTTCCTCCTCGTAATATTCGACGAAGACGCGATCCATCTCAGGCGTCCCTAATTTCGGTCCGCGCCAAGCCGTTGTCGAGATTGATCGTCGTGCGCAGGCGCATGCGTTCCGGTGTGGGCGTCATGATCAGCACGGCATCGATCTCGATCTTCAGCCCCACGGTCTTGTCGCCCAGGGTGACGGTAACCTTCGTCGCACTTTCCTGCAGGCGCGGCTCGAAAGTGGCGAGCACCGAGCGGATCTCGCGCGCCAGAACGTCGCGGTCAAAGTCGCGCGATGACCGCCCCGAGAAGGACGGCACGCCGTAATTGACCACGCTTCGACGCACCTCCGGAAAATCGGCGAGCGACGGCGGATTGTCCGCCATTTGCTCATTCTCCAGGTCGGACAGCAGCGGCGTGGCCTCGAAGCGCTCGGTGTTGAACAGCGCCTCGATGTCGCGCCGCACCGCTTCCCTGAGCACGCGCGCCGATACCACCACGCCGCGGCTTTCGATCTCGACGCGGTGCTGGGTCTGAAAGGCCAGGCGATGCAGACGCCGTTTCTGATCGGGCGTCAGCTCCGCATCGGCATCGATGGTCCGTGCACTGCCGGCAACGAGGCTGTCGAGACGGTCCGCGCCAAGCTCGTCCAACAGGACATGGCGCAGCCCGTCTATCTCCGAGGTCAGGCCCGGCAGGTCGTTGACGAGGCGATCCCACAGCGACGGCTGGACCGCCTCGCTTTTCGCCCGCAGGCTGCCCGCGATCTGTTGCTTGCCCGCGCCGGGCCGCCGAACCTCACTTGCCGACATAGACATCCATTTCGGCTTCATCATTGCCGTCATAGACGAACTTGATCTTCTTGTAGGCGAAGCTGACCTCTTCCTGGATCAGGTCTTCCTCATCCTCGGCCTGCGACATGTCGTATTCCATGATCGAGGCGTCGGTGAGCGTGACGACCAGATAGTCCTTGGTCTCGCCATCGATGGTCCGTCGGGCCGAGAACACCACTTCATCGAGCGCCTTGTTCTCGAACAGTGCCTTTTTCAGGTAGGGCGAGGATTTGTCGTAGTGCTTGATGAACTTGATCATGCCCATCGACACGCGCCCACGGCGTGAGAGCGAATTCGGGTCATAGGGTGCGACCATCTTGTAGTCGACGCCATGGATTTCGATTTCGTCGGAGTGGCCGTCGCGGGTGCTTGGGCCCTTGATATCGGGAACCTTCAGAAAACCATCGATCTTCATTGGCATTGTCTCTCTCCACCGCTTTCAAACGAAACAAGGTCAGGTTGCTGCAAATCAGGTCTTCACGGACGGCAGTTCCGATACCAGCCGCAGCGAGGCGTTGATGCCTTCCAACTGGTAATGCGGGCGCAGATAGAAGCGGGCGTTGTAGTAGCCCGGCCGCCCTTCGACGCTGTCCACCTGGACCTCGGCCGCGGCAAGCGGGCGCTTGGCGCGCGCCTTGTCGTCGGCGAAGGCCGGGTTGGCCAGCACGTAGCGGTTGATCCACTCGGTCAGCCAGATCTGCATGTCGGAGCGCTCCTTGAACGAACCGACCTTGTCGCGCGCGATCGCCTTGAGATAGTGCGCGAAGCGCGAAACCGGGAAGAGATAAGGCAGGTTGGCGCTCAGCCTTTCGTTCGACTGCGCATCGGGGTCGACCAGCCGGCCCGCCCGCGTCTCGTCGTCCTGCAGCGAATGAGCGCCGATGAAGGCCGCCAGATCGGTGTTTTTCCGGTGCAGGATCGGCATCAGGCCGAGCTTGGCCAGTTCGGCCTCGCGCCGGTCGTCGATGGCGACCTCGGTCGGGCATTTCATCGCGATCGAGCCATCGTCGGTCGGGAAGCTGTGCACCGGCAAATTGAGCACCGTGCCGCCATTCTCGACGCCGCGGATCTGCGTGCCCCAGCCGAAAAGCTTGTGGCTGCGGTTGATGTTGACGCCCATCGGGAAGGCGGCGTTCATCCAGACATATTTGTTGTGATCGCCGTGCACCTCTTCCTCGAAGGTGAAGCCCTTTACCGGAACGGTATCGGTGCCATAGGGCAGCCTGGCCAGGACGCGGGGCATGGTCAGGCCGATATAGCGGGCGTCCTCGCTCTCGCGCAGCGACTGCCACGAGGCATAGGCCGGGTTGGAGACGATCTGCTGCAGGTCTTGCGGGTTGGGCAATTCCTGCCAGCTGTCCATGCGGAACAGGCGGGGCGAGGCGGCTGCGATAAACGGCGTGTGCGCCGAGGCGCAGATGCCGGAGATGTTGCGCAGCAGGCCGACATCGCGCGGGTGGTTGGAGAATTCATAGGCGCCGATCACGCAGCCGATCGGTTCGCCGCCCAGCATCGAATACTCGTCCGTATAGACTTTCTTGAAGATCGGACTCTGGTCCCACATCTGGCCTTCATAGTCTTCGAGCGTGTCGGCCAGCTGCTCCTTGGAAATGTTCATCACCCGGATCTTCAGCTTCTGATCCGTCTCGGTGTTGTTGACGAGATACCAGAGGCCGCGCCATGTGCCTTCCATCTCGCGCACTTCCGGTGCGTGCAGGATTTCGTTGACCTGTGCAGTCAGCATCTTGTCGATGCCCGCGATCAGCGACTTGATCGACTTGATCGCATTGGACGAGATGGTCGTGGTCTCGGAACGCGATTGCGCCGCGAGCGCAAGATTGCGCACGAGTTGCTGCAGCTTCTCGCTGTCGTCCTTCTTGACCTTGAAATCCTTCTCGAGGAGCCCGCTGAATTCTCCAAGGTCGATGGCTTCGGCCTCGGCGACGGCGGCAGTCTTTTGCTGTTCGGCCATGGTTTACTCCCCTGCCTTGTCGTCGTCGGCGAGCGCCTGGTTGGCGATCTTGCCAAGCAACGGCTCGTTGTTCAGAAGCTGCGCGATGCGCTTTTCGGCGTCGACGCGACCATCCATGAAACCGAGCAATTCCTCGAGCTGGCGACGCATCTTCAGAATCTCGGCCAGTTGCGGCACCTGCTCGGCGATCTTGTCGGGAGCGAAATCACCCATCTTGGTGAAGGTTAGATCGAGCGCCAGTTCCTCGTCGCGCTCCTGGCCTTCGGCCTGCGGCAGCGTGTTCTTCACCCGGGCTTTGACGCGGGGCCCGAGCGCCTCCATGAATTTGGGGAAGCGGTTCGCGTCGGTCTCGACAAAGGCCCGGTCCAGCACCGATTTTGACGCTTCCCTGGTCTGCGAAGCACCGGAAAGGTCGGCCATCACGGCCATGACGAACGGCAATTCGATCGTCGTCGGGCTGCCGTAGGTTTCCACATCGTAGGCGATCTGCACCCGCGGCGCGCGATTTCGTTCGATGACCTTCGCTTTGCTTTCGGCTGGCATGTGCTGTTACCTTTCATCCTTCTGAGCCGTCTTCTTGACATCGGGAACGCCGGCAAGCAGCCGGAATTCCTTCAGCCCCGACGGGGCGAGATCTTCCATCAGTTCAACGAAATCCATGTGCACCATGCGGCGCACGCGCCGCGCCAGATGCGGGATCGGGCTCGACGGTTCGGTGCGGTCATAGAAGGCGACGACCAGGTCGAGGCACTTCACCACGTCGTCGCGCGAGGAGATCCGGTCGGGAAGCCCGGTGCTGGTCTCCGTGTAGCTTGCCGCACTTGCCATAGTATCGGCTCCATGACCGTTTCGAGCAGACGTTGCCGGTTCTGCCGGGGTGGGCGTCTTGGCCGCGCCATTCGCCACGGCGCCGGCTGCCGCGTTCCGTTCGAGGGTCGTCAGCAAACGCTGCAGAAACCGTTTTAATTCCGGAACAGGAGCGCCACCGCCCTCGAGGCGAGCGTTGAGGGCGGTTTCGACCGCATCAAGGGCCGCGATCGCTGCCCGGGCGTCGGCGACGAGCGCGACCATCTCCGCACCGGCCTGATCCGCCTGCGCCGCGCATCCGGCACGCACCCGGTTCAGCAATTGTCCGTGCGCACTGACCAGCGCGGCCTTTTCCGCCGTGTTCAAGCCAGAGGCGGCTTCCTGGAGCATGACACGGTCGTCGAGCGCGCTCTGTTCCAGGTCGCGTCCGCTGATCGGCCCGATCGAGCGTGGCGTAAAGAAGATCATCTGCCGCAGGTTCGCCAACAACCCGTCCTGACCATTCTGCAGGTCGAGCAGCGCGTTGATGCGGCGCAAGGCGGCATCGCGCGGCGCAGCGTTGGGCCGCAGGGCCGGATGCATGGTTTCCCAATGCTGGTCGAAGGTTAGCGCAATGAGGGTCAGACCCTGCGCGAGCCCGGCTAGCCCTTCCTCATTGGCCAGCGCGCGCGTGACGATGACGAGCAGGCGCAGGTCGCGGCCATGCGCGCGCAATTCCGCCGCCTTTGCCAGTACGGCGGACCAGTCGACCGGAATGGTGCTTTGCGACGTGGGCTTGTTGTTGCCGTCGTGGACGACCTTGATCTCCGGCTCCGTCAGGCGCTCCAGCTCATGAAAAGCCGGGTCGTTGCGCAAATCCTCCCCTGACGGATTTCCACCGTCGAGCGGACTAAGCCAGAGTGCGACATCAAGCACACAAACCCCCAGCGACCGGCCTCAAACCGTAAGTGACGCGACGTTATCACACGGTTGCACTTTACCACAATTCAACGACTGCTCAAAAATTAACAGAAGCTAAATGCGATCGCTCTCGAGGGCCGAAATCCGTGGTATGATTGCCAAAGCTGCATGCGAACCGCATTGCGGAGAGGCATTCAATTTCGTGGCTGTTTCCAGCCTGTAATGCGGGACTTTCCACAAATGGAAAGGAGCCGGCTAAACCGGGCATCCCGACATCGGTCCATCACGCGCTTTGTCAAGTGACGCCTTATGTGGCACGTTATCGGCAGATCGCAGGAGCACGTTCGATGGAACAGCGCCGGTCATCGCAGACTTTCAAGCGCAAGGAACTGGTCGGCAAGCTCAATCCTGTGGGTGTCCGCGCCTTCAAGGCTGCTGCCGACACCGCCAAACTGCGCGGCAATCCCTATGTCGAACTGGTCCATTTCATCGAGCAACTGGTGCTGTCCGACCGCTCGGATGTGCAGATGATCATCGCCGATGCTGGCGTGGATGCGAGCCGGCTCACGGCCGACATGACCCGCGCCGTCGACAAATTGCCTTATGGCGCGACATCGATCGAGGAATTCTCCGACCATATCTTCCATGCCATCCAGGAAGCCTGGAACCTGGCGACGCTCGAGTTCGGCGTCGAGGAAGTCCGCAGCGCGCATATTCTGCTTGCTTGCCTGAAGACGCCGGTGCTGGAAGGCCTGTTGTCGAAGATCAGCGGCGAGTTTGACAAGATCGACGCCGACGCCGTCATCTCGCGGTTCGCCGATGTCACGGAAGGCTCGCTCGAAGCCGGCGCCGCTCCGGCGACGCCCGCCACAGAAACGCCGATGAAACGAGGGCCGGGCGGGGATTCGGCGCTGGCCAAATACGCCACCGACCTGACCCAGCGCGCCCGCGACGGCAAGATCGACCCCGTCGTCGGCCGTGATCCGGAGATCCGGCAGATCGTCGATATCCTGATGCGACGCCGGCAAAACAACCCGATCCTGACCGGTGAGGCCGGGGTCGGCAAGACCGCGGTCGTCGAGGGCTTTGCCTTGCGTATCGCCCAAGGCGACGTGCCGCCGACGCTGCAAGGCGTCAGCGTGCGCATGCTCGATGTCGGATTGATGCAGGCGGGCGCCAGCGTGAAGGGCGAATTCGAAAAACGGCTGAAGGCCGTCATCGATGAGGTCCAATCGTCCGAAACGCCGGTCATTCTGTTCATCGACGAAGCCCATACGCTGATCGGCGCCGGCGGCGCGGCAGGCACCGGCGACGCGGCCAATCTCTTGAAACCGGCGCTGGCGCGGGGCGAACTTCGCACCATCGCGGCAACGACCTGGGCCGAATACAAGCAGCACATCGAGAAGGACCCGGCGCTGACCCGCCGTTTCCAGGTGGTCAAGATCGACGAGCCGTCAGAGGCGGTGGCCGTCCTCATGTTACGCGGCGTGGCCGGGGTGCTGGAGAAGCATCACGAGGTGCAGATACTGGATGAGGCGATCGAGGCGGCGGTCGGCCTGTCGCATCGCTACATCCCGGCACGGCAACTGCCTGACAAGGCAGTGAGCCTCCTCGACACCGCTTGCGCGCGTGTCGCCATATCGCAGCACGCCACGCCGGCCGAGGTCGAGGACATCCTGCGCCGCCGCCAGGCGCTGGAGGTCGAGCGCGGCATCATCGGTCGCGAGGCGGCGATCGGCATCGAGGTGACTGACCGGCAGGCCCGTGTCGAGACCGGGCTTGCCGAAAGCGAGGTCACCCTGGCCGCCGCGCAGCAGCGTTGGGATCGTGAAAAGGCGCTCGTCGCCGAGATCCTCGAATTGCGCGCCCGGCTGCGCGGCGAGGGCGTGCCGCTCGATGCGGCGGCGACCGCCGAGGCCGATACCGAAACGGCAGCGGCGGACGCGGAAAAGACCAAGGTGCCCCAAACTGAGCCGTCCAAGACCGAGCCACCCAAGACTGAGCCGCCCAAGACTGAAACGGCGAAGGCGGAAACGGCGAAGACCAAGGCGGCCAAAGCCAAGGCCGGGGCGCCGGCGGCTGCCGATCCTGCGCCGTCAGATCCGGCGGCCGACCTTGCCCGGTTGCGCGAACTGATGGCCGAGCTGGCCGAGGCGCAAGGCGAAACACCGCTCATCCTGCCGTCCGTCGACCGCAATGCCGTGGCGGCCGTGGTTCAGGACTGGACCGGCATCCCGACGGGACGGATGCTGTCCAGCCAGACCGAAAAAGGCGCTCAAGCTCGCCACCACGCTTTCGGAGCGGGTCGTCGGCCAGGATCACGCCATGGAGATGATCGCCAAACGCGTGCAGACCAGCCGCGCCGGCCTCGGCGCGCCGGAAAAGCCGGTTGGCGTGTTCCTGCTCTGTGGCCCCTCGGGCGTCGGCAAGACCGAAACCGCGCTGGCGCTGGCCGAAACGCTCTATGGCGGTGAGCAGAACCTGATCTCGATCAACATGTCCGAGTTCCAGGAGGCACACACCGTCTCGACGCTGAAGGGCGCACCGCCCGGCTATGTCGGCTACGGCAAGGGCGGCATCCTGACCGAGGCCGTGCGCAGAAAACCCTATTCGGTCATCCTGCTCGACGAGGTCGAGAAGGCGCATCCCGACGTGCACGAAATCTTCTTCCAGGTCTTCGACAAAGGCATGATGGACGACAGCGAGGGCCGCCGGATCGATTTCAAGAACACGCTGATCCTGCTCACCTCGAATGTCGGCTCCGAGGTCATCATGGACCGCACCAAAAATGGTACGCTGCGGGCCGGGCTCGACGATCTCGACACCGCCTTGCGCGCCCCGCTGCTGAAAGTCTTCCCTGCGGCCTTCCTCGGCCGGGTGGTGACCATTCCTTATTACCCGCTCTCGGATTCCATGATCGAGGCCATCACCCGTCACCAGTTCGCCAAGATCGCGCGCCGGCTGCGGGCGACCAACGATGCGGAACTGGTGATCGGCGACGGTGTCATGGATCTGGTCAAGGCCCGCTGCACCGAGATCGAATCCGGCGGACGCATGATCGATGCCATCCTGACCAACACGCTCTTGCCGGAATTGAGCCGCGGCGTGCTCAACCGGTCGCTTGCGGGCGAAAAGATGACAAAGGTCACCGTTGGCGCCTCCAAGGAAGGTTTCACCTATTCCTTCGAGTAGGTTCAGGTGAATGGGGATGAAGCATGCTTCGGTGCTGCGGCTCCCTTGTCAGAGGCGAGGCAAGGTCACCGCGGCACGGAGGAGATGACGGACAGATCGGCGGCATGTCGGAGAAATACCCGGACGGCGCATCATCCTGCCGTCACGCCGGCTTGTCATCCGGGTGGCCAAGTTCGCAGAACCAGCCGCCGAGATATTTTACCGACGGCCGTTTCGGATCGGGAATGGGGGTCTTGGCTTCGACCGCGGCGCGGAACGGTTCGGCGCTGTCCTGTGGGACGAAACCCAGATGGTTGGCGCCGCTGTTGTCGACCATCTTCAGCTTGTTGTCGGATATGCCGAAGGAGATCGTGTGGCCGACGCGCGGCGCGGTCAGCGCTGCCTCGACCAGGCGCACGCAATCGGCGAAGGAGAGGTAGGACCACAGCATGCGGCGGTCCGCCGGTTCGGGGAAAGACGAGAAGATGCGCAGGCACACCGTCTCGATGCCGAACTTGTCCCAGTAGAGCCGGCTGAGGCTCTCGACGAAATTCTTCGACACGCCGTAGAGGCTGTCGGGCCGCACTGGCGCGTCGACGCCGATATGCGCCTCGACCTCGTGATAGCCGATGGCATGCACCGAGGAGGCGTAGATCACGCGCTTCACGCCGTGTTTCCGGGCGCCTTCATAGATATGGTAGGAGCCGCGGATGCTGGAATCGAGGATCATCTGCCACTCGCATTCGAGCGGTGCGCCGCCGAAATGCACGATGGCGTCGCAATCCTTGGTCGCAGCGATCGTGGCTTCCATGTCGGCGAGGTCGAAGACAGCTTCCTCCTCGTGCGGCGCGAGATCGCCGAACGGTTCACGCCCCGCCAGCCGGATCGTCTTCGCCAGCGGCACCAGCCCCTTGCGCAGTTCCGAGCCGAGGCGGCCTGCAGCACCGGTGATCAGGATACGGTCATAATGCGGCATCATCTACTCCACTTGCGCGACGGCGGCGTTGATCCGCGCGATCGCCTCGGTCAGCACCTCTTCGCTGGTCGCGGTCGAGATACGAAAATAGGGCGAAAGTCCATAGGCGGCACCCGGCACCGACGCCACGCGGCCTTCGGTGAGAAGATAGTTTGCCACCGCCGCATCGTTGTCCAGCACGACACCCCCGGGCGTCTTGCGGCCGATCAGGCTGGCGCAGCCGATATAGGCGTAGAAGGCGCCGTCCGGCGGTGACAGCGTCAGGCCGTTGATCTTCCTGATCCCATCGACGACAAGATCACGGCGCGCCTCGAAGGCTTGCCGGAAGCGCGCCACCTCGTCCTGCGGGCCGTTGAGCGCGGCCACCGTCGCTGCCTGCGCGATCGAGCAGACGGAGGTGCAGGACTGGCTCTGGATCGTCGACATCGCCTTCACCAGCGGCGCCGGTCCGGCCGCGTAGCCGACACGCCAGCCGGTCATCGCATAGGACTTCGAGACGCCGTTGACGATCAGTGTGCGGTCCCTGAGTTCCGGGCAGGCCTTACCAAAGGAAACGAATTCGCGCCCGTCGAAGAGGATATGCTCGTAGATCTCATCGGAGAGGATGAGCACTTGCGGGTGCTTCGAGAGAACCGCGCCGAGCGCCTTGAGATCGGCCTCGGAGTAAACTGCGCCAGACGGGTTGCCCGGCATATTGAGGAAAAGCCACTTCGTCCTCGGCGTGATGGCCTTCTTCAGCACGTCTGGTGTCAAGCGGAAGCCCGATGTCTCCGGGCATTCGACGGTGACAGGCGTACCGCCGAGCAGCTTCACCATTTCCGGATAGGAGACGAAGTAGGGCGCCGGCAGGATCGCCTCGTCGCCGCTCTCCAGCGTTGCCATCAGCGCATTGAAGATGATCTGCTTGGCGCCGTTGGCCACCACGATGTCATCGGCCGTGTAATCCAGCCCGTTCTCGCGGCGGAACTTGCCGGCGATGGCTTCGCGCACCTCGGCCGTGCCGGCAGCACCCGTGTAGAGCGTCTGTCCGGCCTTGGCAGCGACATGGGCGGCATCGATGATGTGGCTGGGCGTCGGGAAATCCGGTTCGCCCAGGCCGAGATCGATCACGTCGACGCCCTTGGCGCGCAGGGCCTTGGCGGCCTGCGATGCCGCCATGGAAGCCGAAGGCTTCACCGCCGACAGGCGCGAGGCAATGTAGCTCATTTGCCGTTCTCCGAAATGTATTGCTTGGAGCGGTCGTTCGCCCGCGCCTCGGTGCTGCGTTTGGCCGGATCGCCATAGCCGCCGCCGCCCGGCAATTCCAGGATCAGCCGCCGGCCGGCCGGAACGTGCTGCCAGCCCTTGGGCCGCATCTGCGTGCCGTCGTCCAGTCTGACCACGCCGGCCACTCCAGGCTCGCCGCCATTGCGTCCGTGGGCAGGGTGATTGACGCGGTCGAACATCGCCGAGAAGTCGAACTCATGGCCCTCGATCGCCTCGATCTCGATCACCTGTCCGAGGCCGCCACGGAATTCGCCGTCGCCGCCGGAGTCCGGCCGCAGCTCCTTGCGCCAGATGACGATCGGCCCGGTGTGCTCCGTCGCCTCGATCGGCATCGTGTGGACGCCGGACGGGAAAGCCGTCGCCGACAGGCCATCGAGGCCAGGGCGCGCGCCCATGCCGCCGGAGTTGAACATCAGCACTTCGGCACGGCGGCCCTGGCCGCCCGTGACCGGCCGCACCGAGATGTGGATGTTCCACAGCGCGCCGGCGCCTTCGGCGAGGATCTTGCCCGGCAAGGCCTGGGAGATCGCGCCCAGCACCAGGTCTGGGACCATGTGGCCGAAAATGTGCCTGAGCGCCACAGGTGCTGGCCGCACCGCGTTCAGGATGTTGACCGGCGACGTCACCGTGAAGAAGGCGAGCGAGGCGGCGTTGTTGGGAATGTCGGGCGCCACCACGCATTTCAGCGCGTAGCAGGCATAGGCCTTGCTGTAGATGATCGGGCAATTGATGCCCCATCGGCTCATCGGGTCGGTGCCGGTGAAATCGACCTCGACATGGTCGTCGCGGACCGACACTTTTGCCGCCAGCTTGACCGGCGCGTCGTAGCCGTCGGTGACGAGTTCGTTCGACCAGCTGCCCTTCGGCAGCGCCTTGATGCGTTCGAGCATGGCGTCTCGTGTGCGCGAGAAGATGAAGTCGCCGAGCCCGTCGAGCGAGGAGAGCCCGATCTCCTTCATCATGTCGACAAGACGGCGATGACCGACCTCGTTGCAGGCGGCGAGTGAATAGAAATCGCCGACCACCTGGTTCGGCTCGCGGACATTGGCGCGCAGGATGCGGACGAGGTCGAGGTTGACCTTGCCCTTCTCGGCGAACTTCATGATCGGGATCTGGATGCCTTCCTCGTAGACCGACTTGGCGTCGGCGCCGAAGCCGCGCCCGCCGACATCGACGACATGCGCGGTGCAGGCGAAGAAGGCCACCAGCTCGCCGTTCAGGAAGGACGGCGACACCATGGTGATGTCGTGCAGATGGCCCGTGCCCAACCAAGGATCGTTGGTGACATAGGTGTCACCCTCGAACATGGCCTCGCGCAGGATCTCGTTCATGAAATGCAGCACCGCCTCGGCCATGGTGTTGACGTGGCCGGGCGTGCCGGTCACCGCCTGCGCCAGCATCTGGCCCCGCGGATCGAACACGCCGGCCGACAGGTCGCCGGACTCGCGCACCGAGGTCGAGAAGGCGGTGCGCAGCAAGGTCAGCGCCTGCTCCTCGACCACCGAGATCAACCGGTTCCACATCACCTGCATGCGGATATCGCCGATGTCGCTCATGACTGGCTGCCTTTGCGGATCAGAAGGATGGCGCCGTCGCTCTGGATGACGGCGTCGAAGCTGGTGGTGACGACGGTGGACGTCTCGCGTTCGACGATGACCACAGGCCCGGCGACGCGGTCGCCGGCGCACAGCGCCTCGCGTTCGACGATGCCATAGGTCTGCGGCTCGCCGCTTGCCGGATCGAACACTGCGCGGGTCGTGGGCGGCTGGCTGGTTCGGGTGCCGGCCGTCAGTTCGTGCCTGGCAACATCGGGCCTTATATCCGTCGCCTTGACCGACCAGGTGACGATCTCGATCTCCAACCCGTCGAGCCCTTCTATGGCGCGGCCGAAGAAGCGCTGGTAGTTCGCCTCGAACAGCTCCTTGAGCCCGGTGATGGCATCGTCGCCGAACGGCTTGTCCGGCAGCAGCACCGGGATTTCCCAGCCCTGGCCGGCATAACGCATGAAGGCGGTGATCTCGCAGGTGATGCTGCCGCTGGCGCCGCTGCGCACGAAGCTTTCGGCTGATGCTCTGAGGTCGCCGAGCAAGGCGTTGACCTCGGCCGGCTTGAACCGCGACAGGCGGGTCAGCTTCGACGCCAGCGCCTCGTAACCGAATGGCGCCTTGAGGAAGCCGATCGCCGACCCGACGCCGGCGCCCTTGGGGACGATACAGCGTTCGATGCCGAGTTTTTCGCACAGCCTTGCCGCGTGAAGCGGGGCAGCGCCGCCAAAGGCGATCATCAGATTGTCGGAGATGTTCTTGCCGTTCTCGACCGCGTGGACGCGGGCGGCATTGGCCATGTTCTCGTCCACCACCTCGCAGATGCCGAAGGCCGTCGACATGGCATCGAGCGACAGGCGCTCGCCGACATCGCGCAGGATGGCCTGTTCCGACGCCGCCGTGTTGAGCCGGATCGCGCCGCCGGCAAAATTGTCGGGATCGAGCTTGCCGAGCACGAGGTCAGCGTCGGTGATCGCCGGGCGCGTGCCGCCGCGGCCGTAGCAGGCAGGCCCCGGCTCCGAGCCTGCACTTTCCGGCCCGGTCTGGATGCGACCCATGGCGTCGACCCAGGCGATCGAGCCGCCGCCGGCACCGATCTCGATCATCTCGATGACCGGAATAGAGATCGGCATGCCCGAGCCCTTGCAGAAGCGGTAGGTGCGCGCCACCTCGAAGGTTCTGGCCGTGCGCGGCGCAAAGTCCTCGATCAGGCAGATCTTCGCGGTGGTGCCGCCCATGTCGTAGGAGACGACCTTTTCCAGGCCGAAGCGCCTGGCGATATCGGCGGCGAAGATGGCGCCGCCGGCCGGGCCGGATTCGACCAGGCGCACGGGAAACTCAGAAGCTGTCTCCACCGAGATCAGGCCGCCGCCCGAATGGATCATGAAGACCGGGCAGTCGGCGCCCATCTCCTTCAGCCGTGTCTGGAAGCGGGCGAGATAGTCGGCCATTTGCGGCCGCACATAGGCGTTGGCGCAGACCGTGTTGAAGCGTTCGAATTCGCGCATCTGCGGCGACACTTCGGCGCTGATCGAAATCGGGATGCTGAGCTTGCGGGACAGAATTTCGCGCGCGCGGCGTTCATGCGCCGGATTTGTGTAGGCGTGGATGAAGCCGATCGCCACCGAACCGAAGCCGCCGGCCGCGATCCGTCCGGCAATCTCCTCCAGCGCGGCTTCATCGAGCGGCTGCAGTTCCTGCCCTTCGGCGCCGATCCGGCCCTTCACCGTGAAGCGATGCTCGCGCGGGATGAGCGGCGTCGGCAGCTGCAGGTTCAGATCATATTGTTCGAAGCGGTTTTCGGTCCGCATCTCGATCACGTCGCGGAAGCCTTCGGTGGTGACCAGCGCGGTCTTGGCGCCACGGCGTTCGATCAGGGCGTTGGTGGCGAGCGTCGTGCCGTGGATGATGATGCCGATCTCGGCAGGCGAAATGCCGGCATCGCGCGTGACGACGGCGATGCCGTCGAGGATCGCCTGCTCTGGCGCCGCATAGTTGGTCAGCACCTTGGTCGAGAACAGCGTTCCCCGGAGATCGAGGGCGATGTCTGTGAACGTGCCGCCTATGTCAGCGCCAAGACGGATGTCGTCGGTTCGGGAGGTCATGCCTTGGCCTTCTGCGAAGCGAGCGCGGCTTCGCGCATCTGGGAGAGGGTCTGCCGGGGCGTCAGCGCTTCGGGCGAGATGGCGATGTCGAGGACGGCGCCGGTCGTCGAGCTGAGTGCCCGCCCGAAGGCCGCGGCGAAATCCGCGGTGGATTCGACCCGCTCGGCATGGAAGCCATAGGCCTTCGCCAGCGCCACGAAGTCCGGGTTTTCGAGCGAGGTTCCGGAGACGCGGGCCGGGTAGTGGCGCTCCTGATGCGCACGGATGGTGCCGTAAATGCCGTTGTTGATGATCAGCACGATCGGCTGCGCGCCCGCCTGCATGGCGGTGCCGAGTTCCTGGCAGTTCATCTGGAAATCGCCGTCGCCGGCAAAGCAGACGACGGTGCGCTCCGGGAACGCGACTTTTGCCGCGACCGCCGCCGGCAGGCCGTAGCCCATGGCGCCGGACTGCGGCGCGAGCAGCCGCGCCTGTGGCCCGAACTTGAAGAACTTGTTCGGCCATACCGTGAAATTGCCGGCACCGTTGGTGAGGATGACGTCGGCGGGCAAGGTCTCGCGCAGCCAGGCGCTGACCGCCACCATATCCACCGGGCCCGGCTGGACGGGTGCCGCGAATGTCCCTTCATAGGCCTTGCGCGCTGCCGCGCGCCACTCCGCCCATGTACCCTTGACCGGCGTCAAAGCCTTGGCGAAGGCGTTCGGGCCGGCATGGATGCCGATGACAGGCACATAGATCTTGCCGATCTCGCGGTCGGAGCCATGGACGTGGATCAGCTTCTGGCGCGGCTGCGGCACCGACAGCAGCGTATAGCCGTCCGTGGTCATCTCGCCGAAGCGCACATTGACGGCCAGGATCACATCGGCGTCGCTGATCAGCTTCTTCACATGCGCCACCATGCCGACACCGGCCTCGCCGACGAAGGCGAGCGAATGGTTGTCGAACTGATCCTGATAGCGGAAGGCGGCCACGACCGGGATGTCGGACGCCTCGGCGAAAGCCTGCAGCGCCGTACGTCCAGCCTCCGTCCAGTTGGCACCGCCCATGAGCAGAACCGGCTTTTCCGCAGCCGCTAGCAGTTTGAATGCCGCAGCCATCGCATCCACGCTCGGCGCCGGCTCGAAAATCGCTGCCGGCCCGCTGAGCGGAGCGGCTTCGGTCAGCGTGGTCAGCATGTCCTCCGGCAGCGCGACCACCACGGGGCCAGGCCGTCCGGTCAAGGCGGTGGTCCAGGCCCGCGCGACGATCTCCGGCAGGCGCGCGACGTCGTCGATCTCGACCGCCCATTTGGCGACGGTGCCGTAAACGGCCCGGTAGTCGATCTCCTGGAAAGCCTCGCGGCCCTTCATGTCGGTGCCGACCTGGCCGACGAACAGGATCATCGGCGAACTGTCCTGCATGGCCGTGTGGACGCCGATGCTGGCATTGGTGACGCCCGGGCCGCGCGTCACGAAGCAGATGCCCGGCGATCCCGTCAGCTTGCCATAGGCGGAAGCCATGAACGCCGCGCCGCCCTCATTGCGGCACAGCACATAGTCCAGCTTTCCCTCTGTGTCATGCAGCGCATCGAGAACGGCCAGGTAGCTCTCACCCGGTACGCCGAAGCTCTTGCTCGCGCCCAGAGCGATCAGGCATTCGACAAGAAGGCGGCCGCCATTGCGGATCATGCTTCGATATCCTTACAGCTGGCGGCAAGCGGACCGAGCCTGCCCTTCGGTTTATACCTGCACTCTGGCGGGTCGGGGCGAAATCAAGAAATGCGGACTATTCGAAAGTTTTTCTTTACTGTGGCGAACGCACCAGAACACCGGGATTCATCGTGCCCAGCGGATCGAACGCGCTCTTCAGCCGCGCCATGAGTTCCCGCTCCACCAAACCGCGATTGCGCTCGGCCAGGGCGATCTTGGCACGGCCCAATCCATGCTCGGCCGCGAAGCTGCCGCCCATTTGCGTGGCAAGCGCCGACAGTGCCTCGGCAAACTGCCCGGCCTTGCCGTCGAAATCGCCACGGCCTTCCGGCGGCGACAGATTGTAGTGGATGTTGCCGTCGCCGAGATGCCCGAACGGGTTGATCCGCACGCCGGGCAGAATCTCATGGCAGATTTTTGCACCGGCCTCGACGAAGCGCCCGATCGCGCCCGGCGGCACGGAGATGTCGTGCTTGAGCTGTTCGCCTTCCAGACGCTGCCCCTCCGGCTGTTCCTCGCGCAGCCGCCAGAACTGCGCCCGATGCGCGCCCGACGTCGCCAGCGCGCCATCCAGCACCAGGCCTTGCTCCATTCCCCATTCCAACGCCGAATTCAGGATCTCGTCCAGCGGAACGCGGCTAGAGCCGGAAGCCAGTTCGACGAGCAGGTAGACATCGCCCCGCGTCTCCAACTGATAGGCGAGATCGGGCAAGTGCTTGAGCGCCAGTTCCAGCCCGACATCGCTGAAGAATTCGACGCCGGTCAGAAATTCCCCTGCCTCGCCGCGCAGGTAGGCGCCGAACGAAACGGCAGCGGCAAAGTCGGATATGACGAGAAGTGCGCTCGCCTGCTGCCTTGGCGTCGGATAGAGCCGCAGCACCGCGCGCGTCACGATGCCGAGCGTTCCTTCCGCGCCGCAGAACAGCTTGCGCAGCTGATAGCCCGCATTGTCCTTCTGCACCGCGCGCAGTCCGTCCCACACGGTGCCGTCCGGTGTCACCACTTCGAGGCCGAGCACGAGGTCCTGCATCATGCCATAGCGAAACCCCTGGCTGCCGCCGGCATTGGTTCCGATCAAGCCGCCGATCCCAGCGCTGCCTTCCGCGCCGAGATGCATGGGAAACATCAGGCCATGCGGCTCCAGCGCCTCGTGCAGCGCGGCAAGCACGACGCCCGCTTCGACGACGATCGAGCCGCTGTCGAGATCGGGTTCGCCGATCGCCGCCATGCGCGACAGCGAGACGATCACCGCGTTCGGCTGCTCCGCGACGGCACCGCCGCAAAGCCCGGTATTGCCACCTTGCGGCACCACCGCCAGCCCAGCCTCGCGGCACGCCTTGACGACCGCGGCCACTTCAACGGTTGTCGCGGGGCGTGCAACGCCCAGCGGCGCGACGCCATAGCGGTTGAGCCAATCGCGCTGGTAGGGCGCGGCATCGGCGCCCGAAAGCCAGCCTTTCGGTCCGAGGATCTGGCGCAGCGCGGCTGTGGGGTCAGTCATGGAAATCCCTGAATGTGTGTGCTGCTTGAACGTTGCATCTTCAAAAATGCCGTTCAATGACCCAGCACCTGCGACAGGAATTGTCGAGTGCGCTCGTTGCGGGACGCTGTGAAGAATTCTTCCGGTGGCGCCTCCTCGACGATCTCGCCGCCATCCATGAAGACCACCCGGTCGGCGACCCTTCGGGCAAAGCCCATCTCATGCGTGACGCAGATCATCGTCATGCCTTCGGAGGCGAGCGTCACCATGACGTCGAGCACTTCCGAAATCATTTCCGGATCGAGCGCCGAGGTCGGTTCGTCGAACAGCATGATCTGCGGCTGCATGCACAGCGCCCGCGCGATCGCCACCCGCTGCTGCTGGCCGCCGGAAAGCTGGCCGGGAAACTTCATCGCCTGTTCGGGAATGCGGACCTTCTCCAGATAGCGCCGGGCGGTTGCCTCGGCGTCAGCGCGCGGCTTTCTGCGCACGATCATCGGCGACAGCATGCAGTTCTCCAGCACCGTCATGTGCGGAAACAGGTTGAAGTGCTGGAACACCATGCCGACCTCCCGCCTGATCTCGTCGATGTTGCCGACATCGTCGTTGAGCTCTGTGCCGAGCACAGTGATACGACCTGCGTTATGTTGTTCGAGGCGATTGATGCAGCGGATCATGGTCGACTTGCCCGAGCCCGATGGACCGCAGACGACGATCTTTTCGCCGCGCTCCACGGACAGGTTCACCTTTCTCAACGCGTGGAACGTCCCGTAATATTTGTCGAGATTTTCGATGCGGAGCGCGGGTCCGGCCGGTTGCGTCGATTTGCCTGAAATCATGTCCGCGCCTCCTTAGCGTTCACTGACCGACATGCGGCGTTCCAGGAAGGCGCCGTAGCGGGACAGGCTGAAAACGAAGACGAAATAGATGAAGGCGATGAAGGCGTAGACCTCGACATAGGCGAAGCGCCATTCGCCGGTGCCGTAGGCAGCATTGCCGGAAGCCAGAATCTCGAAGAAACCGACGATGACCACCAGCGAGGTCTCCTTGAACGAGATGACGAACTGGTTGATCGTCGCCGGCAGCGCGTTGCGCATGGCCTGCGGCAAGAGAATGCGGCCGATGCGCTGCCAGTAGCGCATGCCGAGCGCCATGGCGGCTTCTTCCTGTCCCTTGGCAACGCCCTGCATGCCGCCGCGCACGATCTCCGCCTGGTAGGCGGAGAAGAACAGCGCCGAACCCAGGATCACCCGGTAGAGCTTGTCGCCCTGCAGCCATTGCGGCAGCGCGAACGGCAGCACGATGGCGAATGTGAACAGGATCGAGATCAGCGGCAGCGAGCGCACCCCATCGATGATCAGGCCGGTGGTGCGGGAAATCCAGGGCAGTTCCGAGCGGCGCAGCAAAGCGAGGCAGATCGCCAGCGGGAAGCCGATCAGGCAGGTGGTGACAAAGATGAACAGGGTCAGCGCCAGCCCGCCCCACGCTTCCTCGCCGACGAAGGGCAGGCCGAGCACGCCGCCTTTCATCAGCACGTAGAAGACGGTGGTTCCGACACCCCAGACCAGGGCGATGCGGCGGCCCGTCCAGAAGGCTGGAATGCAGCTCAGCACCGTCATCACCACCACGGCCACGCAGGCCAGCGCCGAGCGCCATTGCTCCTCATAGGGATAGAGGCCGAAAAAGATGATGCGCCACCTGGCCGCGATGACCGACCAGCAGGCCCCGGCCGCGGCCTGGCAGGCTTCGGGCCCGCCGCTGGTGGTGAAGACAGCCGAGAAGACCGCCCAGTTCAGCAGCTTCCAGACGATGAAAGCCATGATCGCCAGGGAGATCAGCGACATCACGGCCTGAAGCGGCGTCGCGAAGAAGCGTCGCCTCAGATCTTTGAGCTTTCCGGGGGCGGGGGAGCGACAATCTCCATGGCTCAGCCCCTCAGCTGATTGCCCTTGAGGGCAATGGCCTTGTTGAGGCGGTTGAACAGGGCGGCCAGCGAGAGGTTGATGGCGAGGAAGCCCGCCATCAGGATGCCGATCACTTCGAGGGTCTGGCCGGAATGATTGATCGTCAGCGCCACGATCATGAAGAAATCCGTGAAGCCCACCGCAATGCCCATCGTGGTCGCCTTCATCAGCCAGACATACTGGTTGGCCAGGATCGGCAACATGGCGCGCAGCGCCAGCGGCAGCCGCACCAACGTGAACACCCGCCACGGGCTGAGCCCCAGTGAGAGCGCCGCTTCCATCTGACCCTTGCCGACAGACTGGAAGCCACCGCGCACGATCTCTGCGATGTAGGAGCCGCCATAGATCGCGATGGCGATGGCCAGCGCGGAAAACTCCGGCGGAATGCGCAGGCCACCCCTGAGGTTCAGGCCTTGCAATGCCGGGAAGTCGATGAACGGAGCGTCGGGCAGGCGGCCGATCACCAGAATGATCGCCGTGCAAGCGAGCGCTGCCGCCACGGCGGCGAATTGGATCGTACGGCGCTGGCCGATTGCCTGGCTCAGGCGCGATGTGCTGCCCAGCCAGAGCGGCAGCGCTATGGCCGCGACCAGGGCCAACAGGGCCAGCGCCATTGCCACTCCGCCGACATTCGGAAACGGGATGTAGAGCCCGCGGCTGGTGAGCAGAAAGCCCCAGGCTTCGTGCGCGGCGCGCGGCGTCGGCAAATGCGTGATCAGCGCATACCAGAAGAACACCTGCAGGATCAGCGGGATGTTGCGGAAGATGTCGACATAGGTGCGGCCGAGCAACTGCGCCAATTCGTTGGTGGAGGTCCGCGCCAGGCCGACGATGGTGCCGACTGTTGTCGCCAGCATCAGGCCGACGGTCCCCAGAAACAGCGTGTTGGTGATGCCGATGAGGAAGAACCACCAATAGGGGTCATTGGCCGTGGCGGGCAGCAGCGTGAAGTTCACGTCCCAGCCCGTCGACTTGAACAGGAAGTCGAAGCCGGAGGTGATCCCTTGCTCGGCCAGATTCCGCCGTGCGATCACGACACCGGCAAGCACCAGCGCTGCGATCGAACCGACATAGAGAAGCTGCAACAGCGCGTTGCGGACCTTCTGATTTCTCA
This sequence comes from Mesorhizobium huakuii, assembly GCF_014189455.1. Taxonomy (NCBI): domain Bacteria; kingdom Pseudomonadati; phylum Pseudomonadota; class Alphaproteobacteria; order Hyphomicrobiales; family Phyllobacteriaceae; genus Mesorhizobium; species Mesorhizobium huakuii. The sequence continues at coordinate 4,484,820 of NZ_CP050296.1, forward strand.
GCAGGCTGCTCATTGACCAATCTTTCCCGAATTGTCGCCGGCTCCGCCCGGCAAAGCCGGGCAGAGCCTAGAGCGGGATGTGTTTAAGAGCGGATCAGTCGATGACCAGCGGGAACAGGACGCCGCCATTGTTCCACAAATTGGTCAGCTCACGGTCCATCTTGTAGGGCGAGCCCTTGCCGAGGTCGCGATCGAAGATTTCGCCGTAATTGCCGACATTCTTGATCACCTTGTAGGCCCAGTCGTCGGAGAGCCCGAGACCCTTGCCCATGCCTGGCGTCACGCCGAGGAACTTGGCCACTTGCGGCGAGGTCGGCTTGGCCTTGATCTCGTCGACATTCTTGGAGGTGATGCCTTCCTGCTCGGCGAAGATCAGCGTGCTCAGCGTCCAGTTGGCGATGTCAACCCAATTGTCGTCGCCTTGCCGCATGATCATCACTTCGGGCTCGACCGCCAGCACGTCGGGCAGGATGACATGGTCTTCGACCTTGCCCTTGGCGATGCGCGCGATGGCCAGCGTCGGGCCCCACTGCGCATAGAGATCGCAGCGTCCCGAGAAATAGGCCTGTTCGAGTTCCTCGGTCTTTTCGATGAGCACCGGCTCGAGCTTGATGCCGAGCTTGGCCGTGTAGGCGGCGACCTGCTGTTCCTGCGAGGTGCCGGCGGGAATGCAGATCGTGCCACCCGCGGCATCCTTGAGCGACTTCAGATTGAGTTCCTTGTGCGCCATCACCTTGGTCGTGCCGAGGTAGTAGGACATGGAGAACTGCAGCCCGAGTTCCGTGTCGCGGCTGAGCGTGCCGCCCGATGCCTTGATGATGATGTCGACATCGCCCGATTGCAACGCCGGCCAGCGCTGCGCCCAACTGATCGGGACGACCTTCAGCTTCGTCGGATCGCCGAACACCGCCGTGGCCACTGCCTTGCAGAGGTCGATGTCCATGCCCTTCCAATTGCCCTTGTCGTCCACCTCGGCAAAGCCGAGATAGGAGCCGTCATGGCCGGTGCAATTCAGCACGCCGCGTGCCTTGACCGTTTCGAGCGTCTTGCCGCCAGCAGCTTGCGCCGGCGCTGAAAAATGCACGAGGCCAAGGGCCAGGGCCGCAGCCCCCCATTTCATCGTCTTCATGTTTGTTGTCTCCGCTGTTGAGGTTGTTCCGTTTCTTGTTGTTGGAGCCGCGAAAGAGAGCTTTCGAGGCCCGGTCTCGAAGCCGCTTCCTATTCGGAAAGCGGGGTCGGTTTCGGCAAGGGGATGGTGAGGTCGCTTCGCCAGTCTTGCTGGGCCAGCCATCGATGCAGGGCGGCCACCGCCTTCACGCGCAGATGTCCGCGCGGGACGACGAGGTAGAAACCCGGAACTTCCTCCGGCCGCATATCGGCGATGGCATCGCGGCCGATCGGCGCGACCAGCATGCCCGCCCGGAAATCCTCTTCGGCGTCGATGACGGAAACCAGGCCCACGCCGATGCCTTGCAGGGTCGCCCGGCGCATCGTCGCCGCGTCATCGAAGCTGATGCTGCGGTCGCCTTCGGTCAGTTCCACACCGAGGTGGCGCAATATATCCGGCCACAGGCGCTTCGACTTGACGGTGTCGAGCAGCGTGAACTTCGTCAGGTCGCGCGCCGACTTGATCTTTTCGCCGATCGCCGGCGTGCAGCAGATGATCTTCGGGTCCGGCACCAGCAGCGTGGTCTCGTAGTCTGGCCAGTTGCCGTAGCCCCACTGCACCGTCATATCGATGTCGTCGCGCCCGAAATCGGGCAGGTCGACCATCGTCGTCAGCCGCAGATCCGCGCCCGGCAGGATTTCCCGGAACAGCGAAAGCCTGGGCAGCAGATAGTGCGTGGCGAAATATGGGCTCGCATTCAGGTTGATGCGGTCGCGGTAGGTCGACTTGGTGACGCGGCGTACACCTTCCGAAAACTCGTCGAAGCCGGCTTTGACGTAGTGCGACAGAAGGATGGCGGACTCGGTCAGTTCGATCGACCGGCCCTTGCGCTCGAACAGTGTCACCTGAAGCGTGTCTTCCAAGAGCTTGATCTGCTGGCCGACCGCTTGCGGCGTGACCAGCAATTCGTCCGCGGCCTGTCGAAAGCTCTTGTGCTGCGCCACGGCGTGGAAGACGCGAAGCGCGTTCAGCGAGGGAAGGCGCAGCTTGCCGGTCATCGAATATTCCGCTCCTTCCGCTCGAGGCTCCGTTGATCATGCACTGCCGTATTTCAGCCGCCGCCGGCTGCAGAAAGCCGCCTCAGGCGTAGATATAACCACCTGAAACAATGACGTTTTCACCGGTCATGTAGGTGTTCTTCGGGCCACCGGTCATCAGCACCCATTCGGCGATCTCGGCCGGCTCGGCGCCGCGGCCGAGCGGGCTTGCCTTGGCCAGTTCCTCCAGGAAGCCGAGCGCTTTTGCCTTCTCCGTGGCCATACCGGCCGGCGCCACCGAGTTCACCAGAATGCCGTCCTTGGCCACGTGATGGGCGAAGGATCGCGTCAGGCTGACGACGGCGGCCTTGGTCGCCGCATAATGGGCGTTCTGCGGATGCGCCTTGAAGGCGTCGACGGAGGTCAGGTTGACGATGCGGCCGCGTACATGCGCCTTCGGCTGTTGCGCCTGCATATGGCGAACCGCCGCCACCATCATGTGATAGGTGCCCTTGATGTTGATGCCGTTGGAGGCATCCCAATCGGCGTCGCTGATTTCCAGAAGCGGGCGGCGCGGATAGATCGCGGCGCAATTGATAAGCGTGTCGACGCGCCCGAGCTTGGCAACGATGGCGTCGAATGCGGTGTGACATTGCGGGCCGACCTGGATGTCGCATGCCGCCGCCGCTGTTGGCAGGCCCTTGGCCTTCGCCGGCGCGAGCGCGGATTCGGCGGCCTCCTGATTGATGTCGATGATGCCGATCTTCGCCGCCCCGGCCGCCACGGCCATTTCGGCCAGGAGGGCGCCGAGGCCGGCACCGCCGCCAACGATCAAAACGGAAAGATCCTTCATCTAAAGTTTTCCTTACTTGGTGCCGCTTGGCGATGTCGGCCAGGTCGGCATGATGTCGAAACGGGTGACGTCGGCCCATGCGGGCAGTGCAAGCACCGCGACCACCATCCTGGCCACGTCGTCCGGCTGCACCACTTTGCTGGCGTACATGGCGGCACGCGCCTCGGCGCCGAGGATGTCCTGGTAGAGCTGCGTCTCGACACGGCCGGCGACGATTTCGGTGACGCGTATGCCTGACGGGGAGAGGTCGGCGCGGAGTGCTGCGGCAAAGCCTGATATCGCCGCCTTGGTGGCTGCGTAGACGGCGATGTTGGAGAAGGCCGCGTGGCCGGCGACGGATCCGGTGAACAATATGTGGCCGGACTGCCGCTCGCGCATCTGCGGTACGACGAGGCGGGTGAGCAGGATCGCCGCGCTGAGGTTTATCTCCAGCGTCGTGTCGATATCTGATATCTTCATGTCGGCGAAATTGCCGAGCGGCGGCATGATGCCGGCATTGTTGATCAGCACGTCGATGGTGAGATCCGCCAGAACCGCCTCCAGCGCCTCGCGGTCTGTGATGTCGACGGCGATCGGCACGATGCCGGGCCGCTCGGCCTGCAGCGCCTTGAGCGCGGCCTGGCTGCGCCCGACCGCATAGACCTCGTAGCCGGCATCGCTCAGCGCGATCGCCATGGCCCGCCCTATGCCGCTTGTCGCTCCTGTGATGAAGGCTGTCGTCACCTGGGCTTCCCCGTTTGCCTGGATTTCAATGTGCGGCGCTGGCCGGCGCCGCGAAACCAAGAAAACCAGCAAAAAGGAAAGATAAACTTTCGAATTCTCTTTTCCCGCCCGAAAATCGGGCAGATGGCCAGCCCGGTGCCGAGGCTGTAAACCCGGGAAAACGGCAGGAAAACGGCATTCTGAGCCTGCTGAAAGCGCCTTCGGTCAGCTGGCGGAGCAAAAACTTGGCTTTCGCAATGCGCGGCTAATCTGGTTGTCGACGAATGCCTGTGCGATCTAGGCCGTGAACCCATAAACACGAACGGCTGAGATGAGGTGGAAAGCTTCAATTCGCCTCGTCCGATCGGAACGACTAAGGACGCCTTCTCTAAACCTACGGGTCGCCCCAGTACCGTCGCGTCGACCGGGTCCAATCGATAGCGGCTGGGTATCAAGCGGAGGTTAAGGCTTTCAGCGTATTCGAGATGACGCGGGAGTAGTGACAACTTGAAGAGCCGTTGGGAACTTAAGCACGAAGACAGCCAAAGGGCGTTTACGACCTCAGGCACTGTAGTCGCCCTGCTGACTGCATTCATTTATGCCTTTTTCTCCCAAGCGGATTCTGGGTTCGCAACGTCGTTTTCAACGGCAGGGCTGTTCAACGCTAACATCTTTGTGATCGGCTTTGATGCGTCGCGGGCAAAAAGGGCGATTCCCTCCGGGAGATTTGTCTGAATCTATGCAGGGCAACCAATCATGAGGGTTGCACCGTTGCCCGGCACATTGCTGTCATTGTTTTCGCAGATCCCCGATCCACGCCGTGGCCAGGGGCAGATGTATCCCCAGGCGCCGATCCTGCTGTTCACGGTGCTGGCGATGCTGGCCGGGGCGGTTTCGTATCGTCAGGTCCACGCCTTCATCCGCATCCATCTTGTCCGCCTGAACGGCGTGTTCGGGGTCTCGGTGCGAAAGGCCCCAGCCTACTCGACGGTGCGGTTCATCCTTCGCGGTCTCGACGGGGCGGAGGTCGAAAGGGTGTTCCGCCAGCATGCGGCCGGCCTGCCGACGCCCCCGGCCCAAGAGCCGGACGACGCCATGCCGGACGACGTCATGCCGGCGTGCGTGGCCATTGACGGCAAGACGCTGCGCGGCAGCTTCGACGCCTTCAACGATCGCAAAGCGGCGCATCTGCTGAGTGCTTTCGCCAGCGATGGTCAGATCATCCTCGGCCATCTGGCGATCGATGAGAAGAGCAACGAAATCCCCGCCGCCCAGGACTTGATCGCCACGCTGGGCCTGACCGGGCGCATGTTCACTCTCGACGCCATGCATGCCCAAAAAAACCTTCGCCGTAGCCCTGGCCACGGGTAACCATCTGCTGGTTCAACTCAAGGAGAACCAGCCCAATCTGGATGACGAGATTCGCGCCATCGTCGACAGCCGCACTCCCAGCGACACGGCCTCCTCACGCGACACAGTGCGATCCCGGCAGGAGGATCGAACCGTGGACGTCTTTCCCGTCGGCAAGGCCCTCGTCGACAGCGAATGGCAGCCCTTCGTCAAGACCATCATCCGCGTCACCCGCCAAACTTGGCTCCGCAGTGCCGCCACGGGCATGTGGCAGCCGCGCGGCGAGGTCTCATACTATATCTCCTCCGAACAGGGTCTCCCCGCCAAGACTTGGGCCGCCATCATCCGAGGCCACTGGGGCATCGAGAACCGCAACCACTATGTCCGCGACGTGTCCTGCGACGAGGACCGCAGCCGTATCCGCGACAACCCCGGCATCATGGCCAGAGCCCGCAGCTTCGCCCTCAACATCCTGCGTCACAACGGCACGAAAAACGTCGCTCAAGCCCTCTGGAACGGCGCTCTCTCCCTCGATCTCATCCTCGCTTACAAGGCTCTGTAATCAGCGTTGAACAGCCCTGGTTTTCAACGGCCTTTTCGCTCACTGTCGATCTCGGAAGGTGCTCTTCATCTTTCTCAGCGATCATCATGGCGCAGATGGTCTATTCCATCGCGGTTACTTTGCTTTTGGTATCCATCGCGGGCAGGTGCGCATTCGGCGCGATTACGGATGCTGGAAGCAGAAAACCGTTCTTATGGATGGCTGTCGGGGCGCTGCTTTTCGGCGGGTTCCTCATTGGGCTCGCAACGACTGAAAGCGCATGGTGGTTTTTCGGAAGTCGTAGGTCGATCAGTCGCGCGATTTCGTTTCAACAAGCATGTTTGAACAGCCGTCAAGTTCTCCATCCCCAGCTTTATCTGATCAGCGTCTGGCTTTTCGGAATAACCTGGATGGCTTTAATGGTGTTAACGATGCTCACACAAAGAGTGGCGTTTCACCGTGAGTACGAAGACTTGCCCAGGGACCCGCAACTTCGCGAAGAAATCCTGAAAATTCGAGCGAAGTATCCGCCAGTTCCACAGCCGAAGCCGAAGAGTAGCGACTATTCGATCGTCAGCTTAGTCTTAGTTGTCGGAGGCTGCATCATAGGCCTGACGCACGGCCTTTATAAAGCTGGTATCGCCTTCGCCCTATTGGCTTTTGGGAGCTAGCCGCCAGCTATCCGCCGGTGGGCGAGGGCCTCTTCATATCGGTGAACAGCGAGGCCGCTGCCGCCTTCTGCTCCGCCTCCGTCGCCTCGACGCCGGAAGCTCGGGCCAGCGCCCGCACACGCCCGAGGCTGTTGTGCAGGTGCTTGCGCATGGCCTGGCGCGCGGCGCGGCCGTCCTGCCTTTCAATGGCGTCGACGATTGTCCTGTGCTCGTTGTGGATGCGCGTGTAGTAGCTGTCCTTGCGCTCCGGCGTGACCACGTAGCCGAGCTGGAAGCGCGGAACGATCATCGGCCTGAGATAGGCGAGGAAGCCGTGGATGAATTCATTGCGCGCCGCTTTGGCGATCGCCAGGTGGAAATCATAGTCGTAGTGGATCTGGACGACGGCCGGATCGGCCTGCTGGGCGTCGACCTGTTCCATCAGCGCGCGGATGCCGCTGGCCTCCGCATCGGTTCGCCGTTCCGCGCAGAGCCCGGCGGACTCCACCTCGACGCTTAGCCTCAATTCTAGCAAGGCGATGGTTTCTGGCAAGGTCCTCAGCGCCTCGTCGGGGATCGAGAAATTGCGCGGCGCCGGTGTTTCGCTGACGAACATGCCGCGCCCCTGCTGCGGCACGACCATGCCTTCGGAGCGCAGCCGTGCCACCGCTTCCCGCACAACCGTGCGGCTGACATCGTATTCGGCGCAAAGCTCCGCCTCGGTCGGCAATTGCGCGCCGGGAAGCAGCGATCCGGAACGGATCTTTTCCGACAGGCTCTCCGCCACGACGGTGGAAAGCGGCTTGCGCTTCGTCATCAGTCTCCCTCTCGCCCGATTCGCGATGATGCCCGAACCGGCAGGACCATTCAAACCGCCGCGGTGACGATCAGCTCGACCAGCATTCCGGGCTTGGCCATCCGTCCCTCGCCGGAAGAGCGCGCCGGCGCATGCTCCTTCGGTATCCAGGCGTCCCACACCGTGTTGACCTCGTCGAAGTCTCTGACATCGTCCAACCACATCTGCACGTGCAGGATGCGGGTCTTGTCCGTGCCTGCTTTGGCCAGCAGCGCATCGATCTTGCCGAGCACCTCGCGCATCTGGTCGGCGGCCGACTGGCCCGGTCTCGCGACCTGGCCGGTGAGGTAGAGCGTGCCATTGTGGATGACGCCGTGGTGGATGCGGGTGTCGAAGTCGAAACGCTTGATGTCGCTCACGGATTTTTCCCTCGTCAGATTGCCGGCGTTTGCCGGATGGGATTGCCTTGCAGATATTGGGCGTAGGGCGCCTGGACGAGCCAGCCGGCGTCGACAGGCAAGGTAACGCCGGTTATCGACGCTGCACGGTCCGAGCAGAGGAACAGCGCCGCCTCGGCAACGTCGCGCGGCTCGACGAAGCGGCGCAGCGCCGTCGTGGCCTGGATCGCTTCGGGATTGCGCTCGCCCTTGGCGATCCTGGCCTTCAGCCCATCGGACAGTGTGTAGCCGGGCGCGACCGCATTGACGCGCACCCCATGCGGGCCGAGTTCAGCGGCGAGGATCTGTGTCAGCGCCAGGACCGCGTGCTTGCCAGGCGTGTAGGCGGGCAGCGACAGCGGCGCGAAGGAGGCGAGCGAGCCGACATTGAGGATCGCGCCGCGTCCGGCCGCCGACATCAGCCGGCCGAACATCTGGCACCCCAGCAGCGTGCCGCGATAGTTCACCCGCCACATCTTCTCGTCCTCGTCCAAATCCTGGTCGAGGACATGCTTGCCGCTCTGCAGGATACCGGCGCAGTTGACCACGACATGCGGCGTGCCGAACGCAGCGCTGACGGCCTGAGCCAGCGCCTCCACCGAGGCGGCTTCGGCGACATCGGTCTGGACAAACAGCGCGCGCGGCGCGCCCGCCGTCTCGCAGGCGCTGGCCGCCTCCTTGCCTCGTGTCGCGTCCCGGCCGGCGACGACCACCTGGTAGCCGTCCTCGGCGAAGCGCAGCGCGATCGCGCGGCCGATGCCGGAAGTGCCGCCGATGACGACAGCCGTCAATGTCTCAGCCATGGCTACGATCCCTGCGCTCGATATCGAAGAATTCGGCCATGGCTTCAACCTGGAAATCCATCATCGGGCGTCCGGGCTGGACGCGGCAGCCGATCTCCTTGGCTGCCTTCAGCAGCGCTGTCTCGGCCGGCTCCATGATGATGTCGACGACCGTCATGTCGGGCGTCAGCTTCGTCACATCCATGGGCAGCGGATCGCTGGCCTTCAGCCCGGAAGGCGTGGCATTGATCGCCATGTCCATGCCGGACGGATCGGGTTGGCCAACCTCGATACGGCATTTTGGAAAGGACTTGCTGACCAGCGCGGCCAGCTTCTCCGCGCGTCCCCTGTCGATGTCGGCCAGCCGGATCTCCGCCGCGCCTGCCTCGGCCAGACAGTAGGTCAGCGAAGCGCCGGCGCCGCCGGCGCCGACCTGGAGGATGCGGCGGCCGGCGATCTGATGCCCGCCTGCCTTCAGCCCGTCGATGAAGCCGACGCCGTCGAAATTGTCGGCGTACCAGCTTCCATCGGGCATCCGCCGCACGGAATTGGCGCTCTCGACCCGCGCCGCGCGGTCATGCGCGGCGGAACACTTGTGGTAGACCGCGACCTTGTACGGCACCGAGATGATGACGCCGCGGATGTTCTCGGCCGCGGTGAGGCCGGCCCAGAAGGTGTCGAAATCCTCCGGGCGGCAGCTCAGCGGAACCATCAGGCTGTCGAGGCCCTTCTGCTCGAAGATCTCGTTGAACATGCCGGGGCTCTTGGCGTGGCCCACGGGATGGGCCAGCATGACGAAGACATCGGCCTTGCCGGTTCCGCGCATCGATTTATTCCTTTCCGTTTGACAGTTCATGGTCGCTCAGCGGTCGGGCACATCTTGCATCGAGTCAAAGCCATATGATATAGGACATCATACAAATTTCAATGCACCTTCTTGGATTGGAGACCGCCGCGTAATGCAGGAGCGCCGCAACACATTGAAGGTCGCCTTGACGGCCGGCCGGGCCCATATCGGCATCTGGTGCTCGCTGGCTTCGGCTCTCACCACGGAGATCGTCGCCGGCTCCGGAGCCGGCTGGGTGCTGATCGACGGCGAGCACAGCCCCAACGATCTGCGCAGCATCATGGCGCAGCTCCAGGTGATGGGCGGCTTCGACAGCGAACCCGTCGTCAGGTTGCCGTCCGACGACCCCAATCTGATCAAGCAGGCGCTCGATATCGGCGCCCGCAGCCTGATGATCCCCAATGTGCGCACGGCCGAGCAGGCCCGCGCCATCGTCGCGGCCATGACCTATGCGCCTGGCGGGTTTCGCGGCTTCTCGGTCGGTCACCGCGCCAACGCCTTCGGCCGCATCGCCGGTTACCATGCCAAGGCGCGCGAGCAGCAGCTTCTCGCCGTGCAGATCGAATGCGAGACAGGGGTGGCCAATGCCGCCGAGATCGCCGCCGTCGACGGCGTCGATGTCCTCTTCGTCGGCCCCGGCGATCTCTCGACCAATATGGGTGCGATGGGCAATCCGGGTGCCGCGCCTGTCCAGGAGGCGATCGCCTCGGTGCGCAAGGCCGCAAAGGCGGCAGGCAAGGCCAGCGGCATACTGGCGCCGGCAAAGGCCGATGCCGACCGCTACCTCGCCGACGGCTTCACTATGGTTGCCGTCGGGTCGGACCTCGGCCTGCTGGCACGGGGCTCGGACGCCCTGATCGCTTCATTCAACCAGTAGACCGGAGACAGACCGTGGCAATTCCTCCTTACAAGGCGCCGTCGCGCGCTGCCTATGACATCGTCATCGTCGGTGGCGCGGTTGTCGGTTCGTCGACGGCCTATTGGCTGAGCCAGGCGCTGGGCAATGGCGCCTCGATCCTCGTGGTCGAACGCGATTCGAGCTACACCTTTTCCTCGACGGCGCTCTCCACCAGCGCCATTCGCCAGCAATATTCCAATCCGATCAATGTGAAGATCAGCCAGTTCGGCATCGACATCATCCGCAATTTTCCGGAGCGGATGGCGCCCTTCTACAAGGATGAGCCGGCACCCGATCTCGGCTTCAAGGAACATGGCTATCTCTACTGTTGCTCACCCGATGGCGTGGACGCGGCGCGCGAAAGGGTGGATCTGCAGCGCAGTCTCGGCGCTCACACCGTCTTCCTCGAGCCGGGTCCGCTGAAGGAGCGTTTCCCCTGGCTCAATGTTGAGGATCTCGGCGGCGGCTCCTGGGGCTCGCGCGAAGAGGGCTGGTTCGATTCCATGGGCCTGCTGAACGGCTTCCGCCGCGCGGCGCGTGCCAGCGGCGTCGAGTACATCGACAACGCCGTGACCGGACTGGAACTCGCCGACGGGCGCGTCGTCTCGGCGCGCCTCGCGACCGGTGAGACGATTTCCTGCGGAACCCTGGTCAACGCCGCCGGCCCGCGAGCGCAGCAGGTCGCGGCCATGGCCGGCCTCTCCATCCCGGTCGCGCCCTACAAGCGCTACAGCTTCGTCTTCGCCAGCGCCACTCCGATCCCCGGCCCCATGCCCAATGTCATCGACCTCTCCGGCACTTTCGTGCGTCCGGAAGGCGAGCTTTTCCTCACCGGCAACACGCCGCAGGGCGATGGACCGGCCGACTACGACGACTTCGAAATGCACTTCGAGGAGTTCGACGATTACATCTGGCCGGCGCTCTGGCACCGCATTCCGGCCTTCGATGCGCTGAAGGTCCAGACCAGCTGGACCGGCCACTACGAATACAACATGCTCGACCACAACGGCATCGTCGGCTTCCACCCGGAAGTGACCAACTTCATGTTCGCCAATGGTTTTTCGGGACACGGCCTGCAGCAGTCACCGGCCGTGGGCCGGGCCGTGTCGGAGCTGATCGTTCATGGCGCCTTCCAGACACTCGACCTGTCGCCGTTCTGTTACGAACGCATCGCGCGCAACGAACCGTTCCTGGAAGAAGCCGTGATCTGAGGCGAGGGGTCATCTGGACTTTGCCCGGCCTGGCGACGGCGGATGCTTGGATGCAATCGACTAAAAGCCCCGCTGCTGTTTCTGGTAGCGTTTGACAAGCCGCTCCCGCTTCAGGCGGGAGAGCCGCTCGATCCAGAACTGCCCGTTGAGCTGGTCGATCTCGTGCTGGTGACAGACAGCGAGCAGGCCCTCGGCCTCCTCGACGGCCTCGTCGCCATCCAGGGTCTGGTAGCCGATACGCACGCGTGCATTCCGTTCTATCTCCTCGGTAACCCCTGGCATGGACACGCTGCCTTCGACATGGCGGATCATTTCGCCCGATGCCCAAAGGATGGTCGGATTGACGTAGCTGCGCAGGCTCGCCGCCGGCGACACTTCGAGGACGACCAGCCGCTTCAGGATGCCGATATGAGGCGCGGTGATTCCGATGCCTGGAGCGGCGCGCATTGTGTCGGCGAGATCGCCGGCAAGCCGGTGCAGGTCTTCGTCAAAGACCGATATGGGCTCGGCGACGGAGCGCAGACGAAGGTCGGGAAATCTCACGATTGGCCGTATCGTCACATGTCACTCCCGCGTTCGGCAAGCGCAGAGGCTAACGCCAGGCGATCGAGAGGCCAAGCCGGCAGGGCAAAATGTCAGGCTTGAACGGCGCCCCGCTCTTGCTCCATCTCGGCCATGTCCTGGAAGCGGTCGGCGATGCGGGGATGGATGCGGCCGCCATCCGCCGCGCCGATGGCGACGACGATCTCGTCCGCGGCCGGGCCGTCGGCGATCTGGAAGTTGGCGGTAATGAAATGCGAGCGGCGGCCGTTTTCGCTCTTGTGCATCATCGGCAGCGACAACAGTGCGCCCGGCGCATTGCGGGTGTTGCAGAATTCGAGATAGGTCGTGCCGCCGACGGCATCGCGGAAAACATTGCCGAAGCGCAGCGTGTGGATCATGGCGGAGGCATGCTCGATCTCGCCGGCGGTTCCGACGGCCGCGGCCTTGCCGTAGCTCTCGATGCGTTCCGCCGGCATCAGCCCGATCAGGCGGCGCGTCAGTTCCTGCCCGAGCCGGGGGGCGATGGCGACAATCTCCGGCCGCAAATCCTCGACGAAGCCGCGCCCGGCCCATGGATTGCCCAGGACGGCGGCGACGACGATCGATGTCACCGGCCTGGCGGCCACCTTGCTGCCTTCAAGGTGTACTTCCTCGATGAAGGTACAGATCTTCCGCAATTCCATGATTTTGGCCTCTCCACGTGGAAGCTCAAATCTAATGCGCGCCAATCGGCGGGTATTCCTCCGATTCGTAGGAAGAATCGGCGTGCGCCCCGCTTGGAAGCGGTGTAGCGTTCGTATATCCGCGACGGCTTAAATTCGCCCTTCGCGAGTGGCGGAAAATCAGGCGTGGACCACGAGTCGCAAATTCTCTCCTTGCGGGACGCCGCCAGCCTCATCAATTCGGGCGGCGATCTCCAGTCCGTGCTGCGCGACCTCGTGCTGGCGGCCTGCCGACATGCCCAATGGACGTTGGGCTCGATCATGGGCATCGATGCCCCGCATGGCCACGCCTATGTGATCGTGCGCCACGACCCGACGCTCATTCAGCGCACGCTGCCGGATCGCTGGGAACTCGCCACCAGTCCCTCGATCGTTGCGCTCAACCGCAATGAGCCGGTCTATATCAGGGACGCGCGGGTGTCGGAGGAGTTCCCGGGCTATCGCCGCGAGGCCTTCGAGCGCGACTACCGCAGCGTGCTGGTCATGCCGATGAACTGCCTCGACGAAGACGGCCGACCGATGGTGCTGACCGTCGTCTCGCGCGAAATCACCGAAGTGACGGCGCAGGATATCGCCTTCATCGGCATGATCGTGCATCTGGGCGAGATCGCGGTCGAGAAGCAGCATCGGCTGCGCCAGGAGAAGCAGGCCGGCGAACGCCTGCAACGCGCCCTCTCGGCGCACACCTCGCTTCTGCAGCAGGCCTTGTCGGACGGGTCGGTGGTCTCGCTCGCCGAGAAGGTCAGCGAACTTCTGCCCAATCCGGTGGTGGTGATCGATTTCCATGCCAATCTGGTCGTCGCTGGCCGTTCCCCGAGCGAGGCGCATTTCGACATCGCCTCGTGGCAGGCGGTGAGCGGAACACTGAGCCGGCAGATATTCAAGATCGCGCGCGGCGCGTCCGACGGACGCCACACCGAGACGCTGTTCGTCGATGACGGCAAGCGCCAGCTCAAGCTTTCGGTGCGCATCGAACCGCTTACCATCGATGCCGAAGTGGTTGGCGCGCTGATGATTTTCCCGACGCCGCAGGCATCGGGCCAGCTCGAGCAGATGCTGCTCGACAGCACCAAATTTGCGCTCAGCGTGCAGATGATGCGCAGTTTCGTGCGCTTTCGCTTCGAGACCAGGTCGCTCACGGAACTGTTTCTGGAAGTGACGGAGCGCCGCTGGCGCGACGAGGCCGATATCGTCAATCGCGCCCGCCGGCTGGGGCTCGACCTGACGGTTGCGCACAAGATGATCGTCGTCGATCTCGCCGAGCAGGTGAAGGACGGTGCCATCGGTCTTGCCGATCCGCATCATGCGCTGGTGCGTCTTTTGCAGCAGGCCGGTATTGCCGGCACGGCCATAGCGGTGGAAGACGGCCTTGTCTGCCTCGTCCCGGCCGATGCCGGACAGGACGGCGCGCGCTTCGCGAAATTGCCGCACAGGATCGCGGCCGAGCTTGGCCGCTATTTCGAACGCGAGCCGGTGGTGGTGCTGTCTGAAGCCTGTGCCGCGCTGGCCGATTATCCCATCGCCTGGGAGCGATGCCGCCGCATGATCCGGATCGGCCGTTCCTTCGGACGCACCGGTGTTTTTGCCGGCCAGGATTTCGGCCCGCTGCCGATATTGGTCGCCGCCGCCGACGCTCCCGACGTGCGCGGCTTCGTCGAGGACAGTGTCGGCGCTCTGATCGCGCATGATCGCGACCACGGCACGCCCTATCTGGACACGCTGTTTGCCTATCTGCGCGAGGGCTGTCGCAGCCAGGCCTGCGCCGACGCCATCGGCCTGCATGTCACCACCTTGCGCTATCGCCTGTCGCGCATGGAGGAACTGTTCGGGATCCGTCTCGACACGCCCGAACAGCGCTTCGCGGTTGAACTGGCGATCCGTCTCAGCGGCATCATCGACAGCCGCGTGCCGCCCGTCCGCTAGAACCACTCCATCCCGACACCGCTGGCACTGCCTGGCGTCCGCTGCCAGGCACAGGCTCGCCGCGCCTGCACTTGCTCGGGATGGCAGCAGCGCGCCACGACATCTTTCCTACAGACCGGAGGAAGAACGCCGGCCGGCTCCTGCCTAGCTTTCATCCGACACTATGGAGGAAAGCAATGGCGGACGCGGTGGCACAAAGGACGATCGACCCGATCGCCTTGCGTCGTGCCTTCGGCACCTTCGTCACCGGCGTCACCGTCATCACCGCGCGCGACTGCGACGGCAATCCGCGCGGCATGACCGCCAACTCCTTCACTTCGGTCTCGCTTGACCCGCCTCTGCTCCTGGTCTGCGTCGGCAAGGCGGCGGCGAGCTTTCCGGCATTTAACGAAACGCGGTCCTTCGCGGTGAATTTCCTGCATGAAGGCCAGGCCGATGTTTCTTCGGTGTTCGCGTCGAAAGCGGCGGACAAGTTCCAGTCGGTCGACCATGACCGCGCCCACACCGGCGCGCCGATCCTCACCGACAGCCTGACCTGGTTCGACTGCACCGTTCACAACCGCATCGAGGCCGGCGACCACATCATCCTGATCGGCCAGGTCCAGGCTTTTGGAACGAGCCCATCGGCGCCGCTCGGATTTTGCCGCGGCCGTTACGCCAGCGTGAAGGATCCGCTGCCCGCCGGCTGGCTGGCCTCGCAGGACATGATCATCGGCTATCTCGTCGAAGCTGGTGACCGGATCCTCTTGCGCACCGACGGCAAGGGAAGCTGGGTGCTGCCGACGGCGCGGCGGCGCAAGGCCGACAGCCAACTTGTGCTGGATGGCGGCGAGGCGCTGAGCCTCGTCCCTGAAAACACCTTCCTCTATTCGGTGTTCGACGTCGCCGACAGCGATCCCGGCTATCTGATCTACCGCGCCGAACTGAGCCGTGAGAGCGTTGAAGCAGCACTTCCGGACGGCCACGCCTTCTTTGCCGTCGACGCGCTGCCCTATGAACGGATCGCCACGCATGAATTGCGCGCCATGCTGCGCCGCTATGCACGCGAGCGCCAGGACAAGCGCTTCGGCATCTACATCGACACCGGTGACGGCGGCCGTGTCGCCATGATCGACGGCCAGTCGCAATCGTGGACGCAGGCCGCGTCCGAATGATGCTCCACGCAGGACAGACAGCATGAAAACGACGGTCGCATCGCTCGAAGGCTCGCGCCAGAACCTGTTCATCAACGGGGCTTTCGTGGCGCCCAGGAGTGGGCAGTACATCGACAGTTTCGACCCGACCACCGGCAAGCCCTGGTACCAGTTCGCCGAGGCCAGCGCCGAGGATGTCGGCGCAGCTGTCGAGGCCGCGCGGTCCGCCTTCGCGGCGCCGGCCTGGCGGCGCATGACCCAGACTGACCGGGGCAAGCTCGTTCGCCGGCTGGCGGAGCTGGTGCTGGAGCACGCCGACGAACTGGCGCTGATCGAGACGCGCGACAATGGCAAGCTGCTGAAGGAAATGCGGGCGCAGATGCGCGCCATGCCCGACAGCTACACCTATTTCGCCGGCATGGCTGACAAGCTGCTCGGCGACACCATTCCGGTGAACAAGCTCGACATGCTCAACTTCAACCTGCGCGAGCCGATTGGTGTCGTCGGCATGATCACGCCATGGAACTCGCCGCTGATGCTGCTCACCGGCACGCTGGCGCCATGCCTGGCGCTCGGCAATACAGTGGTCGTCAAGCCGTCCGAGCATGCCAGTGCCTCGACGCTCGCTCTGGCCGAGCTGATCATGGAAGCTGGCTTTCCCGCCGGCGTCGTCAACGTCGTGACCGGCACGGGTGTTGTGGCCGGCGACGCGCTGACGCGGCATCCGGGCATCGCCAAATTGGTCTTCACCGGCTCGACCGTGACGGGGCGGCGGATTGCCGCCAATGCGGCGCAGAATCTCATCCCCTGCTCGATGGAACTCGGCGGCAAGTCGCCGCATGTCGTCTTCGGCGATGTCGACATCGACCATGCCGTCAACGGCGTCGTGTCCGGTGTGTTCGCGGCCGCCGGGCAGAGCTGCGTCGCCGGTTCGCGCTGTTTCGTCGAGGCCAGCGTCCATGACCGTTTCGTCGAGGCGCTGGTCGAGCGCACGAAGCGCGTGCGGGTCGGGCTGCCGATGCTGGAGGAAACCGACATCGGCCCGCTGGCGCTGTCGGCGCAGCTTGCCAAGGTGGAAGGCTACGTCGCCTCGGGCGTGCGCCAGGGCGCCAGCATCGCGGCCGGCGGCAGGCGGCCGCAGGCGGCCGAGCTTGCCGGCGGCTGGTATTTCGAACCGACCGTCATGACCGATGTCGACAACGGCATGGACTTCATGCAGGAGGAACTGTTCGGCCCCGTCGTCGGCGTCATGCCGTTCTCGTCGGAAGAGGAGATGATCCGGCTCGCCAACGACACCCGCTATGGCCTCGCCTCCGGCATCTGGACGCGGGACATCAACCGCGCGCTGCGCTTCGCCAGGAACGTCGAGGCCGGCACCGTCTGGATCAACACCTATCGCGCCTCCTCCTTCATGTCCGCCAATGGCGGCTTCAAGGAGAGCGGCTACGGCCGACGCGGCGGCTTCGACGCCATGGAGGAGTTCTCGCGCCTGAAGAATGTCGTCATCGACTATTCGGGCGCCATGCAGGACCCGTTCGTCATCCGCCTTCGCTGACCAAGACCCGATACACTGGGGAGACCGACATGAAATTCGCCGTTTCGCTGACCATGGAGCGCTTCTCGCCCGACATCCCGATGTCGAAGGTGAAGAGCAATCTGCTTGAGCTGGCGCGCATGGCCGACGAAGGCGGCTTCGAGACGCTATGGACGGCGGAGCATCACACGATCGAATGCACGATCTCGCCCAATCCGCTGATGACGCTGACATGGCTTGCCCAGCATACCGAGCAGATCCGGCTCGGTACCTCGACGCTGGTCGCGCCCTATTGGAACCCGATCCGGTTGGCGGGGGAGGCGGCGCTTTGCGATCACCTGACCGGCGGTCGGCTGGAGTTCGGCATCGCGCGCGGTTCGTACCAATACGAGTTCGACCGCATGGCCGGCGGCATGCCGCAGCAGGAAGGCGTTGCCTATCTGAAGGAACTGGTGCCGGCGGTGAAGAAACTGTGGGCGCAGGATTATGCCCATGACGGCCACTACTGGAAGTTCCCGCTCGCCGCTGGCGTCCCGAAGCCGCTGCAGAAGCCGCATCCGCCGATCTGGGTGGCCGCGCGAGACCCGGGCACCTTCGATTGGGCCGTCGGCATCGGCGCCTCGATCCTGTCGACGCCCCTGTCGGCGCCGGCGGCCGAAATCGCGGTGCTCGGCGAGAAATTCCGCAAGGCCGTCGCCGATCATCCGGAGGTGCCGCGCCCGCGCCTGATGATGCAGCGGCGCACCTGCGTCTACGAACGGGCGCAGGACTGGGAGATCGCGGTCGGGCATGCCATCGACTACGGCCGCGCCTTCGAGAACCTGTTCCAGAACATCGGCACCGTGCAAAACGGCTTTCCCGAAGCCGTCCCCTATGAGAGCGTCAAGGGCAAGGACAACTACAATCCCGAGAACATCCGCCGCAACCTGATGTTCGGCACGCCGGACGAGGTGATCGAGAAGCTGCTCGACTATGAAGCGGCGGGCGTCGACCAGTACTGCCTCGGCCTGACGTTCAACCTGCCGTTCGAATTGCAGAAGAAGACGATCAAGCTGTGGGTCGACGAGGTAATGCCGGTCTTTGCCGCGCGCGAGCGCGACAAAGCGCGCCAGGCGGCGAGGGCGTGACCATGGCGCGCACCGGCCAGCTCGATGTCGAAGGCGTGCTGCTCAACTGGCGCCTGGACGGCGAGGGCGGCGTGCCGCTGGTCTGCATCCATGGCGTCGGCTCCTACCTCGAAGCCTGGAATGGCGTGGCCGGGCAGTTGAAGGATCACTTCGCGGTTCTCACCTTCGACCTGCGCGGCCACGGTCGCTCCAGCCGCGTGAAGGGTCGCTACGAGATCGACGATTTCGTCGGCGAGACTCTGGCGCTGGCCGACCATATGGGGTTTGCCACTTTCCATCTGGCCGGGTTTTCGCTGGGTGGCCTGATCGCACAGCGCCTGGCGCTGACGCATGCCGAGCGCCTGCAAAAAATGGTGCTGTTGTCTACGGTCGCCGGCCGCACGCCCGAAGAGCGGCACGCGGTGCGTGGCCGGCTGGCGGCGCTGATGGCGAGCGACGCCTCGGCGCATCACGCCGCCTCGCTGTCGCGTTGGCTGACGGAGGAATTTCAGGACAGCAATCCGGAGATTATCGCGGAGCTGCGCCGGCGGGATGCCGAGAACGACCGCGACTGCTACGTGGCAGCCTATCGCGTTCTGGCCGAAACCGATTTCGGCGGCATTCTCGACCGCATCACTTGCCCGACGCTGATCGTGACCGGCGAGGATGACCAGGGTTCCAGCCCGCGCATGGCGCGGCTGATGCACGAACAGCTGCAAGGGTCGCAACTCGCGATCCTGCCCGGACTTCGCCATTCGATCCTGATCGAGGCGCCGGCTCGGGTTGCCGCGGCGATGGGCGATTTCCTGTTGGATCAAGGTGCCAAGAGGGCGGCGGCCCATGGATAGCAACCTTCGCGAGGCAGGAGAGCAACGCCGGCCCCAAGCTTCGCGTGACGCTTCGCCGGCATCAGGCCGGGGCCTTCCCTGTGATCGGGGGAATGGCGACGGCGAACATCCTCCGCGACATCGGAAGACCGGAACGGCCGCGACGTCGCTAAATCCGCGAGCCTTTGGGAGAAGACGCCGACCTGGTCGGCACGAGATTGCGACGTCACGACCGGCTGAACGGAAGTGACCGCAAGTGACTGAACAACAACAGGGGAATACGCACATGACAATCTGGAACAGACGACAGCTGACGATGGCCGCGATGGCGCTTGCGCTTGGCGCATATCCTGCTCACGCCGGCGCTGTGCTCGACCGCGTGATGGCGGCCGGCACGCTCAAGGTGGCGACCGACGCCAACTGGGCGCCGCAATCCTTCGTGAATGCCAGCAACGAGCTGGACGGCTTCGATGTCGACGTCGCCAAGGCGATCGGCAAGCACCTCGGCGTCAAGGTCGAGTTCATCACGCCCGGCTGGGACATCATCACGGCCGGCAATTGGGCAGGGCGCTGGGACATGCATGCCGGCTCGATGACGCCGACCAAGAAGCGCGCCGAGATCTTCGATTTTCCGGCGGTCTATTATTACACACCGGCGGCCGTTGCCGTGCACAAGGACAGCAAGGCGAAGACTTTGGCCGATCTCGACGGCAAGGTGGTCGGCGCCACCAGCACCTCCACCTTCGAGGCCTATGCCAAGAAGGATCTGACGCTCGACGCCGCCGGCGCGCCGCCATTCGAGTACAAGCTCAACCCGAAGGAGGTCCACTCCTACGAGAATTCGACGACCGCCTTCGACGACCTTCGCCTTGGCGATGGCGTGCGCCTCGACGCGGTGGTCTCCTCGCTGCCGTCGATCCTGGATGCGCAGAAGGCCGGCTACCCGATCAAGCAGCTGGGCGATCCGGTATTCTACGAACCGCTGGCGATCGCCATCGAGCGCGGCGATCCCGAACTCTCCGCCAAGATCGCCGACGCCGTGAAGGCGATGAAGGCGGACGGCACGCTGAGCAAGCTTTCCGAAAAATGGTACGGGCAGGATTATTCGAAGACAAACTAGCCCTTAAGGCGGCCTGCCTTGGGGCAGGCCGCCGAACAGCCGGTGCTCAAAGATGCTCTATCCGGATACCGTCGAAGCCGAAATCCTCGTCCACAAACCCTGGTTTGTGGCGACGATGTTCGGCGTCGTTCTGCTGCTCTTCATGGCCTTCAACATGGCGGGCACCAGCTTCGCTGAACTGATGCGTCCGGTGATCGGCGAACCGTCGGTGAGTGGCCTCTACGGCCGCTTTGCCATTGCTTTCGCTATAGCGGTGATCTTCACCTTGAATGTCGTGCTGATCGGTTTCGCGCCGATCAAGTTCCAGATCGGCATCGTCTGGCTCGAACTGCTGCTGCTGTTCATCGCCTTCTTCGAGACGTTCCATCTCAGCCTGCCCTTCATCAGGGAGAAGCTGCCGTTCCTGATCAGCCAGGGCGTTGTCACCACGCTCTACGTTTCGGCGATTTCCATCGTCATCGCCTCGGTCATCGCCGTTGCCGGCGCGGTCGCCAAGCTTTCCAGCAATGGCTTCGCTTACGCCATCGCCAGCTTCTACACCTCCTTCTTCCGCGGCCTTCCGCTGCTCATGCAGGTCTATCTGATCTATCTCGGCTTGCCGCAACTCGGCTTCGTCATCAACGCGGTGCCTGCCGGCATCCTGGCGCTTTCGCTCTGCTATGGCGCCTACATGACCGAGATTTTCCGCTCCGGCATACAGAGTATCGATCGCGGCCAGTGGGAGGCGTCGCGCTCCATGGGTTTCGGCTTCGCATTGACCATGCGCCGCATCATCCTGCCGCAGGCGCTGCCGGTCATCATTCCGCCGACCGGCAACCAGTTCATCTCGATGCTGAAGGATTCCTCGCTGGTCTCGGTCATCGGCGTCTGGGAACTGATGTTCCTGGCGCGCACCCTCGGCCAGAAGACCTTCCAGCACATGGAGATGCTGATTTCGGCCGCCATGATCTACTGGATGCTGTCCATCTGCCTCGAACTGATCCAGGCACGGATCGAGCGGCACTACCGCAGGAGCAAGGTCAGATGAACGCTCATGTCATCATCGAAGCGCGCAACGTATCGAAGTGGTACGGCGCCTTTCACGTCTTGAAGGACATCAACCTGACCGTCCACAAGGGCGAGCGGATCGTCATTTGCGGGCCGTCGGGTTCCGGCAAATCGACGCTCATCCGCTGCTTCAATCGCCTGGAGGCGCATCAGGAGGGCGATATCACCGTCAATGGCGTTGCCTTGCATGGCAAGATGGGCAACGTCGCCGACGTGCGCTCCAACGTCGGCATGGTGTTCCAGCATTTCAACCTGTTTCCGCACATGACGGTGCTGATGAACTGCATGGCCGGCCCGATGTGGGTGAAGGGGGTGTCGGAAAAGGAGGCGCGCAAGACCGCGCTGAAGTTCCTCGAGCGGGTTCGCATTCCCGAGCAGGCGAACAAGTTCCCCATCCAGCTGTCCGGCGGCCAGCAGCAGCGTGTGGCGATTGCCCGCAGCCTGTGCATGGAGCCGGCTGTCATGCTGTTCGACGAACCGACCTCCGCCCTCGACCCGGAAATGGTCTCGGAGGTGCTGGACACCATGACGGAACTGGCCCGCGACGGCATGACCATGGTGTGCGTGACGCATGAGATGGGCTTTGCCCGTGCCGTGGCCGACCGCGTCATCTTCATGGACGCCGGGCAGATCGTCGAGGCCGGTACGCCAGACGAATTCTTCGGCCACCCACGCCACGATCGAACCAGATTGTTCCTCAGCCAGATCCTGAAACACTGACCGGAGCGTCCCACCGTTTCACGGAAATGCCCTGTCGGCACGGCCTCCAGGGGGCTGCGAACGCCTGCTTCTTCGCGCGGCCATCCCGATACGGTCATCCATGCGCCTAAGGCCCCAGCGCGGTCAGCGCTGGCCTGGTTAGGCCCAGCCTAAGCAGAATTATAGAAAATCATTATTTGTGCATCGCACACAGCGTGCTTTGCTCCCTCCACCGGCTGAAAGAGAACAAAAAGAACGTCAGGCGGCAGCCTTCGGCGATGCGTCCGAAGCGGGTTGTTTTGGCGCCGACAGCGCCTGACCTCAGAAAAAGACAGGGGAACGTGATGACGACAATAATCTCGAAGTTTCGCCGCGCCGCGCTTGCGGCCGGCATTGCGCTGAGCGCCCTTTCGGTGAGCCTCCACGCCGAAGCCGGCAGCTTGAAGCTGGGCATGACGACCTGGGTCGGATACGGCCCGCTCTTCCTTGCGCGTGACATGGGCTACTTCAAGGAAGGCGGCCTCGATGTCTCGCTCGAAATCATCGAGGAAGCATCGATGTACATGGCGGCCGTCGCCGCCGGCGAGCTCGACGGCAGTGCCTCGACCATCGACGAAATCATGAAATACCGTTCGAAGGATGTCTGCTTCAAATCGGTCTATGCCCTGGACGACAGCCATGGCGGCGACGGCGTTCTGGCGCCGAGCGGCGTCAAGAGCGTCGCCGATCTCAAGGGCATGGAAGTCGGGCTGAACGAAGGCTCGGTGTCGCAGTTCTGGTTCAACATCCTGCTCAAGCAGGCCGGTCTCAGCCAGACCGATGTGAAGATCACCAACATGACGGCGGATGATGCCGCCGCCGCCTTCATGGCCGACCGCATTCCCGTTGCCGTCACCTGGGAACCGCATCTGACGCTGGCCAAGAAGGAAAACAAAGGACAGGTGCTGATCGACTCCTCCAAGACGCCAGGCCTGATCGTCGATGTGGTGGCGCTGAACTGCGACTACATCACCAAGAACCCGGCGGATGTCGAGGCGCTGGTCAAGGGGCTCTACAAGGCCAACGAGTTCATCAAGGAAAATCCTGCGAAGGCTTATGAGGTGATGGCCAAGGGCGTCGGCGGCTGGCTGAAGGATCCGAAGGACTTCGCCTCCTCCGCCGCGGGCGTGAACTTCTACGGCAAGGACCGCAATGCCCAATTCTTCGCCGGCGGCGAGACTGGCGAAGCCGGCAAGCTGATCAAGCTCGGCGGCGATATCTGGGGCGGCTTCGGCAAGCTCAAGATGGACATCAAATACGACGACCTCGTCGATACGTCGTTCCTTGCGAAGTGACTTGGCCTTGCGAAGTAACCTATCCTTGTAAAGTGAGCTCGCTGGACCGCGGGCCGGGCCTCGCGCCCGCGGTCCATCCGGCCCAAAGGGTTTCCCTGTGACACTGGCACCGAATGCAACGTCTCCCATCAGCCATATCGTGACCACGAGCGTGGAAAAAAATCAGCCCGGTCGATCCGCCTGGAAAGCTGTCACCACGCCTTTTCAGGCCGTGTCGCGCCCTCTCTCCATCACGCTCAGCGTCCTGGTCTGGGGCGCGGTCATCGGCGGCTGGTTTGCCTTGACCTATTCCGGAGCGGTCAAGGAAATGTTCCTGCCGCGCCCGGAATCCGTACTGTTCACCACCATCAACATGGCGCTTGACGGCTCCTTGTGGGAGCACGTGCTGGCCAGCGTCCAGGTGGTGCTGATCGGCTTCGTCATTTCGAGCATCGTGGCGGTGCCGCTTGGGCTAACGATGGGCACCTACCGCATCGTCCAGGCCGCGCTCGACCCGCTCGTCAATTTCATCCGCTATCTGCCGGTGACGTCCTTCGTGCCGCTTTTCATCCTGTGGATCGGCATCGGCATCGAGCAGCGCGTGGCCGTCATCATCTTCGGCATCTTCTTCCAGCAACTGGTGATGATCGCCGACAGCGCCCGCAGCGTTCAGCGCGACCTCGTCAATGCGGCTTACACGCTCGGGACGAAACGCAGCGACACGGTCTTCCACATCGTCTTTCCGGCCACGCTTCCCAATGTGCTCGACGTGCTGCGCGTCACGATGGGCTGGGCCTGGACCTATCTCGTCGTCGCCGAACTCGTCGCCGCGCGCAGCGGGCTTGGCTACATATCGCTGAAGGCCATGCGCGGCTTCCAGGTCGACGTCATCTTCATGGCCATCGCCCTGATCGGCATCCTTGGCCTTTGCACCGACCAATTGTTCCGGGGCATCCGCCGCCTCGTCGCTCCCTGGGCCAATTGAGGAGTTCGTAGACATGGATGCCCTGACACTCGCGACGAAACCGAAGAGCGCCGACATCGGCATCGACAATGTGGTCCTGCGCTACGGCAAGGGCGACAACGCCGTGCTGGCGCTGGACGGCATCTCATTCCATGTCGTGCCCAATGAGTTCTGCGTGATCGTCGGCCCATCGGGCTGCGGCAAGTCGAGCCTGCTCTATCTCATTGCCGGTCTCGAGGAGCGCACCGGCGGCATGATCTCCGTCGGCGGCAAGCCGGTCACCGAGCCAGGCCCGGATCGCGGCATGGTGTTTCAGGCCTATACCCTGTTTCCCTGGCTGACCGTGGCGCAGAACGTCGAATACGGCCCGAAGCGCAAGGGCATGCCGGCGGCCGAGCGCAGGGCCACCGTCGAGCATTTTCTCCAGGAAGTCGGCCTGGCGAAATTCGCCAACCATTATCCCTCGCAGCTGTCCGGCGGCATGAAGCAGCGCGTGGCGATTGCGCGTGCGCTCGCCAACGATCCGCAGGTGCTGCTGATGGACGAACCCTTCGGAGCGCTCGACAGCCAGCCCCGCCACTCCATGCAGAAGCTTTTGCTGAGGATCTGGGACCATTCCAAGAAAACCGTCCTGTTCGTCACCCACGACATTGACGAGGCGATCCTGCTGGCGGACCGGGTGCTCGTCATGTCCGGCCGGCCCGGCCAGATCAAGAAAGAAATCCGCGTCGGCCTCCCGCGTCCGCGCAGCATGGACCTGGTCATGGAGCCGAACTTCATCGCCATGAAGCGGGAAATCCTCGAGCTCTTGAAGAACGACGAAGACGACGAGCACTAATGCATGTCGCCCAAAAGTGACCTCGGTTTTGGGAGGACGACATGCATGAAACGAAGACCGGCATGAGCATCGCGACCGCGGAATTCGACTATATCGTCATCGGCGCGGGCTCGGCCGGTTGTGTCCTGGCCAACAGGCTGAGCGCAAACCCCGCCAATCGCGTCTGCCTCATCGAGGCCGGCGGCAGCGACGATCGAACAAGGGTGCGCGTGCCGGCCGGCATTCTCTCGCTCTACGGCAATCCGACTTTCGACTACGGCTACAAGGGCGTGCCGCAGCCGCTGCTCAACAACCGCCGCATACCGGTCAATCGAGGCAAGCTTCTTGGCGGGTCGAGTTCGATCAACTCGATGGTCTACATCCGTGGCGCCGTGCAGGACTACGACGAGTGGGCAGCGCTTGGCTGCGCGGGGTGGTCCTATGCCGACGTGCTGCCGGTCTTCAAGACGCTGGAGCGCAATCTCCTGTCGCAGAGCCCGGCCTATCACGGCTTCGACGGCGAATTGCTGGTCGACAATCCGCGTGATCCCAACGCCGTATCCAGCCTCTGGGTAGAGGCGGGTCGCAGCGTCGGCCTGCCCGAAAACCGCGACTTCAACGGCGATGGCCAACTCGGCCTCGGCATCTACAACGTCACCCAGGACAAGGGCGAGCGCTTCTCGGCCTACACCGCCTTCGTCCGGCCGGTTCTCGGCCGCTCGAACCTCCAGGTCCTGTCAGGCGTCGAGGTGCTTAATCTGGCGATCGAAAACGGACGCGTGACCGGCGTCAATGTGATCAGGGACGGAGCAGCCCAAAGGCTGTCATGCCGCGCCGAAGTCGTCCTGAGTGCGGGTGCGATCGGATCGCCGCGCATCCTGCTTGCTTCCGGCATTGGCCCGGCCGAAGAGCTGAAGGCGGCGGGGGTGGAACCGGTCATGAACCTGCCCGGCGTCGGCAAGAATTTGCGCGACCATGTCGACGGCATGATCACCGTGCGGTCGAACAGCACCAGGACGCTCGGCCTGTCGCTCGCCAATCTGCCGGCGATGCTGGCCGCACCCTTTCAGTATTTCGTCCGGCGCAAGGGCATGCTGACGACCAATTACGTCGAGGCCGGCGGTTTCGCCAGGACGAAATATGCCGGCGATATTCCCGATGTCCAATTCCACTTTGTCCCGGGCTACCGCAGCCATCGCGGCCGGCTCGTCGAATATGGCCATGGCTATGCCGTGCACACTTGCGTGCTGCGGCCGGGAAGCGTCGGCGCAATCACGCTCGAGCGCGACGGCACCCGCCGCAACGTGCTGATCGATCACCGCTTCTTCAGTGACGGGCAGGATGCTTTGACCCTGGTCGAAGGCATCAAGCTGGCGCGCTCGATCCTGGCTGCACCGGTCTTTGCCGATATTCGCGGACCGGAAATCCTGCCGGGACCCGATGTCGTCAGCGACGACGAGATCCTCGCCTATCTGCGTGCCGAAGCGCTCACCGTCTATCACCCGGTCGGCACGGCCAAGATGGGCAACGACGCCATGGCAGTGGTCGATCCCGCCGGCCTCAAGGTGCGCGGCTTCGACAATCTGCGCGTGGGGGACGCCTCGATCATGCCGACACTGATCGGCGGCAACACCAATGCGCCGTCCATGATGATCGGCGAAAAAGCAGCCAGGGCGATGCTGTCGTAGTCTCGCACTGGCCGGTCTCCTGGCATTTAGGGACAAGCTAACCACTGCCACGTGAAATCGTAATTTTCGCTAATCAGTCCCTCCAGTACACCAGCGATCTGACCTCCTCGCATCCGCAGAAACTCTTGGGGGGAAAGGACGCAGAAATGTCGGTGGAAAAAATAGACACACTTGTCGTCGGCGGTGGCCAGGCGGGGGTGGCTATGTCTGAGCATCTGAGCAAATGCGGCGTGCCGCATCTCGTTCTCGAGCGTGGCCGGATCGCTGAGCGCTGGCGTTCGCAGCGGTGGGACTCGCTCGTTGCCAACGGCCCGGCCTGGCACGACCGTTTCCCGGGCATGGAATTTCCCGTGACGGGTCCCGACGGCTTTCCCTCCAAGGAGGAGGTTGCGGACTATTTCGCCGCCTATGCAAAACAGATCAATGCGCCGATCCGCTGCGGCGTCGAGGTCAAGCTCGCACAAAGAAATGTCGGACGGCCCGGGTTCCGCGTCGAGACGTCGGACGGGGTGATCGAAGCCAACAGCATCGTCGCGGCGACCGGACCGTTCCAGGTCCCCGTCATCCCCGCTCTTGTCCCCGGCGATGCCGGCATTCCGCAGATCCATTCCAGCGAGTACCGCAACCCCGGACAATTGCCAAAGGGCGCGGTGCTGGTGGTCGGGGCGGGATCGTCAGGTGTGCAGATCGCCGATGAGTTGCAGCGCTCGGGGCGGCGCGTCTACCTCTCGGTCGGCCCGCACGACCGCCCGCCGCGCGCCTATCGCGGGCGCGATTTCTGCTGGTGGCTTGGCGTTCTCGGCAAATGGGACCTCGAGACCCCAGGGCCTGGCACAGAACATGTCACGATCGCGGTGAGCGGCGCGCGTGGCGGCGAGACGATTGATTTCCGTCGGCTGGCCGCGCAGGGACTTACCCTGGTCGGCATGACGAAAACATATCAGGACGGCGTGCTGACCTTCGCGCCCGATCTGGCGAAGAACATTGCCCGCGGTGACGCCAACCTGATGTCGCTGCTGGACGAGGCTGACGCCTATGTCGCGCGCAACGGCCTCGACCTTCCGCAAGAGCCCGCGGCCCGTCGGATCGACCCGGATCCCGAATGCCTGGCTAATCCGCTTCGTGAACTCGATCTGGCCGAAGCCGGCATATCGTCGATCATCTGGGCGACAGGCTTTGCCGTCGATTACAGCTGGCTGAAGGTCGATGCTTTTGACGGGAAGGGCCGGCCGAGGCATCAGCGCGGCGTCTCGACCGAACCTGGAATCTATTTTCTCGGCCTTCCCTGGCAGTCGCGAAGAGGATCGAGTTTCATCTGGGGTGTCTGGCATGATGCCAAGCATGTCGCCGACCGTATTTCGACGCAGCGCAAATATCTGGCCTATCACGCTGCCGCTCAACGCGAGACAGTGGACGCCTGACCGACGTTGACGACAGCCGCGAGCCCGATCTGATGGAGACCAGCATGGCGCATACGAGAATTCGCAAGTTCAACACCAAGGACACCTATCCCGAGCAGAAGCTCGACAATGATCTGTGCCAGGCGGTCGTCACGCGGGGTGGCCGGACGGTCTATCTGCGTGGCCAGTGTCCTCAGGATCTCGACACCGCCAAGAATATCGACAGCCACGATCCGGCCGAGCAGACGCACAAGGTGATGCAGAACATCAGGCAGCTCATCGAGGAGTGCGGCGGCACCATGGAGCATCTGGTCAAGGTGGTCGTCTACATCACCGACGTGCGCCATCGCGAGGCGGTCTACCGCACCATGGGCGAGTACATCAAAGGCGTGCATCCCGTCTCGACCGGCCTCGTCGTGTCGGCCCTGGCGCGGCCGGACTGGCTGGTCGAGATAGACGGCACCGCCGTCATCCCGGATTGATCCTGATGACGTTCTCAATTGTCGCGCGGTGCAGCCGCACCGGCATGTTCGGCGTCGCGGTGTCGTCCTCCTCACCGGCGGTGGCGGCGCGTTGCGCCTATGCGCAGGCGGGCGTGGGCGCGGTCGCCAGCCAGAACGTCACCGATCCGACTCTCGGTACGAGAGGGCTCGAACTGCTGGCGCGCGGAGCCTCGGCCGCCGAGGCGGTCGCCATCCTGAAGCGCACCGGCGCCTACAGCGAGTACCGGCAGGTGCTGGCTGTCGATGTCGCCGGGACCACCGCCATCCATTCCGGGCCGAGGGCGCTTGGCATCTGGGCGGAAGCGCGTGCGGACAATGTCGCCTGCGGCGGCAACATGCTGGCCCATGATGGCGTGCCGCAAGCCATGGTCGAGGCCTTCCTCGCCTCGGAAGGGCATCTCGGCGACCGCCTGATCGCGACCATGCGCGCCGCGCTGAAGGCGGGTGGCGAGGCGGGTCCGGTCCATTCGGCTGGAATGAAGCTGGTGCGCGAGGTCGCCTGGCCGGTCGCGGACCTGCGCTGCGACTGGAGCGAAAGCTGCCCGATCGAGGAGCTGGCAGCCCTGTGGGATCGCTACAAGCCGCAACTCGATGCCTATGTCACCCGCGCGATCAATCCGTCCGACGCGCCGAGCTATGGCGTGCCGGGCGACGAGTAGTGAGTACGCAGGGGGAGGCGTCCGCATGAGCGAACTCAGTCACAAGGACTGGATCGGCAAGGCATCGGCGATCCGTTTTCGCGACAAGGCGTTCATCGACGGCAAGACGGTTGCCGCGCGTTCGGGCCGCACCTTCGCCAGTATCAACCCGGCCACCGGCGAAACGTTGGCCGAGGTGGCGTCGTGCGGCGAGGAGGATATCGATCTGGCCGTTGCCGCGGCGCGCCGCAGTTTCGAGGCCGGTGTCTGGTCGCGCACCAGCCCGGCGCACCGCAAGGAGGTTCTGCTGCGGCTGGCACGGCTGCTGCGCGAAAACCTGCAGGAGCTTGCCCTGCTCGAATCGCTCGACATGGGCAAGTTGGTCACGGATGCCGCCACCGTTGATGTTCCCGGCTCGGCGGCGATCTTCCAGTGGTATGGCGAGGCCATCGACAAGATCTACGACGAGATCGCGCCGACAGGCGCGAGCGATCTGGTATTGGTGCGGCGCGAGCCACTCGGCGTCATCGGCGCTGTGGTGCCGTGGAATTTCCCGCTCGACATGGCCACATGGAAATGCGCGCCCGCGCTGGCGGCGGGCAATTCGGTGGTGCTGAAGCCCGCGGAACAGTCGCCTTTCTCGGCGCTCAGGCTGGCGGAACTCGCCATGGAGGCGGGCCTGCCGGCCGGTGTGCTCAACGTTGTACCCGGCCTTGGCGAGACGGCCGGACAGGCGCTCGGTCGCCACATGGACGTGGATTGCCTCGCCTTCACCGGATCGACCGCGGTCGGCAAGATGTTCCTGCAATATTCGGGTCAGTCGAACATGAAGCAGGTCTGGCTCGAAACCGGCGGCAAGAGCCCGAACCTTGTCTTCGCCGATTGCGGCGATCTCGATGCGGCAGCCGACATGGCGGCATTTGGCATCTTCTTCAACCAGGGCGAGGTCTGTTCGGCCAATTCGCGCCTGCTCGTGCAACGCTCCATCAAGGATGCCTTCGTGGAGAAACTGGCTGAGCGCGCGGCGGTCACCCAGCCTGGCGATCCGCTCGACCCGGCCTCGAAAATGGGCGCCATGGTCGATGCCCGCCATGCCGCTAACGTCATGCGCTTCGTCGAGGCCGGCAAGAAGACCGCGCGCCTGGTCGCCGGCGGCGATCGCGTCACGGTCAATGGTCGGGGCAGCTTCATACAGCCCACCATCTTCGACAATGTCGCCCATGACGACCCGATCGCCAGGGACGAGATATTCGGGCCGGTGCTCTCGGTCATTGCTTTCGACGCTGAGGAGGAGGCTATCCGCATAGCCAATGACAGCCCCTACGGGCTGGCCGCATCGCTATGGACCGACAGTCTTTCGCGCGCGCACCGCGTCGCCGGCCGGCTCCGCGTCGGCACGGTTTCCGTCAATACGGTCGACGCGCTGAGCCCGATGACGCCGTTCGGCGGTATCAAGCAATCCGGCTTCGGCCGCGACCTGTCGCTGCATGCGCTGGACAAGTACACCGCGCTGAAAACGACATGGATCAAGTACTGAGGCGGAGCGGGCGCTTGATCGCGGCCCCCAAACCGGCAACATAGAAGCCCATGCCGCTACGCTTCACGCTCAGACAACTGGAATATTTCGTCGCCGTCGGCGAAGCCGGCTCCATTACCAAGGCGGCCGAGCAGGTCAATGTCTCGCCGCCTTCGATCTCGGCGTCGATCGCGCAGCTCGAGGCCGAATTCGGCGTCCAGCTTTTCGTCCGCAAGCATTCGCATGGCCTGTCGCTCACGGCCGGCGGGCGCGTTTTCCTGAAGGAGGCCGCCCGGCTTTTGGCCGATGCCGACGCCCTGCACGATATTGCCGGCGACATCGCCGAGAAGGTGCGCGGGCCGCTGGCGGTCGGATGCTTGCTGACCTTCGCGCAGATCGTCATGCCGACCCTGCGCATGAAGTTCGAGCGCGCCTATCCCGAAGTGCGGTTCCGGCAGTTCGAACGCAACCAGGGGCAGTTGCTCGAAATGTTGCAGCGGGGCGAGATCGATGCAGCACTTACCTACGATCTCGAACTGTCGCAGGACACGACGTTCGAACCGCTGATGCTGGTGCCGGCCTATGTCATGCTGCCACAGGGGCACCGCTTCGCCGGCAAGGCTTCGATCACGACGGAAGAACTGGCTGACGAGCCGATGGTGCTGCTCGACCTGCCATACAGCCGCGAATATTTTCTCTCGGCCTTCCAGATGCGGGGCATCAGGCCCAACATTGCCGAGCGCACCGGCGACATCGCGGTGATGCGGTCGATGGTAGCGAACGGCTTCGGCTACGGCATCGCCAACATGCGGCCGCTCAACACGCTGGCGCCCGACGGCAAGCCGCTGGTCTTCGTGCCTCTGGCAGGGGATTTGCGGCCTCTGACCATGGGTGTCGCCTTGCCCAACGCCGAGCACCGCACCCAGACGGTGCAGGCTTTCATCGATCATTGCCGCCGTTTCGTCGTCGAACAGGGCGTGTTCGGCAGCGGGCGGGTTGTGGAATAGAGGCGTTCCGTCACGCAAGCTGAAGCCGGTGATCGGCAAGCCGTTGCAGCAGATTGTCCAGCATGTCGTCGCAGCGGCGTAGCTGTTCGACGCTGACGAATTCGTCCGGCCGGTGCCCTTGCGCCATCGAGCCCGGCCCGCACACGATGGTCGGCGTGCCGAGGTCGCGGCTGAACAATCCGCCTTCGGTGCCGAAGGCAACCTTGATGGTGTCGTTGGCGCCGGTCAACGACTTCACGAAGGCCACGGCCTGCGAATTCGCCGGTGTGTCCAGTCCCGGATAAATGTTGGTGATCTCGATGTCGATGGCCGCTTCCGGCGCGATCGTTGAGGCGGCAACGGCAATACGCTGCGCCTCCGCGCGCAGGCCATCGAGGATTTCGTCCGGATTGTCGGCCGCGACGTTGCGGATCTCGAAGTCGAGCTGGCAGAGGTTCGGCACAATGTTGAGCGCCACGCCGGCATTGATCTTGCCGACGTGGACGGTGGTGTAGGGAATATCATAGTCGCCGTCGCGCGCGCCATCGCTGGCCAGCCGGTCCTGTTCCCGGCGCAATGCGCAGACGAAGTCGCAGCCCAGATGAATGGCGTTGAGCGCCAGCGGAGCGAGCGCCGAATGGCCTTCGCGTCCCCTGCAGAGGGCGCGCGCCGCAAGCTTGCCCTTGTGTCCGGTCGCCACCTGCATGTTGGTCGGCTCGCCGACGATGCACAGCAGAGGCCGGTGCGGCGCGGATCGCAGCATGTCGATAAGGCTGTGTACGCCGATGCAGCCGATCTCCTCGTCATAGGAAAGCGCCAGATGCAAGGGCGTTAGCAGGCTCATTTTCGCGGCCTTGAGACAGGCCGCGAGCGCGCAGGCCACGAAACCCTTCATGTCGGCGGCACCACGGCCGTACAGCTTGCCGTCGCGCGCGGTCATCTCGAAAGGCGCCAGCGTCCAGTCCTGCCCGTCGACGGGGACGACGTCAGTGTGGCCGGACAGCATGACGCCGGGCGCGTCGGCCGGCCCGATGGTGGCGAACAGGTTCGCCTTGTGGCCATCCGCGCTGCGGATGATCTGGCAGGCAATGCCCTGCGTCCCCAGCAACTCCGTCACATAGCCGATGAGGTCGAGGTTCGAGTCGCGGCTGACCGTCGGAAAGGCGATCAGCTTTTCAAGGATCTGGATGCTGTCCATGCGTCTCACGTCTTGTTGGCCGTGCGCGCTATCTAGCATCGCGTGGCCACCGCCTTGAAGTCGCATTTGGCTCAGCCGGGATTTGCCGGATGCTAATCCAGGCGGCGAGGGCTGATTAGGAGCGTCCTAATCGGCACAGAAGAAATCTGTAGTTTTCCGGCGCGCGCCGCAACTTATGAGTAGGGTCACGGCATCTACCCAGCGGGCAGACCGGCTTGCGCCAAGTTTCATCACCGCGCATGCCGCGATGCGACGCAGGCAGGAAGGAAGCACCATGCGTGATCCACGCTACGACATTCTGTTCGAGCCCGTGAAGATCGGTCCGGTGACCGCCAAGAACCGCTTTTACCAGGTGCCGCACTGCAATGGCGGCGGCTACCGCGATCCCTCCGCCGCGGCCGAGATGCGGCGCATCAAGTCGGAAGGCGGCTGGAGCGTCATCTTCACCGAGCAGACCGAGATGCACC
The DNA here is from genome assembly GCF_014189455.1 of Mesorhizobium huakuii. Classification (NCBI taxonomy): domain Bacteria; kingdom Pseudomonadati; phylum Pseudomonadota; class Alphaproteobacteria; order Hyphomicrobiales; family Phyllobacteriaceae; genus Mesorhizobium; species Mesorhizobium huakuii. The sequence goes on from NZ_CP050296.1 coordinate 4,518,176, forward strand.
ACACTTCGGAGATCACGCCCTTCATCGAGCTCAGGCTGTGGGACGACGCCGACATCCCGGCGCTGGCGAAGATGGCTGAGGCCATGCACCAGCATGGCGCGCTGGCCGGTATTCAGCTCGCCTATTCCGGCATCAACGGCCCGAACCTCTACACCAAGGAGGTGCCGCGCGGGCCGTCGGCCTTGCCGATCCGCACCTTCACCAACGATCCGGTGCAGGCGCGCGCCATGGACAGAGAGGATATACGCGACCTCAGGCGCTGGCACCGCAACGCCTTCAAACGCGCCAAGATGGCTGGCTTCGATCTGGTATGTCTCTACGGCGCGCATGGTTTCGGCATCATCCAGCACTTCCTGTCCACCGCCACCAACCAGCGCAGCGACGAATATGGCGGCTCGCTGGAAAACCGTTCGCGGCTGATGCGCGAACTGATCGAAGAGGGCAGGGATGCCATCGGCGACACCTGCGGCCTGACGCTGCGGCTGTCGCTGGACGAGATGATCGGCGAGCTTGGCTTCGCCAATTCCGAAGTGCGCGACATGATCGAGATGCACGCCGACCTGCCCGACCTCTGGGACCTGGCGCATGGTGCCTGGGAGGATTGTTCGGGGCCGTCGCGCTTCAAGGAAGAGGCCGCGCAGGAAAGCCTGGTATCCGGCATCAAGACGCTGACCTCGAAGCCGGTCGTCGGCGTCGGCCGTTTCACCTCGCCGGATGTGATGGTCAGGATGATCAAGTCCGGCACGCTCGATTTCATCGGCTGCGCCCGTCCATCGATCGCCGACCCCTTCCTGCCGAAGAAGGTGGAGGAGGGGCGCATCGAGGACATCCGCGAATGCATCGGCTGCAACATCTGCATCACCGGCGACATGACCATGTCGATCTCGCGCTGCACGCAGAACCCGACCTTCATGGAGGAGTGGCGCAAGGGCTGGCATCCCGAGCGCATGCAGGCCAAGGGCGACAGCGACAGCGTGCTGATCGTCGGCGCCGGTCCCGCCGGGCTGGAGGCCGCCCGGGCGCTCGGCCTGCGCGGCTACCAGGTGGCCATCGCCGAGGCCGGCACCGAGCTCGGCGGCCGCGTCGCGCGCGAGTGCCGCCTGCCTGGGCTGTCGGCCTGGGGCCGCGTGCGCGACTATCGCCAGTACCAGCTCAGCCAGATGTCCAATGTCGACGTCTATTTCGAAAGCCGTTTGTCGGAGCAGGATATCCTGGCCTTCGGCTTTCAGCACATCGCCCTTGCCACCGGCTCGACATGGCGCCGCGATGGCGTGGCGCGCGCCCATGTCGTGCCGATGCCAATCGACCAGGCCACGCCGGTCTACACGCCGGACGATTTGATAGGCGGCAATGTGCCGACCGGCGCTGTCGTACTGTTCGACGACGACCACTACTATATGGGTGGCGTTCTGGCCGAGCTGATGGCGCGCCAGGGCGCCAAGGTGACGCTGGTGACGCCGTCCGCCTATGTCTCGGACTGGACCCGCAACACGCTGGAGCAGGGCGCTATCCACCGCCGCCTGGCCGGACTCGGTGTCGAGATCGTGCTCAACCGGACCGTGACGCGCGTCGTGCCGGGAGGCGTTGCCACCGCCTGCGCCTACACCGGTGCCGAACGCGACATCGCCGCCGACGCCGTGGTGCTAGTGACGTCGCGCCAGCAGGACGACGAGGTCTGGCGCGCGCTGAAAGCGCGGCGCGACGAATGGGCCGACAATGGTATCCGTTCGATCAAGGTCATAGGCGATGCCGAGGCGCCGGGGCCGATCGCCTGGGCGACCTATGCCGGCCACCGCTTCGCACGCGAGCTGGACGAACACGATATCGGTGATGCGCTGCCGTTCCGGCGGGAAGTGACGGCCCTGGCGGCGGAATAGCCGGGGCTTGCGCCTGGCAACCATGGTCCTTAGACAGGCGGCCGTTAAGGACGTTTGCCGAAGGCGGAGAAGAACATGTCGGACCGGATGAAGACCATCTCAGCTGCCAAATCGCATGGCGGCATGCAGGGGGTCTATTCGCATGCTTCGGATGCCTGCGCCTGCGACATGATTTTTGCCGTCTTCGTGCCGCCGCAGGCCCGTGAAAAACCTTGCCCGGTCGTATGGTATCTCTCCGGCCTCACCTGCACCCATGCGAATGTCATGGACAAGGGTGAGTACCGGCGGATGGCCGCCGAGCTCGGGCTGATCATCGTCTGTCCCGACACCAGCCCGCGCGGCGCCGACATTCCCGACGAGAAGGACAATTGGCAGTTCGGCAGCGGCGCCGGCTTCTATGTCGATGCGACGCAAGCGCCCTACGCCACGAACTATCGCATGTACTCCTACGTCACCGAGGAATTGCCGGCGTTGATCGCGAGGGAGTTTCCGGCTGACATGACGCGCCAGGCGATCTTCGGCCACTCGATGGGCGGGCATGGCGCGCTGACGATCGCGCTGAAAAATCCCGAGCGCTTCAAAAGCTGCTCGGCCTTCGCGCCGATCGTGCAGCCGAGCACCGCCGGCTGGTCGAAGCCGGCCTTTGAAAAATATCTCGGCGCGGACGAGACATCATGGCGGCGCTACGATGCCACCTTGCTCATCGAGGATGGCCACCGTTTCCCCGAGCTTTTCGTCGATCAGGGAACGTCGGACGGCTTTCTCAAGGACGGGCTGAGGCCCTGGCTTCTGGAAGCGGCGTGCGCCGACGCCGGCATCGCGCTGACCCTGCGCATGCAGGACGGCTACGACCACTCGTATTTCTTCATTTCGACATTCATGGACGACCATCTGCGATGGCACGCCCAAAGATTGTCTGGCCCGGTCGCTGACACCGGGCCACGCTGAACCAAGGGAATATCCCCGAGCGGCTCTAATCCCGCAGCAGGTCGAACATCAGCTTGAAGAAACGGTCCGCGTCGACCTCGTGGGCGATACGCGCATTGTCCTTCTCGCCGCGCTCGCCCCAGAAATCGGCAACCGTCGCGCCGAACGCATAGGTGCCGGACAGATCGACATCGATATGGGCGGGACGCGTGCGCACCAGCGTCGGGTCGATGGCGAGCGCCAAGGCCAGCGGATCGTGCATTGCGCCGCCGACGCCCATCGAGTTGCGGTGCAGCTTCTCGTAGAACAGCAGCCAGTCATTGACGAGCTTGCCGAGCGGCGTGTCGATGGTCGCCAGTTCGGCGTATTGCGGCGCCTCGATCAGCACCTGCATGGTGACGTCGAGCCCGACCATCAGGATCGGCACACCGCTGTCCAGCACGATCTTCAGCGCCTCAGGATCGCAGAATGCATTGAACTCGGTCGGCGTGATGATCTCGCTCTTGCGGTAGAAGACGCCGCCCATCCAGATCAATTCCTTGATCTTGGGCAGCACATCGCGATGCTTGAGGATCATCAGGCCGATATTGGACAATGGGCCGGTGGCGACAACCAGGATCGGTTCGGGCGCGGCGCGCAGCTTGTCGGCCAGGAAATCGACGGCGTGCTGGTCGACCGGCTTGATCGTCGCCTGCGGCAGATAGGGCGAACCTTCGAGGCCGCTCGGACCATCGGCGGTGCCGAGCACCAGCGGCCGCGCCAGCGGGCGGTGGCAGCCTTGCGCGACGGGCACGTCGCCGGCGCCGATATATTCAAGGATGCGCAGCGCGTTGGCGGTCGTCTTCTCGACCTCGGCATTGCCACAGGTGGTGGTGACGCCGATGAGTTCGATATCAGGCGAGCGATGCGCCATGACCAGCGCGATGGCGTCGTCGTGGCCTGGGTCGCAGTCGAACAGGATGGGAGTTGCAATGGTCATTTTGTCGGTCCTCACGCCGCTTGCTCGTAGCGCGCGACGGTTTGCTTGAAGATGTTCAGGAAGCGGCGGCCGTCGAGATCGGTGCAGATGCGCGTGGTCTTCGGCCCGCCGCCGGGTAGCAACTGCCGGCCGCGATGGGCAACCGTCTGTCCACGTGCGAGGCGGCCATCCAGCACGACATCGACGAAGAGCGGTTCGGTCATGGTGGCAAGGGCCGGATCGAAGGCCAGCGCCACGGTGATGACGTCATCCATCGGGAAGCCGACCAGGTCGAAGAACTCGCGCCAGATGTCGATATAGATCGGAAAGCTGTCGGCGATCATGTCGAAGACGGCGTTCTTCCGGGCAACGGCCTGCATGTCGGCAATGTCGTCGCGCGTCAGCATCGAGGCGGCGACGCGGTTGTCCTCGCAGATGTCGAGCGGCACCAGGATCTTGTCGACGTCGGCGTTGAGCACGATGCGCGACGCCTCCGGATCGGCCCAGATGTTGTATTCCGACAGCGGCGTCATGTTGCCGGGCGTCTGGAAATTGCCGCCCAAGACCAGCATCCGTTTGAGCGCGCCGGTCAGGCGCGGCTCCTGCAGCAGCGCCATCGCCGCATTGGTCAGCGGCCCCGTCGTCACCAGCGTGATCTCACCCGGATTGGCCATCACCGTCTCGATGATGAAGTCGACCGCATGTCCCGACGTTGCCAGGCGGACGGGAGTCGGTGCCGGCGGGTTGAATTTCTTCAGCCGGTCGCCGAAGCGGGCAACCAGCCGCTTTTCGAAATGGACAGGCGCCTCCATGTCGGCCTTGGCGTTGCCGACGATCGGCCGCCACGCCCCGGCATGGACCGGTATGTCGTCGCGCCCGGCCAGCGTCAGCGTGTTGAGCACGACATTGGTGACCTGTTCGATCGGGCCTGCCGCACCGGTTACGGTGGTCACGCCTTCGAGCCGGACATTCGGGTTCGCCGCGGCAAACAGCACGGCGAGAATATCGTCGCCGGCAGAATCCACGTCGAGGATTATGCGTTCCATGAGAGTTCCTTCACTGAGGATTTTTGTCGACCGGGGCGCTGCTGTTCCTGTCCACCGACAGCAGTTTCTGCATCGATGCCAGCGTCTCCTTGATGATTTTCGGCCGTGCCCGGTAGGACAGCGCGAACAGCGCCGTCAGCGCGACGACATAGGGCACGGTCAGCACCAGATAGGAGGGGAAGCCGAAGGTCTGCAGGCGCAGCGAGAAGGCATCGGCGAAACCGAACAGCAGGCAGCCGGCCAGCACTTTCAGCGGATCGCCATTGGAGAAGATCAGGATGGCCACCGCCATGAAGCCGCGGCCCGACGACATGTTCTCGGTGAACATGGTGATGTAGCCGAGCGACAGATGCGCGCCGGCCAGCCCCGCCAGCAATCCGCACAGCAGCGAGGCGGTGTAGCGGACGCGGGTGATCGAGATGCCGAGCGCTTCGGCGGCTTCGGGCTTTTCGCCGACGACGCGGATGTAGAGGCCGAGCCGGGTGCGGTTGTAGAACAGCACCAGCAACGGCACCGCGATGAAGGCGACATAGACGATCGGCGTGAAGCCCGAGATCAGCGGCGCCCACGAGCCGAGCAGCGCCTGGGCGCCTGGTATCTGCACCTTGGGCAGGCCGACAATGCCGTGACCGACGATCGATCCGCGCGTGCCGAAAATCGCTTTCATCAGCGAGATCGTCATGCCGCCGGCGAGGATGTTGAGCGCCAGGCCGACGACCACCTCATTGGCCCGGAACGTAACCACAAGAACGGCAAAGGCGAGCGCGAAGGCAAGGGCCGCGGCGACGCCGCAGGCGACGCCCGCGAATGCCGAACCTGTCCAGATCGAGCCGATGACGGCGAAGAAGGCGCCGGCCAGCATCTGTCCCTCGAGGCCGATGTTGAAGATGCCGGCCTTGGTGGTGAACGAGCCGCCGAGCGCGACCAGCAGGATCGGCGCGGTGGTGCGCAGCGTCGCCGCGATCAGCGCAACGTTGACAAGCTTGTCTCAGAATTTCCATCGCCGCTCCCCCGCCTGGCTGTCGCCGCGACGTTTGATCAGAACCTGCGCCGAGACGCTCAGGATGATCAGCGCCTGGATGACGGTGATGATTTCGCGTGAGGCGCTGGTGTCGACCTCGAGCAGCAGCGACCCGCTGCGCAACGCGCCGAAGAACAGCGCCGTGACGATGGTGGCGACCGGTGAGCCGTTGGCGAGCAGGGCGGCGATCAGCCCGTCGAAGCCGAAACCCGGCGCAAAGCCCTCCATGAACCGGTGATGCACGCCGAGCGTCTCGACGCCGCCGGCCAGCCCGCCGACGGCGCCTGAAAGCAGCAGCACGACAAAGCCCTGCCGCTTGACGTTGACGCCGCCATATTCGGCGAATTTCGGCGCCGAGCCGACCATGGTCACGCCATAGCCCCAACTGGTGTAGCGGAAGACCAGCGCGACACCGACCGCCAGCAGCAGGCCAATCACCAGCCCCCAGTTCAGCCGCGAGAAGGAAAAGATCTCCGGCAGATAGGCTGTCGCCAGGATCGGCGGCGTCTCCGACCAGCCGCCGGGCCGCTTGAACAGGAAGATGGTGAAATAGGAGGTCAGCAGCACGGCGATGTAGTTCGACAGGATGGTCGAGACGACTTCGTTGGTGTTGTAGCGGGCGCGGAAAAAAGCGGGAATGGCGACCCAGGCCGCACCCGCGACGACCGCGAGCGCCAGCGCCGCCAGCATATGGATGCCCGCGGGCAGGGAAAAGCTGAAGCCGACCCAGGCGGCGGCGAAACCGCCGAGGAAGAGCTGCCCTTCGATGCCGACATTGAACATGCCGCCGCGCAGGCCGATGCAGGCCGCGACACCGCAGATCAGGATCGGCGTCGTCTGCAGCAGGGTGCCGGCAATCTTCTCCTGGTCGCCAAAGGCGCCGCGCAGCAGCGTCATCAAGACACGCACCGGGCTTTCGCCGACCAGAAGGATGATGATCGCCCCCAACAGCAAGGCTACGCCCACGGCAATGATCTGGCCGGAAAAGGCGCGCAAACGGTCGCTCATCATGCGGGCTCCAGCTGCGGCGTAACACCCGCCATCATCATGCCGATCCTGTCTTCGTCGGCATCGTCGCCGGCGACTTCGCCCATGATCCGCCCGTTGAACATCACCAGGATGCGGTCGGCGAGCGCCGCCAATTCGTCAAGCTGCACGGAAATCAAGAGGATGGCACGGCCGGCCGCGCGCTGGCGCATGATCTCGTCATGAATGGCCTCCTGAGCGCCGATGTCGACGCCGCGCGTCGGCTGATCGATCAGCAGGAAGTCGGCGCCATTGGTGAACTCGCGCGCCAGCACGACCTTCTGGATGTTGCCGCCCGAAAGCCGCTTGACGGCATCGCCCGCTCCTTGCGCCCGGATATCGAAGCTCTTGATCAGCGCACCGGCATTTCCGGCAATCGCCTTCCAGTCGAGCATGCCGTTGCGGCTCCACGGCGCGCGGTGCTGGCGGCCCATCAGCGTGTTTGCCGCGATCGACGCATTGCGATCGACCCCGCGCACCATGCGGTCGCCCGGAACATGGGCAAGGCCCGCCTCGCGGATCGCGGCGGTGGAGAGCGTGGTGAGATCCTGGCCCTTCAGCCGGGCCTCGCCATGGCTTGCCGGCCGCAGGCCCGAAAGCACTTCCGCCAACTCCGTTTGCCCATTGCCGGCGACGCCCGCAATCCCCACCACCTCGCCGGAGCGGACAGTGAAGCTGGCGTTGCGAAGGGCTGGCAAGCGGCGATCATCACGCGCCCACAAATCCTTGACCTCAAGGATCACATCGCCCTGCAGCGCCGCGCGCGGCCGCCGGTCGAAACTGACCTCGCGGCCGACCATCATGCGCACCAGCTCGTCCTTGTCGAGTTCCGATGTCGGGCGGGTCGCAACCTTGCGGCCATTACGCAGCACCGTCACCGTGTCGGACACCTCCATCACCTCTTCCAGATGGTGCGAGATGAAGATCACCGTCATGCCCTCGGCCACGAAGCTGCGCAGCGTCTGGAACAGTTCGCGGCTTTCCTGCGGCGTCAGCACCGCAGTCGGCTCGTCGAGGATGATGGTGCGGGCGCCACGCACCAGCACTTTCAGGATTTCGATGCGCTGCTCGATGCCGACCGAGAGCAGCCCGACGCGCTCGGTCGCATCGACATGCAGTCCGAAACGCTTCGACAATTCCTGCGTGCGTGCGATCTGCGCGGCATGGTCGATCAGCCCATGACGACGGATTTCCATGCCGAGAAAGACATTGTCGGCGACCGAGAGCGAAGGCACCAGCTTGAAATGCTGGTGTACCATGCCGAGCCCCGCCTTGATGGCGGCGGCAGGGTCGGCGACCACCGTCGCCTCGCCATTCAGCCGGATCGCGCCTTCGTCGGGCTGCAGCAGGCCGAACAGGATGTTCATCAGCGTCGTCTTGCCGGCGCCGTTTTCGCCGATGATGGCGTGGATTTCGCCCCGGCGCACGGCAAGGTCGATGCCGTCATTGGCAATGAAGGCGCCAAAACGCTTGGTGATAGCCGTCAGCTCGACGGCCATCGCGGCAGTGTTGTGGAGGGTCGGTGACCCCGGCGCGTTCGACACCATTGCTCTCGCAGATTGGGCTCTCGCAGATTGCGAGCTCTCGAAGATTGGACACTGATCCGCCGCGGCGTGCCGCGGCGGATCAGTGTAGCGCTTTCTTGGGAGGGATGCGCTGTTGCTGGCTTATTTCGCCTTGGCGATCACGATCTTGCCGTCGAGAATGCCCTTCTTGATCTCGTCCAGCTTGGTCGTGACGTCGGCCGGGATCTTCGGCGCGATGTCGTCGCAGACCTTGAACTCGACGCCGCCTGACGCCAGGTCGAAGGTCCGGGTGCCGGCGGTGACCTTGTTGCCGCCGACCTCGTCCTTGATCAGCGTGTAGACGGCGATGTCGCCGCGCTTCAGCATGCTGCCCAGCACATTTCCGGGAGCCGTGCCGCACATGTCGATATCGACGCCGATCGAATATTTGTCGGCGGCGGCGCTTGCCTGCATCACGCCTTCGCCGGTCGGGCCGGCGACGTTGTAAACGATGTCGGAGCCCTGGCCGTACAGCGCCTGGGCAAGCTCGCTGCCCTTGGCCGGATCATCGAAGGTGCCGGCGAAGACGGAGTTCACCTTCACGTCGGGCGCGGCGTATTTGGCGCCTTGCTCGTAGCCGCCAAGGAAGTTGCGGATCACCGGAATGTCGCGGCCGCCGACGAAGCCGATTGCCTTGCCGTCGCCGATCTTGGGAAATTCGCTGCCCTTGGCCTCGATCATGCTGGCCAGAGCGCCGGCGACGAAGGAGCCCTGTTCCTCGGCGAAGTTGGCATAGATCATCTTCGGATTGTCGAGCACGCCATCGATGAAGACGAAGCGCTGGTCGGGATATTCCTTGCTGACCTTCTGCAGCGAATCCACCAGTTCCCAGCCCATGACGAAGATGAGGTCGTACTGCTTGCCCTTGGCCAGGTTCTCGAACTGCTCCTCATAGTCCAATGCGCGATTGCCGGTGTCGACCAGCTTGAGGTCGATGCCGAAATCGGCCTTGGCCTTGTTGAGGCCGTTGACGATCGAAACGCCAAAGCCCTGTGCGAAATATCCCGAGATGGCGGCGACCGAAACCTTGGTCTGTGCGGCGGCCGATCCCAACGAAACGGCCAGCATCGTGCCAGCCAGAAATAAGCTCTTGAGCGCCCTTTTCATGGTATTCCCCTTCAGCTTTTTTCAGCTTTTGAAGCCACGCCTTGACCATCCCCACGTGTCGCCGAGACGGCGGCGAGTTCGTTGATGGTCATATGAGTTTAGGAGCGGCTAAACAGGCTGTCAATCGTCATCCGATGCAGTTTTCTCGGGCTCGTCGCTGGCGTCCTCCACCTCCGTGCTTGACAAATATCGCGATGCATAATTGTTGATGCTCCAACGAATTTTCGTGAGTGACAGTCGAAGGATACGCGCAATGCCAGCTGTGGTGGTCAGGAAATTTCTGGTCCAGGTCGAAGAGATCTTCCATGAGGGTGGGCCGCCCGCGGCACGTCCCCCCAAGCGCGGTGCGATCGTTGCCGTCATCGCCAACCCTTTCGCCGGACGTTACGTCGAAGAGATCATCGGCTTCATGGAGGATCTGAAGCCGCTCGGCCTCGAAATGGCGCGGCGCCTGATCGACGCCATGGGCGATGGCGTCGCCGCTGTTGAAGGCTATGGCAAGGGTGCCATCGTCGGCGCCGCCGGCGAGCTTGAACATGGCGCACTGTGGCACAATCCGGGCGGCTACGCGATGCGCGAACTTCTCGGCGACGCCAAGGCTATCGTGCCCTCGACCAAGAAGGTCGGTGGCCCCGGGACGCGCATCGACATTCCGATCACCCACATCAACGCCTCCTATGTGCGCAGCCATTTCGACGCGATCGAGATCGGCGTCGGCGATGCGCCGCGCAGCGACGAGATGGCGGTCATCCTGGCGATGACGATCGGCGCGCGCGTTCATGCACGGGTCGGCGGCCTGGCAGCGGCTGACATCAAGGGCGAGGACGGATTGCGATGAGCCTCGAAATCCGCCGCATCATCACCATCGTCGAGGAAACCCGGATCGAAGGCGGCCGTCCCGTCGACCCGCCGACACGGCGTGCCGCCGCGATCGCGGTGATCCGCAACCCTTATGCCGGCACGTTTGTCGAGGATCTGTCGGCGTTGAGCGCGATTGGCGAAGCGCTGGGCGATATCTTGCCCAGGCGTGCGGTGGCTGCTCTCGGCATTGCCGGCGGTGAGGTCGAAAGCTTCGGCAAGGCAGCCGCCGTCGGCGCCGACGGCGAGCTTGAACATGCCGCCGCCATCCTTCACCCAAAGCTCGGCGCCCCGTTCCGCGACGTGCTGGGCAAGGGCGCCGCGCTCATTCCCTCATCGAAGAAGCGCGGCGGCCTCGGCGTGCCGCTCGACATTCCGCTCGGCCACAAGGACGCGGCGAAGGTGCGCAGCCATTTCGACGGCATGGAGGTCCGCGTCCCCGATGCACCGCGCGCCGACGAGATCGTCGTCGCCATCGCCGTCACCGATTCCAGCCGGCCGCACCCGCGCGTTGGCGGGCTGACCAAGGACAAGATTGTCGGCAAGGATGGAGTTAGCTGATGAGCCAGAAGGCCATCGTCACTGCGCAGTCCTGACTTCCGGCACCCGCATCGCCGGCGGGGTGTTGCGGCTCCGGCCGGTGCGCACCTCGCCGTCGATCACGACCATGCCGATGCCCGGCAGATTGCCGAGCGCCACGCTGTCGAGCAGCCCGTCACCGGCGCCGCCCATCGCCTGATCGATGAAGATGAGGTCGGCGGCGCGGCCGATTTCGATGATGCCGCGGTCTGCCAGTCCGCGCACGCGCGCGGTGTTGCCGCTGGCAAGGCAGAACGCCACTTCCGGCGCGATGCCGCCCAGTGAAGCCAGCATGGTCAGCGTTCTCAAAATACCCAGCGGCTGCACGCCGGATCCGGCCGGGCTGTCGGTGCCGAGGATGACGCGCGAAAGTTCGCCGCGCTGCCTGGCCAGGTCGAGCACGAACAGTCCGGTGCGCAGATTGCCGTTGTGGACGATTTCCAGCGCACGCGAGCCGTTTTCACAGATCTGCCGGATCTCGGCTTCGGGAAGTGCCGTCGGTCCGCCATTGACGTGGGCAACGATGTCGGCGTCGACCTCCAGCACGACATCCGCACCGATGCGGCCGGAGCCGGGCAGGGATGGACCGCCCGTATGGGTCATCGAGGTCATGCCGTATTTGCGCGCCCAGGCGATCATCTGCCGGCCGGTCGGACCATCCTTGACGCCGCCAAGTCCAACCTCGCCGATGAGGGTCACGCCGGCTTCGGCGAGATATCGAAAATCATCCTCGACCAGGCCGTGCTCCAGGATGGGGGCGCCGGCCAGGATCTTCATGCCGTTGGGGCGGAAGTTGGAGAAGGTCCGCTGCGCCGCGATCGCCAGTGCCTTCAACCCGACCAGGTCGCGCGGGCGTCCGGGCGTGTGGACCTCGCCCGCCGAGATGATGGTGGTGACGCCGCCATGCACGGTGGAATCCATCCAGCCGATCTGGTTCTGCCGCGGCGTCCAGTCGCCGGCCACCGGATGAGCATGGTTGTCGATGAGCCCCGGCGCCACCGCGCAGCCCATCGCATCAATGATCGTCGCCGCGTTGCCGCTGTCGACGTCATCAGCCTTGCCAATACCTGTAATGCGCCCGTCGGTCACGACGATGGTATCGGCGTCGAGGATCGGCTGGCCGAGGTCACCGCTCAGCAGAAGGCCGATATTGCGGATGACAAGCGTGGCAGACGACTTGGGGTCGGACGGCATTGGTTCTCATTTCTGCTGGTATGGAAAGGTCTGGGCGCGGCCTATTTGCCGCCGTCGCCATTCGATGGATCGTCGTCATTGATGCGCTTGAGCAGGCGAAGCAGCGTCGCCTGCTCGGCGGGTGAAAGCGGTGACAGGAAGCGGCGGCCGACCTCGACGCTGCGTGCGAGCCGCTCGAGCGTGTATTCGGTGCCTTTTTCGGTCAGCGCGATCATCGACAGGCGCTGGTCGGTGTCGGAAGCACTGCGTGTGATCAGCCCGTGCTTGAGCAATTTGCGCATGACGATGCTGATGGTCGACGGGTCCATCGCCGTCAGCCGGCCGAGATGGTTCTGCGAGACCTCGCCATGTTTGAGAATGGTGGCAAGGGCCGCGAACTGGGTCGGCGACAGGTCTTCGCCAGCCATGACCTGCTGGAAGCGCAGCGTCGCGCGCTGATGCGCCTTGCGGATGACGTGCGCTGGATGCTGGTCCAGCGCGTATCCGGTCTCAGCGTAGCGCTCCAGCACTTGCTCGCGGCTCAGTGGTTCCGCGTTGCCGTTCGGTCGCTTTGGTGTCGCGCTTTTCTCGGATTTCTTTTCGGTCGTCAAACCGGACTCCTGTTGCCTGTCTCGGATGCCGCTGGCTCTAGGTCAAGCCGCGACTTCAGTCGGTTGCAGCGACGTCCCATCGCGAAGCGCCGCGACGACATCAGCCGAATCGCTGACCACGCCGAAATGCGTCGCTATGTCGTAGAGCGAGCTTTCCTGCTCGCGCGGTCCGGTCGCGGCGCAGCAATCGCTAGGCACCACCACTTCATAGCCCTGGAAAAATGCGTCATGGACGGTCGAGCGCACGCAGATGTTGGTGACCACGCCAAAGATGACCAACTGGTCGACCTGCATATCCCTCAGCGTCAGATCGAGGTCGGTCTGAAAGAAGGCCGAGTAGCGCCGCTTGATGACATGGATTTCGTCATCGCGGGCGCCGAGATCCTCAATGATCTCCGGTCCCCAACTGCCTTCCACGCAATGCGGCGTGCGCTTGACCCATTCGCGCTCGCGGCGCATGCCCGGCCGGTGCGCGTCGTGAACCCAGATCACCGGCGCGCCGCTCGCACGCGCAGCTTCGATGACGGCCAACTGCGGGCCGACCAGCGTCTCATATCCAGGCAGGACCATGGCCCCGCCCGGTTTGCAGAACTCGTTGACCATATCGATGACGATAATGGCTGCGCGTTGCGCATCAAGGCGCATCGCGTCATCGTGCCGATGTGAGGAAAAAACGTCCACGGCCATGGCGGACTCCTTTGGTCGATCGTTGATACTCATACAAAAAACCCTGGCGGGTGCCAAGTCAATCCCGTTCGACGCAAAGCAGTAGTCACCGGCCTTGCGCACGCTGCTCTGACAAGCGTATGCGCTATTTGTCCAGCCGGATATGGCCTTGACAAGGGGTGGCAATCATGGACTCAATTTGTATGACCATCAACGATATCCATGCCGCCGAGTTTGCCGCGCCGAGGGCCGTGATATGAGGACGATCGTCACCGGAGCCAGTGGCCTGCTTGGCCGCCACGTTGCCGAGGCCCTGCTCGCCGCCGGCCATGACGTGCTGGGCATCGATACCGTGGCGCCGGTCGGGGGCGCATGGCGTCACGTCACCGCCGACCTGACGGATCTGGGATCGACCCTGCAGCTGGTGCGCGATTGCGATGCCGTCGTCCATGTCGCGGCCATTCCGCGCCCGACCGGGCGCGCCGGCGGCGAGGTGTTCAAGACCAATGTCGCGACCGCCTACAATATCGTCGAGGCCGCCGCCATGGCTGGTATCAGGCGCTTCGTCTATGCCTCGTCCTTCAGCGTCTTCGGCTACCCCTTCTTCGAGAAGATGGTCATTCCGCCCTATCTGCCGGTCGACATGAACCACCCTGTCGCCGCGCAGGATCCGTACGGCCTGTCGAAATGGCTGGGCGAGGAAATCGTCGACGCGGCGGTGCGCAGAAGTGCCTTCTCGGCGGTCAGCATCCGCATGCCATGGATCCAGACCCCGCAATCCTTCTTCGCCGGCGTCGGTCCACGCCGCGCCACCGCCGACAGCGCCCGCGACCTGTGGGCCTATCTCGACGCGCGCGATGCCGGGCAGGGTTTTCTGCGGGCGCTCGAATGGCAAGGCGACGGCCATCTGCGCGTCCTGCTCAGCGCTGCCGACACCTTCATGGAGGAAGAGACCGAAGCGCTGGTACGCCGCGTATATCCAGGCGTCGCCCTGTCGCGGCCGATCGCCGGTTTCGGGTCCGTGCTCGATACCGTCCATGCGCGCGAAACGATCGGCTTCGAGCCACAGCATTCATGGCGTTCCTATCCAAAGCCGGAGACCCAGGGATGAAAAGGTTCGACCAGAAGACGGTCCTTGTCACTGGCGGCGCCGGCGCCATTGGCAGTGCCGCGGTTCGGCGCTTCCTTGATGAAGGCGCACGTGTCGCCATTGTCGACCGCAACGGTGCGGCTGCCCGGGAGCTGGCTCGCGCTCTCGGCATCCGCACCATCGCCATCGAAGCCGACGTCACCGACGAGACGAATGTGCGCGGCGCCGTCGCAACCACCGTCGAGACGTTCGGCGGGCTGGATGTGGTGTTCAACAATGCCGGCATTTCGGGGGTCGTCGCTCCCGTGCATGATTTGCCGGTCGAGGACTGGGACACCATCATCCGCATCAATCTGCGCGGCATCTTCCTCGTCCTGCAGGCATCGCTCCATGCGATGATCGAGGCCGGAACCAGTGGCTCGATCGTCAATATGGGTTCGTCCATGGCCGGCTGGGACGTGCTTGCGGGCGGCGCCGGCTATGTCGCCTCGAAGCATGGCGTAGTCGGGTTGACGCGGGTCGCGGCGCTCGATGCGGCGCCCTATGGCATCCGCATCAATGCCATCTGCCCCGGTGTGATCGAGACGACGCTCGGCGTGCCGGCTTCCGGCGACGGTGATTTCAAGAGCAGCGTCCAGCATTTCGCCGACCGCATTCCGTTGCGCCGCATCGGCCAGCCTGACGATGTCGCGGCCGCCGTGGCCTTCCTCGCCTCGGACGAGGCAAGGCATGTCACCGGCGTCGACTGGCTGATCGACGGCGGCCAGACTTTGCAGAGCTGGGCCAACGCGCCGGCCGGCGACGCGTTTCCGAAATTTCGATAAGAAGCTGGTGCCATCTCACGGGCTGTCAGGCCGGGCGGCTCTTCGCCTCAGAGGCCGAACCGGTCCTTCAGCCGCCCCAAAAGGATCGCGGCCTTCACCCCGAGCGGCCAGAAGCGGTGAAACCGGATGGGCTTGAGCGGCGATATCGGCATGGGAAACGGCGACGTCTCACGGCCTTGCAGCCGCTGCGCCAGAGCAGCGCCCATGGCCGAGGCCATGGCGACGCCACGGCCGTTGTAGCCAAGGCAGATCAGCACGCCGTCTTCCGGCTCGTGAATGTGCAGGAGATGGTCCTTGGTGATCGCAACCCGGCCGTTCCAGGCGTGTGTCCAGCGTGTTCCCGCAAGCGCCGGCCAGAGCCGCAGCGCATAGTCGGTGAGGTAGCGGATGGCGGAAGCATCTCCGAGGGGTTTCATCGGCCCCCGGCCGCCCATGAGAAGACGGTTCTGGGCGTCGATGCGGTAGTACACGGTGATGTTCCCGGCCTCGTAGAGGACTGGCCTTTCGGGGAGAATTGCGGCTGCGACCGCCGGCGCAAGCGGTTCGGTCGCAGCGATGGCGCTGAACACCGGAACCAGCGACTGCTCGAGGTCCGGCCACAAGGCTCCGGTATAGCCGTTGGTCGCGACTAGCACCTTCTCGGCGCTGACCGAGCCGTTCGCGGTTTTGAGGATCCATCGCCCGGCCTCCCTCTTCAGCGAGAGGACTTCGCTGCCGCCGAATATCCGCGCGCCGGCGTTCTGCGCGGCTTCTGCCAGGCCGATCGTGTATTTCAAGGGATGGAGGTCGCCGCCGCGGGCGTCGAACATGCCGGCTATGTATCTGTCGGTTCCGGTTCGCGCCGCCATCGCCTGGGCGTCCAGCAGGCTGACCGGCATGCCCCGCCGCTCGCATTGCGCGGCCGTGGTCCGCACCGCGGCCTCCGGCTTCGGCCGGATCGCCGCGCGTATGGTGCCGTTCTGCCGCGCCTCGCAGGCGATCGATAGGCGTTTTATGAGGCCGAAGGTGAAATCCGGCGCACCATAGGAGAAGTCGATCATCCGCGGCCCAAGCTCGGGGCCGAACATCGCCTCGATCGTGTCGGGATCGTATTTGAGGCCCGGATTGACCTGGCCGCCATTCCGGCCCGAAGCGCCCCAGCCCGGCTGCTGCGCTTCGATCACGGCGACGTCGTCGCCCGCTTCCGCCAGATGCAAGGCGGTCGAAAGGCCGGTGAAGCCGCCGCCAACAATCGCCACCCTTGCCCGCTGCGCGCCGGCAAGGACAGGGTAGTTGCCGGTACCGCCGGCCGTTTCGCGGTAGAGGCTCCGGGGTGGACTGCTTTCGAGCAAATTGGGCATTGTCAAGGGAACCGGAAGAGACGCAGGTCAGAGAGGCTGGCGAAAGCCGTCGGGCGAAAGGGGACGCGCTACCTGCGAGAAACTCCATAACGGCAGACTCTCGAATATCGTGCCGGGCGCGCCACGCAATTCAGCATGGCTTTCGGGAAATCACAACAGTTGCGACAGCGCGGCCATGAAGTGGTCGTTCTCCGTTGGCGAGCCGATGCTGACACGCACGTAGCTGTCAAAACCGTCCTGCTTCCAGGGTTTGACAATGACGCCTTCGCGCAGCAGGCGCTCGGCGAAGGCGGAGGCATTGTGTCGGCAGTTGAAGAACAGGAAGTTGCCTCGTGAAGGGGCGACTTTGAGGCCCTTGCTTGCGAGGAAATTCTCGACACGGACTCTCTCCGCCTTGGCCAGCGCGACGACCCTGGCGAGGTGTTCCTCATCCGCGAGCGCCGCCAGCGCGGCGGCCTGCGCAACGCCATTGGCGTTGAACGGCGTGCGCACCCTGTCGAGCAGCGCGCGCAATTCCGGGTCGCCGACGATGCCGAAGCCGATCCGCAATCCGGCAAGCCCGAACGCCTTGGAAAATGTCCGCAGCACGATCCAGGGCCGGTCGCGTGTGCCGAGGTCAGGCAAGGACGATGCGTAGTCCTCACCCTCGGCATATTCGGCATAGGCTTCGTCGACGACAACAAGCGTCTCTTCGCTCACCGCATCCAGAACCTTCGACAGATCGCCGCCGGAAAGCCAACTGCCGACCGGGTTCATCGGGTTCGAGAACAGCAGCACGCGAGGTCGTTCGCGTACCGCCTCGATCAGCGCGTCAACGTCGATGGTGAGATCGTCGTTGACGGCCACGCGGTTGACGGTAGCGCCCATCAGCGTCGCATAGTCCTCATGCAGCGGGAACGACGGATAGAGCGTGACGACAGCATCGCCGGGCCGCAGCACGGCACGGCTGATGACGGAAAGAAGATCCTCCGAGCCATTGCCGAGGATGACCTGATCCTCGCCCACTTCATATCTGGCGGCGATGGCCTGGCGCAACTCGCGCCCAGCCGGATCCGGATAGAGCCGGAACATCTCGGCGCCGGCCTGCATCATCGTGGCGAGCGTCGGGCTCGGGCCAAGCGGGTTTTCATTCGAACCCAGCTTGGCGATCCTGACTGGCGCGTATCGCTGCATGACCTCGGCGATGGTCAGTCCGGAATTGTAAGGCGACAGGCGCGTGACCTCGGTTCGGACCATGTCTGAAGCTTTCGACACGAGCGGGCTCCTTTGCTGTTGGCCAAGCGACTTCCGTCTTCGGCCGGGTTCTCAAACACTGGGTTTCGCGGCATCGTCCCCGGGGCGAGCCAGGTTGCCGACGGGCGCGCCGGTGCGGCGAATTTTGTCAGGAGTAGCGTAGCCGAAACGGTTTGTATATGCTTGTATATGTAACTTGATCTGATAGTCTCGCTCTGCAAGCGGAAGGCGACATCGGTAAGGAGGATCACATGCGCAATGCTTCTCTGTTCGATCTTGCCGGCAGGAAAGCGCTTGTCACCGGCGCCAGCCGCGGCATCGGCCGCAGCATTGCCGCGGCGCTGAGTGCTGCCGGCGCCGATGTCGCGGTCACCGCGCGCAGCCTGGCCTCGCTCGAGGAGACGATGGCCGCCATCCGTGCGGCCGGTGGGGTGGCGCATGCCGTCGCCCTCGACGTCACCGATGTCGGCCGCTGCCGGACCGCCACCGCCGAGGCCGCGAGCCTGCTTGGTGGTCTCGATATCCTCGTCAACAATGCCGGAATGGAAGAGGTCCGGCCCTCGCTCGATGTCGACGAGGCGCTGTGGGACCGGATCGTCGACACCAATCTCAAGGGGGCGTTCTTCTGCGCCCAGGCGGCTGCGCGGCAGATGCGCGACGCCGGGCGTGGCGGCGCCATCATCAATCTCTGCTCGCTGACTTCAGAAGTCGGCATTCCGACCGCGGTGCCCTATGGCTCGTCGAAGTCCGGCCTGCTTGGCATGACAAGGGCGCTGGCGGCGGAGTGGGCCGATCTCGGCATCAGGGTCAACGCCATCGCCCCGGGCTATTTCCGGACGGCGATGACCGATGTGTTCTACAACAACGAGGCATGGCAGCAGTCCATGCTCGCCAAGATCCCGCAGCATCGTTTTGGCGATCTCGGCGACCTGCACGGCGTCGCCGTGTTCCTTGCCTCCGATGCTGCCGCCTACATAACCGGCCAGTCCATTCCGGTGGATGGCGGTTTTCTCGCATCGATCTGAGGCGGCTCACAATAGGTTCGAAATCAAAATCTTCCGCACTGTGACCGGCCGGCACGTTGCGTTCCAACAAAGAGGAAAATCCATGTCCGACATCAGCTTCCACGATCTGTCATCGCTTGATGCCACCCAGCGGGCTGGCCTGCTGAAACGCGCCGAGGGCGATCTGTCGGACTTCGTCGAAAAGGTCCGCCCGATCATCCAGGCCGTCAAGGACGAGGGCGACGCCGCGCTGGTCCGCTTCGCCAGGGAACTCGACAAGGCTGATGTGACTGAGGGCGGACTGAAGGTCTCGGAAGCCGAGTTCGATGCGGCCTTCGACAAGGTCGAGAAGGATGTCGTGGAAAGCATCGGCTTCGGCATCGACAATATCAGGCGTTTCCATGAGGAGCAGAAGCCGGAAACGATGTGGCTCAAGGAAGTCCGGCCGGGCGCCTATGCCGGCGACCGATACACGCCGATCGCCTCCGTGGCGCTTTACGTGCCGCGCGGCAAGGGCGCCTTTCCGTCGGTGACGATGATGACCTCGGTTCCGGCTGTCATCGCCGGCGTGCCGCAGATCGCCATTGTGACGCCGCCGACAGCCGACGGTTCGGTGGATGCGGCGACCCTGGTCGCGGCTCGCCTTGCCGGCGTGCAAACCGTCTACAAATGCGGTGGCGCCCAGGCCGTCGCCGCCGTCGCCTACGGCACCGAGACGGTGAAGCCCGCGCTCAAGATCGTCGGCCCCGGCAGCCCGTGGGTGGTGGCGGCCAAAAAGTGTGTTGTCTTCGGTCATCAACACCGGCCTGCCTGCCGGTCCGTCGGAAGCCATCATCTTCGCCGATGACAGCGTCGACGGCGGCCTTGCCGCGCTTGACCTTTTGATCGAGGCCGAGCACGGGCCGGATTCCTCGGCCTATCTGGTGACGCACAGCCGCAAGGTCGCCGAGGCTGCACTTGCCGCACTCCCGCAACACTGGTCGCGGATGACTGAACAGCGCGTGGAGTTTTCGCGCGCGGTGCTGACCGGCAAGCGCGGCGGCATCGTGCTGACCGCGTCGCTGGAAGACAGCTACCGTTTCATCAACGACTATGCGCCCGAACATCTCGAAATCCTCTCGAAGGAACCGTTCGCGCATCTCGGGCACATCACCGAGGCGGCCGAAATCCTGATGGGGCCGCATACGCCTGTGACCCTTGCCAACTTCGTCCTCGGGCCGAATGCGGTGTTGCCGACCAGCCGCTGGGCACGGACCTATGGGCCGCTTTCGGTGACGGATTTCGTCAAGCGCTCGTCGGTCGGCTATGTCACCTCGGCCGCCTATCCGGAACTGGCGAAGCATGCCCGCAGGCTCGCCCGCTACGAGGGCTTCAGTTCGCACGAGAATGCTGTCTCGGAGATCCGCGACCGCTACCTCGCCGGTTGAACGGAGGCGATGGCGATGAAGGCGGCACGGCTTTATGGAACTGGCGATCTGCGCGTCGAGGACATCGCCACACCAGGCGTACCTGATGCCGGCTGGGTGAAGCTCAGGGTCGATGCCGCCGGCATTTGCGGTTCGGACCTGCACAATTTCCGCACCGGCCAATGGATAAGCCGGTCGCCCTCGACGGCCGGCCATGAGTTGACCGGCACGGTGACCGCGCTCGGCCAAGGCGTCGACACCGTCGCCGTCGGCGACAGGGTGGTCGCCGATTCCCGTTTCTGGTGCGGGGACTGCCCGCAATGCCGTGCCGGCAGGCGCCATCTCTGCGCTTCGCTGGGCTTCGTCGGTGAAGTCTGCGACGGCGGCTTTGCCGAACAGGCGGTGTTGCCCGCGCGTCTGCTGCATGTCGTCGATCCGGCGCTGGATGAGCGGGTCGCTGCCATGGCCGAGCCACTCGCGGTCGCGCTGCACGCGGTGCGGCGGCTGCCGAAGACGGCAGGCTCTGTGCTGGTCGTCGGCTGCGGGCCGATCGGCGGTCTCGCCGCGCTGCTGCTCTCCCGAACTTTCCCTGGCACGGTGCTCGTCGCCGACCGCAACCAGGCGCGCTCTGCCCGCGTGGAACGGGTCACCGGCGCAACGATCGTCGACCTCAACCGCGATGCCATTGTCGCCGCAACCGGCAATGCCCCACTGCTGGCGGCGGTCGAGGCGACCGGCAG
Organism: Mesorhizobium huakuii; assembly: GCF_014189455.1. Taxonomy (NCBI): domain Bacteria; kingdom Pseudomonadati; phylum Pseudomonadota; class Alphaproteobacteria; order Hyphomicrobiales; family Phyllobacteriaceae; genus Mesorhizobium; species Mesorhizobium huakuii. Next base: position 4,539,227 of record NZ_CP050296.1, read on the forward strand.
CATCGCCGCATTCACTCAATTGCTCGGCGTGCTCGATTCCGGCAGCGCGGTGGCGATGGTCGGCATCTTTCACGGTCGTCTCGACATCGATCCCAACCTCCTGGTCGAACGCGAGATCGCGCTGCTGGGATGCCACGCCTTCGCCGACGAACTGCCCGACGCCGTGCGGATGCTGGGTGAATTGAGCGACCCGCTGCTCGCCCTGATCGATCAAGAGATCGGTCTCGACGACATTCCGGCCACCTACGAGCGGCTGTTGGCGGGGCAGAGCGATGGCTTGAAAACAATCATCCGCATGCGGCAACCTGTTGAGCCGGCGTGATTTCCGATAAATTGCCGGAAAGGATTTTGAAATGATCGAGTTGCCCGATACGGCGAGCCCCCTTTACGAGAAGGTGAAGGACTACATCCTGACCAACATCGGAACGGGCCGATGGGGCAAGGATCGCAAGCTGCCGTCCGAGAACGAGTTGGTGGTTTCGTTGGGCGTCTCGCGGATGACGGTCCACCGCGCCTTGCGGGAACTGACCGCGGCGGGCTTCCTGATCCGGCTGCAAGGTGTGGGCACGTTCATCGCGCCGCCCCGCCCGCAATCGACGCTGATCGAGATCAACAACATCGCAGCCGAGATCGTCGAGCGCGGCAATAGGCATCGCTCCGAAGTCCTCGTGCTGGAAACCATCACGCCGACGAAGGAGCTTGCACTGTCCTTCGAGTTCCCAAAACGTGTTTCGATCTATCACTCCGTCGTCGTCAATTTCGAGAACGACCTGCCGGTGCAACTGGAAGAGCGCTTCGTCAATCCGAGCCTGATTCCCGACTATGACAAGCAGGATTTTTCGAAGACGGCGACCTATGACTACCTCATGCAGAAAACCCCGGTGACCGAGGTCGAGCACATCATCTCCGCGATCCCGGCCGACGCCGAGACGGCGCGGCATCTCAACATCGATGTCGGCAGCTGTTGCCTGTTTCTGCACCGCCGGACATGGACGGGCGCGATCGTCGCCACCATCAGCAAGCTGACCTATGTCGGCAGCCGCTACTCGCTCGGCAGCCGCTATTCCCCTCCAAGGCCAACTGACGACAACGCAGATGGAGGGAGGCGGATGCGCCAGATCAACGGGAAAATTGAGTCACTCTTACTTGTATATGCATGTATGTATTTTAGCCTTGACATCCGTTCGCGCTGACGCTGAAATATCCCTGCACTTCACTATGAAGTGGTGGTTAAAATGCCGAGGCACAGTGCCGCGAGAGCAGAAACCCACAGTCTCACCAGACCGGATGCCTGGGTAAAAAGCGGTCTGATCATCAAGGGGAACTAGATGATGCGTAACCTAGCAGGACAATTTCGCGCGCTCATGATGGCCGCCGCCATCGGGCTCGCCGCCGCGCCAGCGGCCCACGCGGCCGATGCGGCCATTCCCACGACGCCCGAGGCCGGATCGTTCAAGATCGGCATCGAGCCCTGGCTTGGCTACGGCCAGTGGCACGTCGCCGACGCCAAGGGCCTGTTCAAGACAAACGGCCTGTCGGACGTCCAGATCGTCAACTTCGCCGAGGACAAGGACATCAACGCCGCACTGGCCAGCGGCCAGCTCGACGCCGCCAACATCGCCACCCACACGGCGATGGGCATGGTTGCCGCCGGCCTGCCGGTGAAGATCGTGCTGCTGCTCGATGTCTCGATGACGGCCGATGCCATCATCGCCGGCAAGGACGTCACCTCCATTAAGGACCTCAAGGGCAAGCAGGTCGCTTTCGAGGAAGGCACGACGAGCGACATCTTGCTCAAATACGCGCTCGCCAAGAATGGCATGTCGATCGACGATGTGAAAGCCGTTCCGATGCCGGCGTCCGACGCCGGTGGCGCGCTGATCGCGGGCCAGGTACCGGTCGCGGTCACCTACGAACCCTACCTCACCGTCGCCATGGCGCAGAACAAGGACGTCAAGCTGCTATTCACCGCCGGCGAGGATCCCGGCCTGATCAGCGACGTGCTGGTGGTGCGCGACGAGGTGATCAAGTCGCGGCCCGGCCAGGTGCTGGCCATGATCAAGAGCTGGGACGCCGCGCTCAAGGACTACACTTCAGATACACCCGGTGGCCGCGCCATCATCGCCAAGGCGGTCGGTTCCGACGTCAAGGATCTGAACACCGCTTTCGACGGCGTGCGCTACTACTCGCTCGCCGAAAACAAGACGGCGCTCACCGGCGATTTCACCACCAAGACATTCGCCGATGTCGAAGCGGCCGCCAAGAACGCCAAGCTGCTGCAGGCCGACGTGACGCCGGAGCAGATGATCGACCCGTCCTTCGTCAAGGCGGCGCAATGATAAAGGCCGGGTCGCGGTGGTAGCGCAGATGTCCGCGAAGCCCCCCGCGAAAACGGGTCTGGCTCTTCCCTCATCAGGGCCGGTCACGAAACAGGCGAGGCGCCGCCGATCCTCGGGGATCGGCGTGCCCATCGCCAGGTCGCGTTTCCTGATGATCGCGGTGACCGTGTTTGTCGGGCTTGGCCTTGCCTGGTGGGCGGCGACCGGGCTGGAGTGGGTAAAGCCCATTTTCCTGCCGTCGCCCGGCAGCGTCGCGACCCAGATCGCCAAGCTCGCCACTGACGGCACGCTGTGGGTGGACCTCAGCGCCTCGGCATATCGCATTTCCATCGGCTTCCTGATCGCCTCGGCTTTGTCGATCCCGATCGGCGTGCTGATCGGCAGTTTCCGCTCCTGGGAAGCGGCCATCGAGCCGCTGGTCGATTTCATCCGCTACATGCCGGTCGTCGCTTTTGTGCCGCTCTCCATCCTGTGGGCCGGCACCGGCGATACGCAGAAATTCCTGATCATCTTCATCGGCACTTTCTTCCAGCAGGTGCTGATGATCATGGACAATGTGAAACGGGTTCCTGCCGATTTCATCGGCCTTGGCCGTACGCTCGGCCTGCCGGACCGCGAGATCCTGACGCGCATCGTCGTGCCCAGCGCTCTGCCGGGCATCTGGGACACGCTGCGCATCAGCCTGGGCTGGGCATGGACCTGGCTGGTGCTGGCCGAACTTGTCGCGGCGACGTCGGGCTTGGGCTATCGCATCACCGTTTCGCAGCGCTATTTCCAGACGAACACCATCATCGGCTACATCCTGCTGCTTGGCGTGCTCGGTCTCATCACCGACCAGGTCATGAAGGCATTGGAAAAGGTGCTGTTCCGGCAGGATGGCCACTCGCAATGAGGAACCGCCGATGACTGTTCCCAAACTGCGCATCGCCGGTCTCGACAAGAGCTTCGGCACGGGCGAGCGGCGCACGCAAGTGCTGCGCGACATCAACCTCGATCTTGCCGACAATGAGTTCGTCTCGCTCGTAGGCACGTCGGGCTGCGGCAAGAGCACGCTCTTGTCGATCGTCGCCGGACTGCAGGATTTCGACGCTGGCGATCTCAGCATCGATGGCGCGCCGATCCTGCAGCCCGGTCTCGACCGTGGCGTCGTCTTCCAGTCCTACACGCTGCTTCCCTGGCTGACAGCGCGGCAAAACATCGAGTTCGCGCTCAAGGCCGCCGGTTACGATCGCACGGCCTGCCGTGAGATCGCGCTCGAGCATCTCGATCTCGTCAAGCTGTCGCAGAGCGCCGACCGCTATCCGTCCGAACTGTCGGGCGGCATGAAGCAGCGCGTCGCCATCGCGCGTGCGTTGTCCTACAGGCCCAAGATGCTGCTGATGGACGAGCCCTTCGGCGCGCTCGATGCCTTGACCCGGCACCAGATGCAGGAACTGCTGACCCAGATTTGGGAAGAACACAGGCTGACCGTGCTCTTCGTCACGCATGATGTGGAAGAGGCGGTCTATCTGTCGGACCGCATCGTCGTCATGGGGATCGGCCCGGGGCGCATCATGCAGACCTTCAATGTCGACATCGAGCGGCCGCGCCGGGAAGAGGTGATGGAAACCCCGGCCTTCATGGATTTGCAGCGCGGCGTGCACAAGGCGATCCGCGAAGCGTCAAGACGCCCCGAAATGGCGTAGCATCCGAGCGGGGCCTCCTCCTGCATTGCCGGAATGACGAGGCAGCCGTCCCGGAACATCCGGGCCGGCTGTCCTGTGCGGGCCGGCGGCGTGGTCAGCAATCAGGGGCCGTGAGGACCGCACAGGTCGAGCGTCCAGGCGATGGTTCCGCAGAAGTCACCGACGTCGCCACGGTAACTGCCGTAGCCATTGTAGTAGTTGTCCATCCAGCCATTGCCGCTGGTCGAATTGTCGGCGGTCCAGCCGCCGCCAACCCAGCCGCCGTGGCCTCCATGCCCGCCATTCGCATGGCCGCCATGGGCAGCGGTGAGGTGGATATAATGATGCTTGACGACGGCGGCATCGGCGACGGTTGCAAACGGGATCGCGCTGGTGGCCAGGGTCAGCAGGATGGAGCTGATGAATACGAGTTGCCTTTTCATGGGAATGTCTCCTTTTCGTTCCAGAAATATGGGAAGGAAAGCCGTCCCTCGCCGGACACGTTCCTTCACGAAATCGGGACGGACACTCGCTGAACTGTGCGGTGTCTTCAGGCGGTCTCGCGACACATCGCCTGAATGGCCGAAATCTCAGTCCGCTCACGGCGCCGGTCAAGATTTGTTGACTTCCGGCAGGCTGGAAATGACTACCCCCGACCTATTTGTCGGACCATAAGACGGCGGTGCGATTCAGGCTCCGGCTGGCACGTAGGGCAATCTTGCCTTTGAACTGGGATGCGCCAATTTGGCTAAAGACTATAAGCCGCCCGCATGACGGAATTGGCCGTAGCACTGGAATAGCCTCAATTTGCCACCGAGCGTGATCCGAGGCTGAGGCTGATCATCCCGATCATCGTCGCCATCGCCTTTCTGATGGAGCAGCTCGATTCCACCATCATCACCACGGCGATTCCGGCCATCGCGCACAGCCTCGACACCACGCCGGTCCGGCTGAACCTTGCGATCACCACCTACATCCTGACGCTCGCCGTGTTCATTCCCGTCAGCGGCTGGTTCGCCGACAGGTTCGGCGCGCGAAAAGTGTTTGCGCTGGCGTTGTTCACCTTCACCCTTGGCTCGGCACTGTGCGGCATGGCCAACAGTTTCGGCATGCTGCTGGCCACGCGCGCCCTGCAGGGGTTGGGCGGCGCCATGATGACGCCGGTCGGACGGTTGATCCTGCTGCGCAGCTTTCCGCGCAGCGGGTTGATCACCGCCATGACCTACATGACCTTGCCGGCCATCATGGGACCGGTCATCGGGCCGCTGCTTGGCGGCCTGCTGACCACCTACGCCTCGTGGCGCTGGATATTCTATGTCAACGTACCGTTCGGCTGCCTCGGCATACTGGCGGCGCTGCGCTTCGTCGACGATTTCCACGAGGAAGCCGTGCAGCGCTTCGACTTCGCCGGGTTCCTGATGGTGGGATGCGGTGTGGCATTGCTGCAATTCGGCCTGGAAAACATCGGCCGGCCGATCATTCCCGTTTCCGCGACGGTGCTGGTGCTGGCCGCTTCCGTCCTGCTGCTGCTCGCCTTCGGACGCTACGCGCGCCGCGTCGTGGCGCCGGCCGTCGACCTGACGCTGTTTCGGTTTCGCTCCTTCTGGGTCGGCACGCTGGCAGGTGGGCTGTGCCGCGTCGGCCTCAACGGCGTACCTTTCCTCGTGCCACTGATGCTGCAGCTCGGCTTCGGTATGAGCCCGGTCACTTCGGGGTCGCTGACATTCGTCGGCAGCTTCGGCGCCTTGCTCATGCGGCCGCTGCTGTCGCCGCTGCTGCGGCGCTTCGGCTTCGGTGCCGTGCTGATCGGCAGCGCGATCGTCGGCTCCGCCGCCGTCGCGGGTTTCGCCCTGATGCGTCCCGAGACGCAGCATTGGATGATCGGCGTCTATGTCTTCCTGTTCGGCATCGTCCGCTCGGCGCAGTTCATGACCTCCAACACTTTGTCCTACGCCGACTTGCCGGCGGACAAGCTCAGCCGCGCCACCAGCCTCGGCGGCGTGCTGCAGCAGCTCAGCGTTTCGCTCGGCGTCTCGATCGCCGCCATGCTGCTGGGCCTGATCGCAGGGGAGACCCACGTGCTCACGCCGGAACGCTTTCACCAGGTATTCCTGCTGACCGCGATCATCCCGCTGATCTCCATTCCCGGATTTCGGTACCTGCGCGCCGAGGACGGCGCGCAGGTCAGCGGCCACATCAGGGGAATGCGCAAATAGGTCTCTCGGGAAGGCTGTGTCGGCGTTGAAACATGTCGCGGCCGGGGGCGCGAGGCCTGCAATGCAAGGAGGTTCCTCCGGACGGCACCAAGGCGCCGTCCTCGCCCGCGTGGGAGATTGCGGATCAGTACATCGGACGCGGGTTTATCGCGTCCGCTCGGACCGATTGGATAACGTCCCAATGTTCCACTTTACGGAACCTTAGTACCAGCGTCCGCGACCGTAAAATCCGCCACCGCCCAGCACGATAACAATAAGAACTATGACCAGGATTGTGGTGATATCCATATGCGCCTCCTGAGCGCGCCCGGCCGAGTTGGCCGTTCACCGCTCTTGCCCTGTAGGGCATGATTGTTCCTGTTACTTTGACATCCACCAACGTTCCGCACGGCATTCTTGTTCCAATGGACGCAAGGCATGAACCGCCGCCCAACGAACCGCTGGCCTCGCATCTCGGCTGGAAAGGTTTCGGAAACCATGTCCGGGTCCACCAAGGAACCAACTGGCCTGACGATTTCTTTAGCTGCATGAAAAGACCTGGCCCGCTCACAACGGAAGATCGCGACCACACCGATGCAGTGCGCACGTCGCCCGAATTGCCATCCCAATACCAGGATGCTGAAGGAGATTTCGGCGGTCGATTTGGATATGGGCATCCCGCTCACAAGCCCGATCCTTTTGCCACATACACGTTTTCGCCCGGGGCTGTTCGTCCTCTACCGGTCGACAACAAGAAAAGATGGCGCTAACCGGCTGTGCAAAAACCCTACGAAACAGCCTATTTCGCCAGGAAGCACGGGATCACGCAGGCCCAGGCACGGCGGATCACCAAGGACTTCGGCCCTTCACGTGTCAGGTGCGACATTGCCGCCCAGGATCTGAACTTGGCCCTGACAGGCTCATCGCCCTGTATGAGCGTCAGCCAGCATCTGTGTCTTCGATACCGAAGGAATAGCTGAGTTCTGAACGCAGACTACCAAAGCCGATGCATCGGTCTTGGCACAATCAGCGAAGCCACTTCCTGAACCTCGCGGCTTTATTCCGCACGAATGCAGCAGCTGCCGCATCACACGTCCTGCGCGATGGTCCATTCGCGGCAATGATGAACTTGGCGTCTCTCAGCGTGAGACCGTGCTTCTCTGCAAAGTGGATTGCTCCATAAGGCTCGTCTTGGGGTATGCCCCCGTTGGTGTGGGCCATTTGTGCCTCGCATGACGGATGGCTCGGCTTCGGCCTCTTCCGCCCGCCCAATCTGGTACATCAACCTTCGACGACAGGCGAAGGTTCCGATCAGAAGTGGAACCTCCAACTACAGGGCAAGGTTTAAGCTTGATGTTCGAAGGTTTTCGACTTGAGACAGTCCAGCTGCCCGAGGCGTCGCTTCGGGTGAGGCACGGCGGTTCAGGACCACCGGTCCTGCTTCTGCATGGCCACCCACGTACACATGCCACCTGGCATCGCGTTGCGCCGCTTCTCGCCGAAAGCCATACGGTTGTTTGTCCTGACGTTCGCGGTTTCGGGCAGTCTTCGATCCCCGAGGACACACACGATCATGCAGGATCATCCAAGCGCGCCAAGGCAAAAGACTGTGTCGCGCTCATGCGCCTTCTCGGCTTTGACCGGTTTGCCGTCGCCGGGCACGATCGCGGAAGCTACACCGCTTTCCGGACAGCGATGGATCATCCGTCCGCGGTGACGCATCTCATCATTCTGGACGGTGTTCCCATCCTTGAAGCCCTCGAGCGATGTGACGCCCGCTTTGCCACAGATTGGTGGCATTGGTTCTTCTTTGCCCAGCCCGACAAGCCGGAACAGGCGATCATGGCCGACCCCGAAGCCTGGTATGGCGGCTCCGCTGATCAGATGGGCGCGGAGGCATTTGCGGACTACAGGGCGGCGATTTTCGACCCTCGTGTCATCCATGGGATGGTCGAGGACTATAGGGCCGGGCTCTCAATCGACCATCTGCATGACGCGGATGACCGAAGGGCGGGCCGACGGGTCCAATGTCCCACCATGGTTCTGTGGTCGATGCGCGATGATTTGGAACGGCTTTATGGCGACGTTCTCGGCGTATGGCGTCCGTGGACGACAAGCCTGCGGGGAAAAGGCATCGCCTGCGGACACCATATGGCCGAGGAAGCACCACAGGTGCTCGCGGCAGAAATCTTGGCATTCTTGCGTACCATCTAGTCTCGACGTCTGAGGTGAGGCGCGACGTCAGCCGGCCAAACAAAGGAGTCTTGTTTCCCTCGGTCAGCTGGAAAGCAGGCGTTCGAGTGTGGTGTTCAGTTCGTCAAAGCTGAACGGTTTGCGAAGGACGGCACGATTGCTGAAACCATCGCGCATATCGCGACCACTGTTACCCGTCGAGTAGATGAACGGCACACCGCGCTCCGCAAGCGCATCGGCCACGGTATTGCTGTCGTCGCCGTCGAGATTCATGTCCAGCATTGCGGCATCGAAAGTCTGCGCTTCGATCAGGGCGATCGCCTTTTCGATCGTAGCGGCTGAGGTCACCGATTGGCATCCAAGATCGCCCAGCATGTCCTCAATCATCATCAGGACCAGAATTTCATCCTCGACAACGAGCATGCGCCGGCCGGAAAGCAGTTTATCCATCGTGAATTCCCGGTACCGGAATGTTCATCGTGCAGATCAACCCGTCCGGGCGATAGTCAAGCTGCACAGTGCCTTCGAGTTCGTGGGTGAGGCCGCGCTCGATCACGCGCGAACCGAACCCCTGTCGCGACGGTGGCGTAACCGGCGGTCCATCCTTCTCCCGCCAGCAAAGGATCAATCGACGGTCATCCGGCGCCGGCTCGATCGTCCAGTCGATCCGGATCGAGCCTTTGTCATTGGAAAACGCACCATATTTCACCGCGTTGGTCGCGAGTTCGTTGAAGGCGATGCCGAGCGCCAGTGCCGCTCTTGTCGAAAGGCGGATGTTCTCGCCTGATATCGCCAGACGTTCCGCCCGCCCGTCGGTGACGTCGAACGGTTCCAGGGCATCGTGAAGCACATCGAGCAGCCCGGCGCTGTGCCAATTTTCACGGGTCAGCAAATTGTGCGACCGGGAGAGCGCAAACAGCCGGGACTCGACGGCTTCGCGGATCGCCCGTGGATCGGAATTGGCTCGCGATGCCTGCCAGACGATCGACTGCACCGTTGCCAGCGTGTTCTTCACGCGATGGTTCAGTTCGTCGATGAGCATTTTGGATTGTGCCTGCTCCTCCTTGTGTTTGGTCAGATCGACGAAGGAGGCGAAATACTGAACGATGGCGCCGCTCTTGTCCTGGACAGGATTGGCGAAAAGACTCGCCCAGAATTCACTGCCATCCTTACGCCTGTAGAGGATTTCCGTGCCCGCCTCCGCATTGGCTTCGAACTCCGCCTTGATACGTTTCAGCGCCCTGGCGTCGGTGCTGTCCGCCATCAGGAAATTGAAGGGCTGACCCAGGACCTCTTCCCTGGCGTATCCGGTCAGCGCGAGGAAGGCGTCATTGGCAAAAATGATGGGGTTGCCGGGTTCTTTCGCATCGGCAAAAACCATGGCCATTCGTGTTGTCTCGGCGGCAACAACGAATGGGCCAAGCTCGTCGTGAAAGCCCGCGACTTCGGCTTCGGCCTCCTGCTGCTCTTCGGACTTGGCGACTACGCTGGACATGTCGTCAACCGGTCGGCGTCCACTATGCCGTTGACCGCCATCGCGCATCTCCCGTGATTAAGGGGCGAAAGCGTGATCGACTCTTTCAATCGCCAGCGCCCACTCACAGGCTGGCGACACCTGCTTTGTACGCTTCCGACAGTCAGTTAGCGAGTCATTCCGCGCCCCGCTGAATTGTCAGCCGATACGCTGATCTTCGCTGGAACGGCACCATTCACGTCGCTTTGCCGACCGCCGCGTCCATTCCCATCTCTTCCTGCGAAATGTCGTCGAACGAAGCGTAGTTCATATTGTAGAGGCGGGCGTAGAGGCCTTTCCTCTGCATCAGCTGTTGGTGGTTGCCGCTTTCGACAATCTCGCCATTCTGCAGCACGATGATGCGGTCGGCGCCGCGTATGGTGGCCAGCCGATGGGCGATGACCAGTCCGGTGCGGCCCTCCAGCAGTTTGATCAGCGCCTTCTGGATCAGCATCTCGGTGTAGGAATCGATGCTGGCGGTGGCCTCGTCGAGCACGAGGATCTTGGCGTCGGCCACCAGCGCGCGCGCAAAACTGATAAGCTGGCGCTGGCCGAGCGAGAGGTTGCCGCCGCGTTGCTCGAGTTCGGTGTCGTAGCCATCGGCCAGCTGCTCAATGAAGTCGTGCGCACCGACGGCTTGTGCCGCGCGCACCACTTCGTCGCGGCTGGCTGATGTCTTGTGGTAGCGGATGTTTTCCAGCACCGTGCCGGAGAACAGGAACGGCTCCTGCAGCACCATGGCCACCTGATCGCCCAGCGAATCCTGCGTCAGGTCGCGCACATCATGGTCGCCGACCAGGACCTTACCCGACCAGACATCGTAGAAGCGGTGCACCAGCGCCATGGAACTCGACTTGCCCGACCCGGTCGGGCCGACGAGCGCGACCGTCTCGCCCGGATTGACGCGAAACGAGATGTTCTTCAGCACCGGCTGGTTCGGCCGGTAGCCGAAGGTGACGTTCCGAAACTCGACCGAGCCGTCCATGTCGCGCGACAGCGCCACCGCATTGTCCTTGTCGCTGACATCCACCGGCACGTCGAGCACTTCGGAGATGCGCTGGCCCGAAGCCATGGCGCGCTGCATGACACTGTACTGCATGGTGAGCGAGCGGATCGGGTCGAAGAAGCGCTGGATGTAGAACAGGAACGCCACCATGACGCCGACGTCGAGGCTGTGCGACAGCACCATCGAGCCGCCGACGACGATGACCGTCGCCATGGCGATGCCGGTCAGCGTGTCGACGATCGGCACCATCAGCTGGGCATATCTGGCCGACCGCAGATGGGCGTTGAGGTTGGCGAGCACCTTCTCGTCATAGAGGTCGAAATTGACGTGCTGGCGCTCGAGACTCTGCACAGTGCGCACGCCATGGATGCCTTCGGCCAGCGCACCATTGGCGATCGAATTGGTCTCGTGCGCGGCCATGAAGGCGACCTTGGCGCGCGGCAGCCAGAACAGCCGCACGATGAACAGCATCGGCATGGTCGACAGCGTCAGCAGTCCGAGCCGGAAATCGAGCCACAAAAGGACGGTCACGATGCCGAACAGCAGCACGATGTCGCCCACCGACATGACGGACGTCTCTAGGAACTCCTGCATCGAATTGACGTCGCCCTGCAGGCGCGACATCAGCCGGCCGACCTCGGTCTTGTCCATGAAACTCAGGGACACGCGCTGCAGATGGCTGAACATGGCGCGGCGCAGGTCGGACAGCACGTTCTCGGCCACCTTGCCGACGACACTTTCCTGCACATGGCTGGCGGCATAGTTGATCAGGATAATCACAGCGAAGATGCCGGTTGCCCAGATCATCACCGAACGGTCGAGCCTGCCCGGCGCCATGCCGTGGTCGATGGCGTAGCGGATGACCAGCGGGATCGCCAGCTGCGTCAGCGTGAACACCAGCACCGCCGCGACCGAGATGAAAATCCGGCCCTGATACGGTCTGACGAAGCCCCAGATGCGCCTGACGATGCGCGGATCATAGGCCTTGCCGAAAACCTCTTCCTCGTCGCGATGCGAGCCGACCACCGCCTTGGTCGGCCGCCCGCTTTTGTCCTCCTTCTCGTCGTCGTCCTGCGTCGACATCATGCGGCTCCCTCGAGGCGGTCGTCGTCCGGCCGCAGCTGCAGGTCGTAAAGCGCGCGATAGCGACCGCCGAGCGCAAGCAGCTCCTCGTGCGTGCCGCGCTCGACGATGCGGCCGCCTTCGACGAACAGGATCTGGTCGGCATGCATCAGCGAACTCAGCCGATGCGAGATGATCAGCGTCACGCGATCTCTGGCGAAGCGCTTCATCGCCGCGCGGATGCGCTGCTCGGTGCCGGCGTCGATGGCGGCGGTGGAATCGTCGAAGACCAGAACCGATGGCCGCAGCATCAGGCTGCGCGCGATGGTCAGGCGCTGCCTCTGGCCGCCGGAAAGCGAGGCGCCGCGTTCGCCGACGACGGTGGTGTAGCCGGCTGGAAGCCCGATAATGTAGTTGTGCAGCTGGGCATACTCGGCGGCTTGCCCGATGCGGGTCTCGCGCGCCCAGGGATTGCCATAGGCGATGTTGTTCTCGATCGAGGTGGTGAACAGGAACGCGTCCTGCTGCACGACGCCGACCGCCTTGCGCAGCGATTGCAGCGTGACCTTGCTGATGTCCTGGCCGTCGATGGTGATCGCGCCCGAGGTGACGTCGTAGAAGCGCGGGATCAGATGCGCGATCGTCGACTTGCCGCTGCCGGGCGGGCCGACAATGCCGATCGTCTGGCCGGGCCTCGCCTCGAAGGAGATGCCGGACAGGGTCGGACGGTCGCCCGCGCCCGCATAGCGGAAGCCGACATCGTCGAAGCGCAGCACGCCCTCGGTGATGACGAGATCTCTGGCGTCGGGCGCGTCCTTGATGTCGAGTTCGGTGTCGAGCAGTTCGAACAGCCGCGTGCCGCAGGTCGAGGCGCGCGCGAACGAGTTGACCATCAGGCCGAGCTGGCGCACCGGCATCTGCAGGATGGTCATGAAAGTGAGGAACTGCGCCAGCGTGCCGACGCTGATCTGGCCCGCAATCACCTTCTGGCCGCCGAACCACAGCACCAGGCCCATGGCCGCCAGGAAGGAAAAGTTCATGGCGCTGGTGTTGGAGACGCGGATGTCGACGCGCTCATTGGCCAGCTCCAGCGCATCCTGCTTGGCGCGGTCGAATTTTTTGAGCTCATGGCGCTGCGCCGCGAAGGCGCGTACGACACGGATGCCGCCGAGATTCTCGTCCATCACCCGGCTCAGCACCGACAGCCGCTCCTGCAGCGTCAGCCAAGTGCTGCGCAACTTGAGCTGCGTCACCGAGGAGCGCCAGGCGACGAACGGCACGAAGCTCAGGCTGAGCAGGCCGAGGACGAGGTCGGTGCTGATCAAGAGATAGGCGCCGACGCCAATCAGCACGCCGAGCAGGACCACGCGCAGGATTCCGGTGGAAAAGAACATACGCACGCCGTCGAGATCGAGCAGCCCGAGCGTGATGAGATCGCCGGTATGAACCTTGTCGTGGTAGGCAAAGCTCAGGCGTTGGATCTTCTCATAGAAGGCCAGCCGCAATTCGTAGCCGGTTTGATGGCCGACGGCCTCGCCATAATAGTTCTGCGCCATGGTGAAGAGACCGCGCAGGATGCTGACGACGAGCAGCGTGAGCGCCGTGTGCCACAGCGCCTGTTCCGCGACAGTGCCTCCACTCGCGGCCATCACGCCTTGCGCCTGGTCGATGGCGCGTCCCAGGAGGCGAGGGATGAAAAGCTGCAGCGTCGCGGCGATGAAGGTCGAGACGAGGGTGATGGCGACCTGCCAGGGATGGCGCAGCGTCATGCGCACGATACGCAGCAAGGTGCTGAGGCCTTTGCCCCAGGAGGCTTCCGCCACATGGGCAAACGATTTGCCGCGCTTCGCCGCGCCGCTGGTTGCATCCGTAGGCAAGGAAAATATCCAGTCCAATCCGGACATTAGCCCGGACGAATGAAGCAGACTCAGTTCAGATGGCGCGATGTTACGCGTGTCCGACTTGACCCTTCAAGGGGCCAATGGCGGTATCGCACTGTGCCTGACAGGCGGTGCCGCTATTGGTCGTTAATGGGCGCTTGCGGCCTTGCGGTCAAAGATCATGGGAGGGTGTCGATGCGACATTCACTGGCATAAACAATTTTATGGCATTGACGCGCAGATTCTCCAGCTCGACCCAGCCTTGACGGACTATCAGTTCTGTCACGCATCGCCGACATTCCACGCACGCGGCCGATCCGGCAGCGAGGGCCGACATCGGCGTGAATACCAAGAGGGCAGTCTTCTTTGACAAATTTTCCCTTCACCGAAGCCATGCCAATCCAGTTTCAAGCGCCGTTGCCGAAGGCTTCGGAGGTTGTGGTCATCGGCGGTGGCGTCATCGGTGTGACCACGGCTCTGTTCCTGGCGCGACGCAACATTTCAGTGACATTGCTGGAAAAGGGCCGCATCGCCGGCGAGCAATCGTCGCGGAACTGGGGCTGGATCCGGCAGCAGGGTCGCGACGCCGCTGAACTGCCTGTTGTCATCGAAGCGCAACGCCTCTGGCGTCAACTGGCCGAGGAATGCGGCGAAGACATCGGGTTGAAGCAGACCGGCGTTACCTATCTTGCGCGAACCGACAAGGAGATGGCCGGCTTCGCGAAGTTCTTGGAAGTAGCCGAGATGCACGGCGTCGACACGCGTCTCCTCGATCAAGCCGGAACAGCCAAGCTGATCCCGGCCATGTCGCGCTCCTTCAAGGGTGCGATGACCACGCCATCGGACATGCGCGCCGAGCCTTGGGTCGCGGTGCCAGCACTTGCCCGCCTGGCCGCCCGGGAGGGTGTCACCATCATCGAGAATTGTGCGGCGCGCATGCTCGACATAGCGGCTGGTCGCATCAGCGGGGTCTGGACCGAGCAGGGCCGCATCGCCACCTCGAACGCGGTCTTGGCGAGTGGTGCGTGGACGTCACTCTTCCTGCGCGCCCACGGCGTTTCCATCCCGCAGCTCAGCGTCAGGGCGACCGTCGCCGCGACCGGACCCATGCCCGAAATCCATGCGGGAGCCGTTGCCGACGAACACATCGCATTCCGGCGCCGGCAGGATGGCGGTTACACGCTGGCATCGGGAGGCTCCAATCAGCTGTATGTCGGGCCTGACGCGTTTCGTCACGCGCGCAAATATGTTCCGGCCCTGATGGCCAATCCTTTTGGCACCCACTATTTGCCGGCCGCGCCGCGAGGCTATCCGGACGGCTGGTCAACCCCACGCAGATGGAACGCGGACGAGGAAAGCCCGTTCGAACGGATGCGCATCCTCAATCCGGCTCCGAAAACCTCGGCGCTGCGCGATATCGACCGCGAATTCACCGCACTTTTCCCGCATTTCAAGACGGTGCCGATCAAGGCGAGCTGGGCGGGCATGATCGATGCGATGCCGGATGTCGTGCCGGTCGTTGATCGTGCCGCCGAAATTCCGGGTCTCGTTATCGCCACCGGGATGAGCGGTCACGGCTTTGGCATCGGACCCGGCATGGGCCGCGTCGTGTCCGACCTCGTCCAGGGAAACGAGATCGGACATGATCTTCACAGATTCCGTCAATCCCGGTTCAGCGACGGCAGCCCGATCAAGTTGGGACCCAGCCTCTAGATCGTGTCGCAACTTGCCGCGGGTTTGCCGCCGGTGATCGACCTGACACCCTTCCGGGCGGATAGGTTCTGATTATTCAGGACACCTGCTGTCGCAGCGGGCCTGCCGTTCTTGCTTTGGGGGAAACGACGTGACCGCAAATACCAGCTCACAGGCCGGGGAGCCGATCGATCCGCAAAGCGTCTACGCCGTGCTGATCTGCGACCTGGTCGGCCTGCGTTTCGGACCTGACGGCAAGCCTGATCCAAGCGAAGTGCGCGCCCATATCGAAGCCAAGGGCGGCCGCTTCCACGCGGAGGCACTTGGCGACAAAGCAAGCCTCGAGCATGGCCGGGTGCATTTCTTCTACCAGCCGGATCTCAGCACGCGTGAAGAGCTGATCGAAGCCGCGGGCGATGGATGCTACGATGCCGTCATCGCCGCCGCGACCTTCCTGCCCGCCGAGACCGTCTTTCCGCTGGCCGGCGTGCGGATCGGCGCCGGCACCGGCAATATGGGCTCGCGCTCCTGGGGTGGAGGCAGCGGCGAGGGCGGCACCGCCGTGCTGATGAACACGCCCGGCATCAACAGCCGCGCCACGGCGCAGATGGCGATGAAGGCGATTTTGAACGTGCTGCCGGATCTTCCGGTCGACAGGCTTCACGAGCGGGTGGCGCGCGGCGCCTTCGACACGGGCAGGGAGCTGCGCGATTTCCCCACCGAGAAGCTTGAAGGCAAGACGCTTGCCGTAATCGGCTACGGCAATATCGGCCGCGAGGTGGCCAAGCTCGCCCGCGCCTTCGGCATGCGCGTGGTGATCCACGCCCGGCCTAGGCACCGCGACTGGATTGAAGCCGAGGGCTTTGCCTTTGCGCCAGACCTCATCGATGCGGCTGAAGGTGCCGATGTGCTCAGCGTCCATGTCGGCCTCGGCAAGCAGGATGCGCAAACCGGCCGCTACGCCAATGCAGGGCTCATCGGCGCGGACGTCCTGTCCCGCATGAACAAAGGCGCGGTGCTGGTCAATTACGATCGCGGCGAGCTTGTCGACGTTGCGGCCCTCGGAGACGCCCTCGATGCAGGCCAGGTGCGCCACGCCGCCATCGATGCCGACCTGTTCAGCGATGCCTCGACCGGGCGTCTTTCCGGCCCGATGCTGCCCTATCTCGACCTCGTCGAGAAGCATGGCGACAAACTCGAACTTCTGCCGCATGCGGCAGCCGATACCGATCATCCCTCGCGCGTCGCCGGCGCCAAACAGGCCGTCGACCAGCTGTTCGATGTCATCTGCCGCAAATCGGTGGCGAATGCGAAGGGCACGGTGCCGCCGGGCTATCTCTCCCTTGGCGCGACGACGCCCCCCGGCATCGGACCGGTGACGGCGGACCACCTTTTGAAATTGACCGCCGACGAATGCTCCGAGCTGGCGGATGTCTGCGATCGACAAGGCCGGTTGTGGCAGGCTCTGTTGGACACGCCGCCTGCCGAGCGCAGCAGGATCGTCGCCGAACAGGGCGAGGAGCTCGTCCGGATGATCGATCACTTCTGCCTTCTGGCCGAGAAGCTGAATCTCAGGGGGCCTTACCAGTAATATCGGGGCGCTAGTCCAGCTCTCACGGCTCGATCCGGTACCGGTGTGGAACGCCCGTCGCAGCCCGGTTGTGGATCTTGTCGGGCGCTTGACCCGCCAGCACCGCGACTTCGTCGTCGCGCACCGGCGTATAGAGCCGATAATATTGATGGCTATTCATGTTGAGTTCGGTTGGAACGACGTCGCTCACGTCCACCGCACTCACCTTGTCGCTGATGGTCGCCATATTGTCGGGTCCTCCGGCGCCGAGCCGGGGGCCGTTGAATTCAATTCCGGCACTCAGGAAGGTCAGCACCCAATCCTTGTGGGTGTAGTAGACGGTAACGCCACGCCCGAGGTCTGGCAGCGCCTTTAATTTGTCCTGACGGTCGAAAGCGTCGGAGTCTTCGTCGGCAGCGGCGAGAATGATCTGATTGAAGATGGTCGGAAGATGCGTCGCCGGTACGGACGGTTGGGTCTCACCGGGTTTTGTATCTTGCGGCTGTGCCAGCAATGCCTGGACGCCAAAACGCAGCATATAGTTTCCCATACTGTGACAGAGCAGGTGAACGGTTGGACGCTGTGAGGTTGGGGAAAGGCCGGCAAGTTCCGATGCCAACCTGCGGATCACCCGTGCAAACGCGGGACCGCTCTGTCGTGACGTTGCCCGGTCATGCTGGTAGCCGATCAATGTGCCCGCGGACGGCCAGCTGAAAACGATGATCTCGGCGTCTATTCCGTAGAAGCTGAGGATCGTCGCCGCACGCTCGACGCTGTCGGAAAAGGTGTTGAAGAAGCCGTGCGCGAACAAGATGATCGTCTTTGCCGAAACGAATGCCGGATGAAGCGCAGCAAACATCTGGTCGCTTCCGCGAATTTGAGCCTTGCCTTTCTCGACGAGTATCTTCTCGTCGTACACAAGCAAGGTGCCAGGCACGATCTTGCCCTGTTTGGGGGCTCCGGTGACCATCACCTGGACCTCTCCGTAGCGAACATCGACGCCTTGAGCCTGGCTGAGATTGGGACCAAAACCGGTGATCCGACCCTGACTGTTCACGATCGGGTTTCGATTGCTGACGAAATGGACCTTGTAGGTGTTGGCCATGGGTTCCTCCAGACGGGATCGGGGGTGCCAGATCAGACAGACGCTCGGCCTTCATTGGCCTCCAGGGGACAGTTTACTTTGTGCATTGAGTTTTAGGAGTTTCATATTGAATGGCGCGAATATCATCGCGCCTGTGTTCAGCATCCGTACAGTCACCAGGAAGCATCTTGCCGTTGGGCATGATTACGTTACAGACAATCGCTTTGGTTCCGGCTTGAGCGTCGAGTAGGCTTTCCTCTGTTATTCCGGATGCTCCACGAAAATTCGTATCGATGAGCACTGCCCCATCGAATACGGGGTCGGTGATCTTAGCGCCTTCGAATGAAGTATGCTTCAGATCGGCAGCGGAGAAATTAGGATTTTCAAGTTGCGCTTGCTCGAATTCGGCTTTGTAGAGCAAGGCATTGGCAAAGGACGGTTTATGCAAATTCGACCGGATAAAAGTTGCGCTGTCCAACACAGCACCGTCAAACCTGGTTTCCTCGCCGTAGCTGTCGTCAAAATGGGCAGAGCTCACGGCTGTGCGCACCTTGTAAGCGTGAATCATATCCGGAACGGCGGAGTTAAGACCTGGGCAGAAAGCCGCCCCAGACAGCCCGGCGCTATTGAGATTTGCCCCAGCCAGGTTTGCGCCACTCAGATCGGCTTCGCGCAAATTGGCAGCTCTGAAGTTTGCTCGGTATAATCCGGAGCCGTGTAGGTCGGCATTGTAGAAATCCGAGTTGCTGAACGCCGCATAGTGTTTCGCCGGATCGTCCGCGAGAACGGCGCCAGGAAATTTGCCGGTGCGAAAGTCAAATCCCGTCTCTGTTTGCGAAGTTCGAAATGCAACAATTTGTAGTGCGGTCAGCGCATCCGGATGAACGATCTGGCTCGATTGCGCCGGCTGCTCCACGGCGAACGCCGCCAGCGCTCTGAGCAGGATCAAGCCTCGATCCTCGTCACCTTTGCTGCCAGACGCAGAGGCGGCACCGTCATTGTCGATCAGCGTTTTTAAAGCATAGAGTCCGCCTATCCGTGTCGCCATGCTTGTGGCGCCAAGAGCTTCGAACCCTCGCCGGTATTGATCTTGATAAGCGACGTCCTGCGACTGCTGGTAGGTCCTTAATGCTTGAATTGCGGCGACAGAGGCTGCAAGTGCGCCGATCAATGCGAGCGGGAACCCGATAATCTGCCCCAAGGCCTTGCGATAGTCGTCTTCGACTTCGAGCTGGGACTTATCCCTGCCTACGGCGAGACGAGCTGCAATCCAACGAGGAACAGTCAGCCAAATTGCCGCCGCTATAATAATCAGGACGATTGCCACAAATACAAACCAAAATAAGAAGCTTATAGAAAGTAGATTAGGCATCTATTTACTCGATTTGTTAGCAGTATGTGCATCTAGAAGGTTGTCAAAGTATTGACAATATACAAATGGTTATTTTACACCAAATTTCCCGTTTTCTCATAAATATTGTGCGCGCCCTTCAGGGAGAGAAGGTGCATTTTGATTCATATTTCTTGCTAAGAACGTACTTATTATTCTTAATTTGGTATTGGCTTTTCGACAAGCAATTTCGCATCACCTCATCTCTTTCTTGCTGATGCATCGCTTCGACGGCATGCGGCAGCAGATGGCGGGCAACTGGGTGTTTTCTGCGTGAGGGAATGGAACGGCCATATCGACAGCGGCGTCGTTAGCTTGACGTTTGTGACGCCGGCCTGCAGATCCGGGTGCCGGCGACACCGTGCTTGGTGGATCGGTCGCCGCTCAGTACCGCGGACCGGCCACCATTCGCGCCATCCGTGTCATGTCCGTACTCATCTCGCGGTCGTCGTCGAGCGGGCTGACGAGCGCGCGGACAGCGGCGAAGGTGCGCTGCGGCCCTTCGCCCATGCTGTCGACGACACCGCGCAGCTCCACGCCGGTCGCCGCGAAGATCAGCTCCATCGCCACGAGATAGCGCATGCGCTCGATGATCTCGGCGGTCTTGGCCACGACGCGTGGCGCCATCGACGACTGGTCCTCGATACCGTCCGAAACGGCGAGCGGGCTGAGCGACATCGGGTTGGCCAGATGCCGGATTTCGGCTTCCAGCGCTGACAATGGTTTCTGCAGTTCCGCATAGCCCTGGCGGCTGCCGCCCCTGGCCGACAGGAAGCGCGGCAGGTCGGCGATCGTCGGCGACATCAGCTTCATGCAGCGATTGGCCGTGCCGACCGCGCAATGCGCGAGCGCCTGGCCGAGCTGTTCAAAGGCCAGCGTCATCGCCGTGAGGTCGAAATTGCCGTTGGAAATCACCCGCTCGCCCTCGGCCAGGATCACGGGATTGTCGCCGGAATGGGTCAGTTCGATCTCGGTCGCCAGCCTTGCCTGTTCGAACGCATTGAGCAGGCCGCCCCAGACCTGCGGCACGCAGCGATAGCTGAGCGGATCCTGCAAGCGCCGTGCCGCTCTGTCCTTCCACAGACCGCTTCCCGCCAGTTCCGTGCGCAGCCGGGCGCCGATCTCGCGCTGGCCGAAGGCCGGCCGCGCGGCCAGCGCCTGCTCGTCGATTGCGGAGAGGGAGGAGCGAAACGCCTCATAGTTGAGCGCCACGGCAGCCAGCGCCCAGTCGATGAGATGGGCGACGTCTTCGAGGCACAGGCACGCGGTTCCGGTCGACAGGCTGTTGGCGACGATGATGGCGTGACCGTCCTTCTCACGCAGATCGAGCGGCTCGAGCCCGGCGAGAGCGAGCGCCTCGGCAGAGGGCATGATCCTGCCCTGAAACTCCGCTTCGCCATCGCCGCGCAGCGACCTTGCCATATGGCCGAGATGGGCAAGGTCGGCCGCGCCGATCGAGCCCCAGGTCGGGATCACCGGATGGACGCCGGCGTTGAGCGCCGCGACGAGGCCCATGACCACGCGTTCGGAGGTGCCGGTGCCACCGGCGGCCATGCCCGAGATGCGCGCGGTCATCATCGCCCGCACCGCCTCGGTCGGCATCGCCGGTCCGATGCCCATGCTGTGGCTGAGCGGTACGCTGTGCTGGAAGGCGATCAGGTCCGCCTGTGCGAGCGGCGTGTCGACACAGGCGCCGAGGCCCGTGGTGACGCCGTACATCGGCTTGCCGAGCCCGGTGAGATGCTCGATCAGCGCGCGGCTCGCCCGGATGCGGCGCATCGCTTCCTCGCCCAGCATGAGCCGGGCGTTGCGACGTGCGATCTCGGCGACGTCGGCCACGCCGAGCGGCTTGGCGTCGAGCAATATCATTCGGCCTGTCATGTCTCGCCTGTATCCTGTGGCCTGATGCCCGGACCAGTATTGTTACGGGCGTCGCCGTTTGTGACGGCTCGCGGACACGACTGCAAGCCATTCCCATTGGGACAGCGGCGATAAGGTGGTCAGAAGCGAGGGGCCAGGAAACTATGCCGGCCGCTCCGCGACGGCGTCCGGGACGACCACCAGCTTGCCGACGAAATCCTTGGCAATGAAATCCGCCTGCGCGCGGTGGAAGTCGGAGAGCCTGTAGACACCGCCGACCAGCGGCCGGATCTTTCTTGCCTCGATATAGCCGACGATGCGGCGGAAATCCGCGCGCGTGCCCTGGCTCGAGCCATGCAACTGCAACTGCTTGAGATACATGGTCCTGAGATCGAGTTGCACGACCGGGCCGGCGATCGCACCGGCGGTGGTATAGCGCCCCTCAGGTCTGAGAATGCGCAGCAGGTCGTTGAAGATCGCGCCGCCAACAAGGTCGGCTACGACGTCGATCGGCTGGCCGCCGGTCGCTTCAATCACGGCTTGCGGCAGGTCGGCGACGCCACGGGTGATGACAGCTTCGGCGCCGATGTCGATCACCGCCTGTTCCTTGCCCTTGCCGACAACGGCATAGGGAATGGCGCCGCGCGCCCGCGCCAGCTGGACGATGCCGGAGCCAACGCCGCCCGAAGCGCCGGTGACCAGCACGCGTTCGCCGGCCTTCAAGCCGGCGCGTTCCAGCATCTGTTCGCCGGTGAGATAGGCGCAGCAGAAGGTGGCGAGTTCGACATCGCTCATATCCGTGTCGACGACATGCGCGTTCTCAGCCGGCACCGCCTGATACTCGGCATAACCGCCGTCGCGGCCATGGCCCATATAGTCGATGTCGGCGAGCGAATCGTCGTCGCGGTTGTAGATGGAGAAATCGACCATCACGCGTTCGCCGATACGGTCCGGCGACACGCCCTCGCCAACCGCAACGATATGGCCAACCGTGTCGGTGCCCTGGATGCGGGGGAAGGTCAGCGTGTTGCCTTGGCGTCGCCAGGTCGACACCGCGGCAGCATCCTCCTCCGTACCATAGGCGCCCTGGCGCACCCAGACATCGGTGTTGTTCATCCCGCAGGCGCTGACCTTGACCAGCACTTCACCCGGGGCAGGCACGGGCACTTTCACATCGGTGCGGTAGACGAGCTTGTCCGGTCCGCCGTGCCCGGTCAGCAGCACGGCGGCCATGGTGGCGGGGAGGGTTCTGGTCATGGCATTCATCGTCGATCTCAGAGATTGGCAAACACGCTCTTCACCGCATCGGCCGTCTTCGAAACGACGATGTCGGCCTCCTCGCGGGTCAGGCAGAGCGGCGGCGCAAAGCCGAGGATGTCGCCTTGTGGCATGGCGCGGCCGATGACGCCGCTTGCGGCAAGCGCTGTCGCCACTTGCGGACCGATCTTCTGCGAGGCGTCGAAGAACACCCGGTCGTCCTTGTCGGCGACGAACTCGACCGCCGCCAACATGCCGTCGCCGCGCACGTCGCCAACGTTTTTATGGCCGCCGACGGCCTTGGCGAGCTCAGCACGGAAATAGGCGCCGATTTCCTTGGCATTGGTCACCAGATCCATCTCATCGATCAGTTCGAGATTGGCGACGCCGGCGGCAACGCAGATCGGATGCGCCGAATAGGTCCAGCCATGGCCGAGCGACCCGAGCTTGTCGGAACCCTGCACCAGCACCTGCCACATCTTGTCGGCGACGATGACGCCCGACAGCGGCGCATACGCCGAGGTCAGGCCCTTGGCGATGGTGATGAGATCCGGCTTGATGCCGTAGTGGTCGGAGCCGAACATGGTGCCCAGCCGGCCAAAGCCCGTCACCACCTCGTCGGCGACCAGCAGCACGTCATACTTCTTCAGCACCGCCTGGATCTTCTCCCAATAACCGGCCGGCGGCGGCACGATGCCGCCCGTGCCGAGGATCGGCTCGCCGATGAAGGCAGCGACGGTTTCGGGGCCCTCGGCCAGGATCATCTCCTCGAGCTTGTCGGCGCAATGCTGCGAAAACTGCTCCTCGCCCATCGAGCGGTCGGCGCGGCGGAAATAATAGGGCGCTTCGGTGTGCAGCACCGGCGCGCGCGGCAGGTCGAAGGCGTTGTGGAACAGGTCGAGCCCGGTCAGCGACCCGGTCATCACCCCCGAGCCGTGATAGCCGCGCCAGCGCGAGATGATCTTCTTCTTCTCCGGCCGTCCCAGCACATTGTTGTAGTACCAGATCAGCTTGATGTTGGTTTCGTTGGCGTCCGAGCCGGAGAGGCCGAAATAAACCCTCGACATGCCCTTCGGCGCGCGGTCGATGATCATCTTGGCCAGGGTGATCGAGGCCTCGGTGCCGTGGCCGACATACGCATGATAGTAGGCAAGATTCCTGGCCTGGGCGGCGATGGCATCGGCGATCTTCTGGCGGCCATAGCCGACATTGACGCAATAGAGGCCGGCAAAGGCATCGATGCTCTTCTTGCCATTGTTGTCCCACACGGTCACGCCTTCGCCTCCGGCCATGATGCGCGTCGGCGATTCACCCCGCGCATGCGTGCCCATATGGGTCGAGGGATGGAAGAAGTGGTCGCGATCCCAGGCGGCGAGTTCGTTGGACTGGTCGAGCATTCTTTTGACTCCTTGAGATATGGCCGGACGGACCTATGCGACGTCCAGGCAGAGGTACTTCAGATCCGTGAACGCTTCGAGGCCATGGCGCGAGCCTTCGCGGCCGATGCCGGATTGCTTGACGCCGCCGAACGGTATCGGCGCGCCGGTGATCTTGACGCGGTTGATGGCGACCATGCCGTAGTCGAGCGCGCGGCCCATGCGCTGCTGGCGCGCGCCATTCTCGGTCACGACATAGGCAACGAGGCCATATTCGGTGGCGTTGGCGCGGACGATCACTTCGTCCTCGCTGTCGAACGGCGTCACGGCCGCGACCGGCCCAAAGGTTTCCTCGCGCATGATCAGCGCGTCGTCGGGCACATCAGCCAGCAGTGTCGGCTGATAGAACAATGGCCCGGCCGGATGCCGCTTGCCGCCGGCGAGGCAGCGCGCGCCATGAGCGATGGCGTCGGCGACCTGCTCCTCGACCTTTGCCACGGCGCGCTCATGCATCAGCGGCCCGATATCAATCGTGTCGGCGAGCCCATTGCCGATCCGCAGCGCCTCGATCCGCCTGGCGAAGGCGGCGCAGAAGCGATCGTAGAGCGGCCGCTGGACATAGATGCGGTTGGCAGCGAGGCAATCCTGGCCCGACGTGGCGAATTTGGCGTCGATGGCGATGCCCACCGCTTTGTCGAGATCCGCGTCGGTGAACACGATCAGCGGTGCGTGGCCACCGAGTTCCATCACCAGCCGTTTCATCGTCGGCGCACTCTGGGCGGCGATCAGCCTGCCGATCTCGGTCGAGCCGGTAAAACTCATGGCGCGGACGCGTGGGTCCTCGCACATGCACCCGACGATCGTCGCGGCCTTGCCGGTGACGATGTTGAAGACACCGGCCGGCAATCCGGCGCGCTCACCAAGCTCGGCCAGCGCCAGCGCTGACAGCGGCGTTTCCGAGGAAGGATGCGCGACGATGGTGCAGCCGGCGGCAAGGGCGGCGGCCGCCTTGCGGGTCAGCATGGCGGAGGGAAAATTCCACGGCGTGACGACGCCGACAACACCAAGCGGCTCACGCCGCACCATCATTTCCGCGTTCGGCAGATGGCTGGTGACGCTTTCGGCATTGAGGCGTTTTGCTTCCTCCGCATACCATTCGACGAAGGAGGCGGCATAATCGATTTCGCCAAGCGACTCCTGCAGCGGCTTGCCTTGTTCCAGCGTCATCAGCAAAGCGAGGTCGTCCTTCGCGGCGATGATCAGCTCGAACCATTTTCGCAGAATTTTCGAACGCTCCTGCGGCAGGAGCGACCGCCAGGCCGGGAAGGCGCGGGCGGCGGCATCGATCGCTTTCGTCGTTTGCCGCGCATCCAGCGCGGCGACGAAGGCGACCGTGCTTCCCGTCGCGGGGTCGGTGACCTCAAAACTTTCGGCGGCCTCGCTTGCCGTCCAATGCCCGTCGACATAGGCGAGTTCGCGCAGCAGCCGGCGGTCGGCGAGGCGGTCGAGCGCCTCGTGGCGATGCGAGCGGGCAAAATGCGCGGACATGGTCGAAGCCTCCCGGTTCGGTCTGATGCTGGGAGACTAGCCATCGCGGACAGACAGAGAGGCTGTTTGGGCGCACGCTGGTAGAGAGTTTCTCTCTATTGCACCGATCGGGCAGACGATCTCTCCGCCGCTACGGCGACGCGGGCAACAAGTCGGCTATGGGCAGCGCGATATCGTCCTTCACCGTCTTGATGACGATGTAGGTGAAGTAGCGGTCGATGCCGATCTCGCGCTCGAGCAAGCCGTCGACCAGCCGCTGGTAGGCATCGATGTCGCGCGCCATCACCTTCAGCACATAATCGACGCCGCCGCCCACCGACCAACAGGCGACGATCTCGGGAATGTCGCGAATGACGCGCTCGAAGCGGTCGAAATCGGCCTGGCGATGGGTGGCCAGCGTTACCTCCATCAGCACAGTGGCGACCGGTGCCACGACGCGCATGGCGATGCGGGCGTGATAACCCGAAACGATGCCGGCCTTCTCGAGCTTGCGCAGCCGCATCCAGCATGGGGTCGGCGACAGGCCGACCTGCTCGGCCAGCGCCAGCTTGGTGATGCGTCCGTCGCGCTGGATGGCGTCGAGGATTTTGAGGTCGATCGCGTCGAGTTTCGCAGCAGTCATCAGCGCCCACTTTTTCGTCCACAGTACCATGAGGGCGCATTATTTCGATTGTCAATTGCACTGATTTCGATCTCTAATAAGTCATGACATTGTGGCAACCCGATCCCGCGCTCATCCGGCGGCCAGCCTATCAATCGCTGGCCGACCAGTTCGCGCGCGCCATCCATGACGGGCGCCTCGCCAATGGCGCACGCCTGCCGACGCATCGCCGGCTGGCCGACGATCTCAAGCTGTCGGTGCAGACGGTCAGCCGCGCCTATGAGGAATTGATCCGCCGCGGCCTGATTTCGGGCGAGATCGGCCGTGGCAGCTTCGTCCAGACGCAGCGCCGCGAGCCGGAGCCGCCCTATCTGCCCGAGCGTCTCGGCGAGGTCATCGACCTCTCCATCCTGAAGCCGGTCTGCGAGCCGATGCATCTGGAGCGGCTGAAGCAGGCGCTGGGCTGGCTGGCCGAGAATCTTCCCTCGAGTTCGGCGCTGTCCTTCCGGCCCAACATGGTGTTCCCGCGCCACCGCGCCGTGGCGGTCGACTGGCTGAAACTGTGCGGGCTCGATGCCTCGGCGCAGAACATCAGCCTGACCAACGGCGCCACCGCCGGCATGACGGTGGCGCTGATGAGCGTGGCGCCACCGGGCTCGACAGTTGCCACCGAGGCGATCGGCCATCACACGCTGGTGCCACTGGCGCGCTATCTCGGCTTCAACCTCGAAGGCTTGCCGATCGACGACAACGGCCTGATCCCGGAGGCGCTGGACGAGGCCTGCCGGCTGTCAGACATCCGCGCGGTGTTCGTGCAGCCCTCGGTGATCAACCCCACGGCAACGCTGATGGATGCGCGGCGGCGCGAAGAAATCGCTGCCGTTGCACGCAAGCACGACATCGCCATCATCGAGAACGATGTGCTGGGGCCGCTGGTCGAGGACCGGCCGCCGCCGGTCGCGGCCTTCGCCCCGGAACGCACGCTCTACGTCACCTCCTTCACCAAGATCACCGTGCCTGGCCTGCGCATCGGCTACCTCGCCGCGCCCGACCGTTATGTCGCGGCAGTGGCCAACCGGCATCTGGTCTCCAACTGGATGGCAACACCGCTGGTGGCCGAGATCGCCACCAAATGGGTGGCCGACGGCACGGCGATGGAGCTCGTGCGCTGGCAGCGCGCCGCACTTCGGCGGCGGCAGGACATCGCCGCCGAGGTGTTGGCAGGGATCGACTATCGCGCCCGGCGCGACGGGCTGCATGTCTGGCTGCAACTGCCCGACGACCGTGCCGAGGAGGGCTTTGTCGCCCAGGCCCGGCTGCAGGGCGTCGCGATCGCGCCGGGCACCTCCTTCCGCATTTCGGATGCGCCCTGGCATCCGGCGGTGCGCATCTCGCTGGGTTCGACCACCGAGGGGGAACTGCGCGCCGGCCTCGGCGTTGTCACCAAGCTCTTGCTTGGCGATCCGGAGCACCTGCTGCTGGCGATTTGAGCCAACTGTGCTTCGAAATTGTGCGGAATCAGAATAATTGTCATGATATTATTTTCCCAATTGACATGATTTGGCGCGTTCCGCATCGTTAAGGGCACAGGCTTCTCCAGCACGGGGAAATTCATTTGTCCGCCACCGCGCCCATCATCAAGATCGACGGCATCTCGAAGAGCTTTGGCAGCTTCAAGGTGCTCGACGGCCTGTCGATGCAGGTCATGCCGCGCGAGAAGCTGGCGCTGATCGGCCCGTCCGGTTCGGGCAAGACGACCATCTTGCGCATCCTGATGACGCTGGAGCGCATCGATGGCGGCCACATCCAGATCGAGGGCGAGCAGCTCTACCACATGGAGCGCAATGGCCAGCTGCTGCCGGCCGACGAGCGGCATCTGGCCAGGATGCGGCAGAAGATCGGCATGGTCTTCCAGCTGTTCAACCTGTTTCCGCACAAGAGCGTCATCGACAATGTGACGCTGGCGCCGATGCTGACCAACGGCACGCCGCGCGCTGCCGCCGAGAAGCGGGCGATGGAACTGCTCGACATGGTCGGCATGGCCGACAAGGCCAAGGCGATGCCGGCGCAGCTGTCGGGCGGTCAAAAACAGCGCGTCGCTATCGCCCGCGCGCTCGCTCTGCAGCCCAAGATCATGCTGTTCGACGAGGTGACGTCGGCGCTCGACCCGGAACTGGTCGAGGAAGTGCTCAACGTCCTATGGCGGCTCTGCGCCGAGACCGACATGACCATGCTGCTGGTCACCCACGAGATGGGGTTCGCCCACGACTTCGCCGACCGGGTGCTGTTCTTCGATCGCGGCAAGATCGTCGAGGAAGGCAAACCCGACGAGATTTTCCGCAATCCCAAGCAGGAGCGCACGCAAGGCTTCCTGAAGAAGATCATCGCGGCCGGACATCGCGTCTGACCGCTTTGCGGGGGCGGAAGATCGCCCCAGACAAACCAAGGCAAGAAGCCAAAACCAAGACAAGAAACAAGGAGTTGGGAACAATGAAGAAACTTGGCATTCTGGCCGGCGTCGCCGGCCTTGCATTGACGGCGGTGCTGGCCGCCTCGACCGCGGGTTCGGCCGACGACAGCAAACTCGAGCAGTTGAAGGCACAGGGCTTCGCCCGCGTCGCCATCGCCAACGAGCCGCCCTACACGGCCGTCGCCGCCGACGGCAAGGTTTCGGGCGCGGCACCCGACGTGGCGCGCGAGATCTTCAAGCGCCTCGGAGTTAGCGACATCGTCGCCTCGATCTCCGAATATGGCGCGATGATCCCCGGCCTGAAGGCCGGCCGTTTCGACGTCGTCACCGCCGGCCTGTTCATGAAGCCGGAACGTTGCGCGGCTGTCGCCTATTCCGAACCGGTGCTGTGCGACGCCGAGGCGATGCTGGTGAAGAAGGGCAATCCGAAAGGTTTCAAGAGCTACGAGGATGTCGCCAAGGACACGACAGCCACGATCGGCGCGCCCGGCGGCGGCACCGAGGAGAAGCTGGCCCTCAATGCCGGCGTGCCGCGCGAGCGTGTCATCGTCGTGCCGGATGGCCAGAGCGGCCTGAAGATGGTGCAGGACGGCCGCATCGACGCCTACTCGCTGCCGGTCCTGTCGATCAACGATCTGATGAAGAAGGCCGCCGATCCGAACCTCGAAGTCATCGCGCCGGTGCAGGGCGCCCCGGTCTATTGCGACGGCGCCGCCTTCAAGAAGGGCGACGAGGCGCTGCGCGATGCCTATGACGTCGAACTTGCCAAGATGAAGAAGTCGGGCGAGTTCGCCAAAATCATCGAGCCCTACGGCTTCTCGGCCGCCGCCGCGATGTCGACAACGCGCGACAAGCTCTGCTCGGCGAAGTAGCGCCTCTTTTTCCTTCTCCCCGTTCACGGGGAGAAGGTGTCACGAAGTGACGGACGAGGGGCAGCGCCAAGTTCTGCCATGCTAGCGCTGCCCCTCATCTGCCTGCCGGCATCTTCTCCCCGTGGAACGGGGAGAAGGAAGCTAACCGCCAACGTTGGAACCTCTAATCGAATGACCCAGTGGTCCGGCTATCTCGGCCTGATAGTGCAGGGAGCGCTTGTCACCATCGAGCTGACGCTGATGGGATCGGTGCTTGCCCTGATCATGGCCTTTCTTGCCGGCATGGGGCGGCTGTCGCGCTTCTTCGCGCTGAGGGCGCTGGCCACCGCCTATATCGAATTCTTCCGCGGCACCTCGATCTTCGTGCAGCTGTTCTTCGCCTATTTCGTGCTGCCGCTGATTGGCCTTGAACTGACGCCACTGCAAGCCGGCGTGCTGGCACTGGGCCTGAATGTCGGCGCCTATGCCGCCGAAGTGGTGCGCGGCGCCGTGCAATCGATCGGGCGCGAACAGCACGAGGCCTGCATCGCGCTCAATCTCGGCCGCTGGCAAGGCATGCGCCATGTCATCCTGCCGCAAGCATTTCTGGTGATGCTGCCGACCTTCGGCAACAACGCCATCGAACTGCTCAAGGCCACATCGGTCGTCTCGCTGATCTCGCTCGCCGACCTGACCTTCCAGGCGCAGGTCGTGCGTGCCCAGACCGGCAACACCATGGTGCCGTTCACCACCATCCTGGTCATCTATTTCATCCTGGCGCTGCTCATTTCATGGGGTGTGCGCTCGCTGGAGCGCCGCATGGCACGCGGCCTCGATGGGGTGCGCGCCTGATGGAATGGGACTGGGATTTTGTCCGGCAGATCCTGCCGACGCTGATCCAGGGGGTGAAGATCACCATCCTGGCGACGCTGCTCGGTTCGGTGCTGGCGGCGATTGTCGGGTTGGGCATTGCGCTCGCACGCCGCTCGCCCAACAAGGCGCTGTCGGGCACCGTCGGCTGGGCGGCCGAATTCATTCGCGGCACACCGCTTCTGGTGCAGCTCTATTTCATCTTCTACGTGCTGCCCGACATCGGCATTCTTCTGCCGCCGCTGGTCGCCGGTGTCATCGGGCTTGGCTTGCACTACGGCACCTACACGGCCGAGGTCTACCGCGCCGGCATCGACAATGTACCGCGTGGTCAGTGGGAGGCCGCCAAGGCCTGCAATCTCAGCGCCACGCAGACCTGGACGCACATCATCATTCCGCAGGCCATTCCGCCGATGATCCCGGCGCTGGCCAACTATTTCATCGCCATGTTCAAGGAGACGCCGTTGCTCTCGGCGATCACCGTGCTGGAGCTGATGAACCAGGCGAAGAGCGTCGCCAACACCTACTACCGCTATATCGAGCCGATCACGCTGGTCGGCGCGTTCTTCCTCGCCATCAGTCTTTGCTCGGTCGTGTTGCTGCGCTGGCTGGAACGCCGCTACGGCAAGATCGAGAGGTAATCCGTGAAACCTTTGCCTGAGATCAAGGTTGCGCCCAACCAGCCAGCACTCGATGACCGTCCGCTCAACAAGCGCATCGGCCTGATCATCCTTGCCACCGATCACACCAGCGAACCCGACTTTCGCCGCATGGTGGCGAGCGAGCGCATCGGCGTCTATGTCGCGCGCATTCCTTACGCCAACCCGACAACGCCTGACAATCTGCGCAAGATGCAGCCGGCGCTGACCGCGGGCGCGGCGCTGATCCTTCCGGACGAGCCACTCGACGCCATCTGCTATTCCTGCACCTCGGCATCCGTGGTGATCGGCGATGCCGAGATCGAGGCGGCGATCCAGGCGGTCAAGCCCGACATTCCCGTCGTCACGCCGCCGATGGCGGGCGTGCGCGGGCTGAAGGCGCTGGGTGCGAAAAGGATCAGCATCCTCACCCCTTACACGGTCGAAACCTCCAGGCCGATGGCAGCCTATTTCGCGGCACGCGGTTTCGAGATCGCCAGCTTTACCTGTCTGGATTTCGAGGATGATCGCGAGATGGCGCGTATCGCCCCGGCGACGCTTGTCGATCTCGCGCGTCAGGCGACCCACCCGCAGGCCCAAGCGCTGTTCGTGTCCTGCACGGCGCTGCGCGGTGCGCTCGCGGTCACCGGCATGGAACAGGCGATCGATCGCCCGGTTGTGACCAGCAACCAGGCCAGCGCCTGGAATTGCCTGCGGCTGTGCGGCGACGAGACGGCCCACCCCGAATTCGGCCGTCTGATGACGCTGCCTTTGCCTCGCGATTGACGATCATGGCGACCGTCACTCTTAGCGATATCCGAGCCGCGCGTGAGCGCATTGCCGGCAAGGTCGAGCGCACGCCAACTGTGCTTTCCCAGAATTTGTCAGAACAATTGGGCACCCCCGTCCATCTCAAGCTCGAACACCGCCAGACCACCGGCAGCTTCAAGCTGCGCGGCGCCTCGAATGCCGTCGCCTCATTGAGCGCGGAAGAGAAGGCGCGCGGCGTGGTCGCGGCGTCGACCGGCAATCACGGCCGGGCGCTGGCGCATGCCGCGAAGCTCGAAGGCATGCGCGCGGTGATCTGCATGTCGCGCCTGGTGCCCCAGAACAAGCTCGACGAAATCCGCCGACTTGGCGCCGAAATCCGCATTGTCGGCAACAGCCAGGACGACGCGCAGCAGGAGGTCGAGCGCTTGGTGGCGGAGGAGGGGCTGGTGATGTTGCCGCCCTTCGACCATCCGGCCATCATCGCCGGGCAAGGCACGCTCGGGCTGGAGATGATCGAGCAGGTTCCGGACGCTGCTCTCATCCTGGTGCAGCTCTCCGGCGGCGGGCTGGCCTCCGGCGTCGCTGCCGCCGTCAAGGGCGTCAACCCCGGCACAAAAATCATTGGCGTTTCGATGGCGCGTGGCGCAGCGATGAAGGCAAGCCTCGATGCCGGCATGCCAGTGCCCGTGGAAGAACTGCCGACGCTGGCGGATTCGCTCGGTGGCGGCATCGGCCTCGACAACAGGCTGACTTTCGCCATGTGCCGCGACCTGCTCGACGATGTCATCCTGCTGAGCGAGGACGAGATCACCGCCGGCATCCACCATGCCTACGCTGAGGAGCGCGAGATCGTCGAGGGCGCCGGCGCAGTGGGCATCGCCGCGCTGCTCACCGGCAAGGTCAAGGCGAGCGGGCCGGTGGTCGTACTTCTCTCGGGCCGCAACATCGACATGAACGCACATCGCAGGATCGTCTGCGGCGAGGCAATTGGGGAGCGCGCCGCATGAGCCGTATGACGATACTGACCGAGAGAGAATTGCGTGAGATCGTGACGCTCGATCTCGACGCGGTCGCTTGCGTCGAGAACGCCTTTCGCGCACTGGCCACCTTGCCGGTGGCGATGCCGCCGATCCTGCGCCTCGACATCCCCGAGCATCGCGGCGAAGTCGACGTAAAGTCCGCTTACGTACCCGGTATCGACTGCTTTGCCGTTAAGATCAGCTCCGGCTTCTTCGACAATCCAAAGCTCGGCCTGCCGAGCGGTGGCGGCATGATGGTGCTGCTTTCGGCAAAGACCGGTGTGGTCGAGGCGCTGCTGCTCGACAATGGCTACCTGACCGATGTCCGCACCGCAGCGGCAGGCGCGGTCGCGGCGAAGCATCTGTCGCGCGAAGACTCCACCGTAGCGGCAATCTTCGGCGCAGGTTTGCAGGCAGGTCTGCAATTGGAAGCACTGCGCCTTGTCAGGCCGATCGCCGAGGCGCGAATCTGGGCGCGCGACGCCGCCAAGGCCGAAGCCACTGCTGCCCGCTTGCGTGAGAAACTTGGCATCGTCGTGCGCGCGGAACCCGAGGCGGCAAAGGCGGCTGCCGGCGCTGACATCATCGTCACCACGACGCCGTCGACCGAGCCGCTGATCAAGGCCGGCTTCGTCGCCGCCGGCCAGCACATCACCGCCATGGGCTCGGATGCCGAGCACAAGAACGAGATTGCGTCGGCGATCCTGCGCATGGCCGATCTCTATGTCGCCGACAGCGCCCGCCAAACGCGGCGCCTTGGTGAACTGCACCATGCCGTCGCTGCAGGAGTGATGGCTGCAGATGCCGAGGTGACTGAGCTCGGCCAGATCATCGCCGGCGCAAAACACGGCCGGCGCTCGGCCAGCGATATCACCATCGCCGACCTGACCGGCACCGGCGTGCAGGACACGGCGATTGCGACGCTCGCCCGCGACCGGGCTCGCGCTGCCAATGCCGGAACCATCTTTGAAAGCTGATGCTGGCCGCAAAACAAGGACCAAGAACAATGCAACCAAACCTGAAATTCTCGCGCGGCGAATTTGCGGATCGCCTCGCCAAGACGCGGCAAGCCATGGCGGCGAAGGGCGTCGATCTGTTGATCGTAAGCGATCCCTCCAACATGGCCTGGCTGACCGGTTATGATGGCTGGTCGTTCTACGTGCATCAGGCGGTCATCGTGCCGCCCTCAGGTGAGCCGGTCTGGTACGGCCGCGCCAGGACGCCAACGGCGCTAAGCGCACCGCCTATCTCGCGCATGACAACATCGTCGGCTACGCCGACCACTACGTGCAGTCGACGGAGCGCCACCCGATGGATTTCTTGTCCAGCGTGCTTGCCGATCGCGGCTGGGGCAAGCTCACCATCGGCGTCGAGATGGACAATTACTGGTTTTCCGCCGCTGCATTCGCTTCGCTGCAAAAACATCTGCCCAACGCCCGCTTTGTCGACGCCACCGCGCTGGTCAACTGGCAGCGCGCGGTAAAGAGCCCGACCGAGATCGACTACATGCGCAAGGCCGCCCGTATCGTCGAAGCCATGCACCAGCGCATCGTCGACAGGATAGAGATCGGCATGCGCAAATGCGATCTCGTCGCCGAGATCTACGATGCCGGCACGCGCGGCGTCGACGGTATTGGCGGCGACTATCCGGCGATCGTACCGCTGCTGCCGTCCGGCGCGGATGCCTCGGCGCCGCACCTGACCTGGGACGACCAGCCGATGAAGCGGGGCGAGGGCACCTTCTTCGAGATCGCCGGCTGCTACAACCGCTACCACTGCCCGCTGTCGCGCACCGTCTTTCTCGGCAAGCCGACGCAGGAATTCCTCGATGCCGAGAAGGCCACCCTGGAAGGCATGGAGGCGGGGCTTGCTGCCGCAAAGCCCGGCAACGCTTGCGAGGACATCGCCAATGCCTTCTTCGCCGTCCTGAAGAAATACGGCATCGTCAAGGACAACCGCACCGGCTATTCGATCGGTCTTTCCTATCCGCCGGACTGGGGCGAACGCACGATGAGCCTGCGCCCCGGCGACCGCACCGAGCTCAAGCCCGGCATGACCTTCCATTTCATGACCGGCCTCTGGCTGGAAACGATGGGGCTGGAGATCACCGAGTCCATCCTGATCACCGAAACCGGTGTAGAGTGCCTGGCCAATGTGCCGCGCAAACTGGTGGTGAAGAATTGAGCCCGATGTCCAGCCTCCGCCCGTCGCCGATCGCGCCGACCGTCGAATTCGATCGTGACGGCGTCCAGCATGGTTTCCTGCGCTTGCCTTACAGTCGCGACGACTCGGCCTGGGGTTCGGTGATGATCCCGATCTGCGTCATCCGCAACGGCAAAGGGCCGACGGCGCTGCTGTCCGGCGGCAATCATGGTGACGAGTATGAGGGGCCGCTGGCGCTCTACGATCTCGCCCGCACGCTCGATCCCAAGCACGTCAGCGGCAGCGTGATCATCGTGCCGGCGATGAACTATCCGGCCTTCCGCGCCGGCACGCGGACCTCGCCGATCGACAAGGGCAACATGAACCGCAGCTTTCCCGGCCGCCCGGACGGAACGGTGACGGAAAAGATCGCCGATTATTTCCAGCGCGAATTGCTGCCCAGCGCCGACATCGTCTTCGACTTTCACTCCGGGGGAAAGACGCTGGACTTCGTGCCCTTCTGCGCGGCCCACACGCTGCCCGACAAGGCGCTGGAGCAGAAAGCCTTCGACGCGGTGGCGGCATTCTCGGCGCCCTTCTCGATGCGCATGATCGAGATCGATTCCGTTGGCATGTACGACACGGCAGCCGAGGAAATGGGCAAGGTTTTTGTCAGCACCGAGCTTGGCGGTGGTGGCACCTCGCGTGCGCAGACCGTGCGCATCGCGCGGCGCGGCATTCTCAATGTGTTGCGCCATGCCGGCATTGTCGATGGTGCGGTCGAGAAGACTCGAACTCAATGGCTCGACATGCCGTCGGGCGATTGCTTCTCCTTCGCCGAGGACGACGGCATGATCGAAACTATGGTCGATCTCGGTGAGCCTGTCAAAGAAGGTGCGGTACTGGCCCGCATCCATTCCACCGGCCGCACCGGCATCGCCCCGCAGGAGATACGGGCAAAGATGTCGGGCATGCTGGCGGCGCGCCATTTCCCCGGACTGGTCAAGGCTGGAGACTGCGCGGCGGTGGTTGCCGTCGAAGTCGATTGATCAAAGCGGTTCCCGGCCAAGCCCAATCCTGGACACGAGGATACTTATATCCTCGATGCTTTTCCACTAGGCTGATGCCATCCGAGGTGGGAGCATCGATTGCGCGGATTTTCCGAAAGCCTGATCGAGAGGCCGCAGACGGTGGCGGAGCAGGTCGCCAACGTCCTGCGCGAAGCCATTGCCAGTGGGGCGCTGAAGGCTGGCACCGCTTTGCGGCAGGATGAACTGGCCGAGCAATTCGGCTTCAGCCGCATGCCGATCCGTGACGCGCTTCGCCAACTGGAGGCCGAGGGCATTGTCTCTATCCATCCGACCAAGGGCGCGCATGTCGCCCGGATGGACGGCGCCGAAATCAGCGAAATCTATGCCGTGCGCGAACTTCTCGAATGCGAGGCGCTACGGCTGTCCGTGCCTACCCTGTCAGAAGGCAAGCTCGATGAAGCCGAACAGGTGCTCGACCAGATCGATGCCGAGCGCAATGTCGGTCGCTGGGGCGCGCTGAACCGGACCTTTCACCTGTCGCTCTATCATGCCTGCGGCAACCAGCGTCTGCTCGGCCTGATCGAGGCGCATCACAACGCCGCCGATCGCTATGTCCGCATCCTGCTGTCGAACCTCGACTACCGCACCCGCTCGCAGAACGAGCATCGCGACCTGCTGGCCGCCTGCCGCCAGCGCGACGGCAAGAAAGCCGTGAGCATTCTGCGGCAGCACCTTCGCGAAGGCAGCGAGACGCTCGTCAAGGCGATTGGGGGCGGCGGCCTGTCGCGGAAGCCCTAAGCCTGGCCGGAGGCGCGGTTGCGTCTATCTGGGTTCGCTGCCACATATTGCAACATCAATGCTCGACACGAGGATCGCCATGTCTCCCGTCAGTCGCCTGCCAGCGCGCGCCTTGCCCCGCGCCGCCACGACGAGATCCTGAGGCGGCTGAGCGCCCAGGGTTCCGTCAGTGTCGCCGAACTGGCCGAGTTCTTCGACGTGTCGCGGGAAACCATCCGCCGTGACCTGAAGCTGCTTTCTGACCAGGGCAGGCTCGGCATCGTGCATGGCGGTGCCGCCCGCTTCGAACCGAGCGAACCGGCAATGAGCCTGCGCAGCCAGGAAAATGCCGGTGGCAAGGCGGCGATCGGCAAGGCGGCCGCCAGCCTGGTCAGGGATGGCATGGTGGTCTTTCTCGATTCCGGCACCACCACCTTGGCCGTTGCGCAGGCCATGGCCGGACTGCGCGATCTCACCATCTGCACCGCCAGCCTGAAGATTGCGCTGCATCTTTGCCATGTCCCGGGCATACGCGTGCACATGCTGGGCGGCGAAATCGATCCGGGCGAGGAGGCAGCCTCCGGTATCGACACGCTCGATGCCATGGCCCGCTTTCGCGTCGACATCGCTTTTCTCGGTGGCGGCGCCCTGTCCCCCGACGGCGAGGTCACCGACTTCACCCGCGCCGGCGCCGAGCAACGCGGCCGCATGATCGCGCTCGCGGGGAAGGCCTATTTCGTCCTCGACAGCAGCAAGTTCGGCAAGCTGACGCCGCTCAGGGTTCCGAATTTCGAACGCGCTGCCGGGGTGATCGTCGACGCCAGTCCCGAACCCGCCCTTGCCGAGGCGCTTTCGCAAAAGGGGCCAGAACTCATCGTTGCTTGATGTGATATTTTGTGACATTTTGAGTTGATATTTGGTTTTTCTGTGTTAGTGTGCCCGCCATCCCTTCAAATGGCGGAACGCTCATGGCACATGAATTTCCCACCCAGGCTCGAATTGTCATTGTCGGCGGCGGCATTATCGGCTGCTCTGTCGCCTATCACCTGACCAAGCTCGGCTGGACCGATGTCGTGCTGCTCGAGCAAGGCCAGCTCAGTGGCGGCACCACCTGGCACGCCGCCGGCCTTGTCGGGCAGTTGCGCAGCCATTCCAACATGACAAGCCTGATCCGATATTCAACGCAGCTCTACAGCGAGCTGGAGGCCGAGACGGGGCTTGCCACCGGCTGGAAGAATTGCGGCTCGCTGTCCGTGGCGCGAACGGCCGATCGAATGACCGTGCTGAAGCGCACGGCCGCCTCGGCGCGCGCACAGGGCGTGGAGATCGACGTCATCTCGCCCAGGGAGGCCGCTGATCTCTGGCCCGTGATGGCGACCGACGATCTGGTTGGTGCCGTCTGGCTGCCAGGCGACGGCAAAGCCAACCCGACGGACCTCACGCAATCCCTGGCCAAGGGCGCGCGCAACCGCGGCGCCAAAATCTTCGAGCGGGTAAAGGTCACCGGCATCAGTGTCAGGAATGGTGTCGCCTGCGGCGTCGAGACCGATCGCGGCAACGTCGCTTCGGAAATCGTCGTCAACTGCGCCGGCCAGTGGGCGCGCAAGGTCGGGCTGATGTGCGGCGTCTCGGTGCCGCTGCACTCGGCCGAACACATGTACATCGTCACCGGCCGGATCGAGGGTGTGCATCCGGACTTGCCGGTCATGCGCGACCCCGACGGCTTCATCTACTTCAAGGAAGAGGTCGGCGGCCTGGTGATGGGCGGCTTCGAGCCGCATGCCAAGCCGTGGGGCATGAACGGCATTCCCGAAAATTTCGAGTTCGCGTTACTGCCGGACGACTGGGACCAGTTCGAGATCCTGATGGAAAACGCGCTGGTCCGTGTGCCCCAGCTGGCGCAGGCCGCGGTCAAGAAATTCTACAACGGCCCCGAAAGCTTTACGCCCGACAACAATTTCATCCTCGGCGAAGCGCCGGAACTGAAGAATTTCTATGTCGGCGCCGGCTTCAACTCGATGGGCATAGCCAGCGCCGGCGGTGCGGGCAGGGCGCTGGCCGAATGGATCGTCAACGGCGCGCCGACCATGGATCTGTGGCCGGTCGACATCAGGCGCTTCGCCGCCTTCAACAACAATCCGCGCTGGCTGCATGACCGGGTCAAGGAGACGCTCGGCCTGCATTACGCCATGCCTTGGCCGAACCGCGAGCTGGATACCGCACGGCCGTTTCGCCGCTCGCCGCTCTATGATCGGCTGGCCGCCAAGGGCGCCTGCTTCGGTTCAAAAATGGGCTGGGAGCGCGCCAACTGGTTTGCCGCTCCAGGCGAGAAGGCGGAGAACAACTACGCCTTCGGCCGCCAGAACTGGCACGAGGCGGTACGGCGCGAAATGAGGGCAACGCGCGAAGCCGTCGCCATCTTCGACCAGACCTCCTTCGCCAAGCTCCTCGTCCAGGGCCACGACGCCTGCGCCATGCTCAACCGGATCTGCGCCGGCAACATCGATGTGCCGGTCGG
This sequence comes from Mesorhizobium huakuii, assembly GCF_014189455.1. Lineage (NCBI taxonomy): Bacteria > Pseudomonadati > Pseudomonadota > Alphaproteobacteria > Hyphomicrobiales > Phyllobacteriaceae > Mesorhizobium > Mesorhizobium huakuii. Next base: position 4,578,544 of record NZ_CP050296.1, read on the forward strand.
CACGTCGGTCTATACAGGCGTGCTCAATGTGCGCGGCGGTTACGAAAGCGATCTCACGGTGATGCGGCTTGCCGCAGAAAAATTTCTCATCGTCACCGGCTCCGCGCAGGCGGTCCACGACGCAGACTGGATCGTCAAGAACATCCCGTCCGACGCCCATGCGATCCTGACCGACGTCACTTCGTCCTATGCTGTATTGGCTGTGATGGGGCCGCGCTCGCGCGATCTCCTTGGCAAATTGTCGTCGGCGGATCTTTCCAATACGGGCTTTCCCTTCGCGACTATGCGCGAGATCGATATCGGCTACGCCACCGCCTATGCCAACCGCATGACCTATGTCGGCGAACTGGGCTGGGAACTGATCGTGCCGACTGAATTCGCCGTCGGCGTCTACGAGGCGCTGCATGAGGCGGGCCGTGAGTTCGGGCTGGTTGACGCCGGCTACTATGCGCTCGATGCCTTGCGCATCGAAAAGGGTTTTCGCGCCTGGGGCAGGGAATTGACGCCTGACATCAACCCCTGGCAGGCCGGGCTTGGCTTCGCCGTCGCCATGGACAAGCCAGGCGGTTTCATCGGCCGCGATGCGCTGGTAGAGGCAAAGTCGTCGTCGACTCCGGCAAAGCGGATCGTGCTGTTCACGCTCGACGATGCCGAACCGATGCTGTGGGGCGGCGAACTGATCCTGGGTGACGGCAAGCCGGTGGGCGAGGTTCGTTCGGCCGCCTATGGCCACACGCTCGGCCGCTCGGTGGCGCTCGGGCTGATCGAGAATGAAGCCGGTGTCGACGCCGTGTTCCTCGCCGGCGGCCGTTTCGAGATCGACCTTGCGGGTGTGCGGCATGCCGCGACAGCGCACCTGCGCAGCCCCTACGATCCGAAGTCGGAGCGGGTGAAGGCGGATGTCGTGGAGATCAGGGCGGCCGCTTAGTCCGCCGACATCGACCTTGCCATGTCGAGGAAGGCGCGCACCAGTTTGCCGCCGCTACGTTCGCGCAGGCAGATCAGCGCTTCGTCCATCAAGGTCTCGGGGGCGTCGATGGCGATCGGCACCAGTCGCGAATCCTGGCCGAACTCGGCCGCCGAGACGAAGCCGATGCCGGCACCCGAGGCGACGATCTCGCGGACGGCCTCGCGGCCTTCGGCCTCGATCACCGGCCTCAATTCAACCTTCGATGCCGCGGCGAGGTCTTCGAGTTTCTGACGCGTCTTCGAGCCCCGCTCGCGCATGACCAGCGATTCCTGCGCGAGTTGCTTGAGGGTCAGCGATTTCTTGCCCGCCAGCGGATGATCGACGGAGGCGAAGGCGATGATCGGCGTCGAATTGAGTTTCAACACCTCGAAGTCGCGCCCCGTCGGCACCTCGCCCAAGACACCAATGTCGGCGTCGTAACTGTAGAGGCTGCTGATCACCGTCTCGGTGTTCCCCGCCCGTACCGAAACCTGCACGCCGGGATAGCGGGCCCGGAAACTGCCGAGAATATGCAGCAGATGGTGCGCGGCGTCCGCAACGATGCGCAGCGTGCCCGAGCGCAGAGCGCGCGACTCCGTCAGCAGTTCGAGTGCCTGCTGTTCGGTATCGAACATACGGTGGGTTATTTCGAGCAGCTTCTGGCCCGAATGGGTCAACGTGACCTGCTTCTTGTTCCGGTTGAACAGCAGGACATCATACTCTTCCTCTAGCTTGCGTACCTGGTCGGATATGGCCGGTTGGGTCAGGAACAGCGCTTCGGCAGCCCGTGAAAAACCGCCGGAGATGGCCACCTGATGAAAGGCTCGCAGCTGAACGTAGCGCATTCGTCTTCACCTTCGACACATCGGAATCGTGAGTCAGCCTATCATAAGGCCAGATTTCCTGAAGGCCGAAACGAACGATTTAGCTTATGCTAAAAAGCGAACTTATCCGGCTTCACAACCGTGTCATGACCGGGATGCAATTTGCACTGGGTGGTTCACTCGACCATCGTGAAAATCGATACTTCGATACAAAATAACGATTTTACAAATATGTCGTTTCGGCCAAGAATAAGGCCGCATCAAAAAGCAGCGATCTGTCGGAGGACACCATGCGCGCCGAGACGAAATTTGCCGCGGAGCCGCTGGCCAGTCCGGCGCTGGGCGAGCCCTATCTGCTGACCCCGGGTCCGCTCACCACCGCCTATTCGGTCAAGCAGGCGATGCTGCGCGACTGGGGATCGTGGGACGGCGATTTTCGCGGCATGACCGCCGAGATGCGCCACCGCCTTTTGGCGCTGACGGGCGACACGAAAGACGAATTCGACTGCGTGCCGATGCAAGGCAGCGGCTCCTTCTGTGTCGAGGCGATGCTGGGTTCGTTCGTACCCAGGGAGGGCAAGGTGCTGGTGCTGGCCAATGGCGCTTACGGCCTGCGCGCCGCGCAGACCATGCAATATCTCGGCCGCGCCTATACGCTGATCGACAAGGGCGACTACCTGCCGCCACGCGGCGACGAGGTGGCGGCCGCGCTTGAGGCCGACCCCGCGATCACCCATGTCATTGCCATCCATTGCGAGACCAGCTCCGGCATTTTGAACCCCGTCGCCGAGATTGCCGAAGCCGTCCATGCCAAGGGCCGCAAACTGCTGGTCGACTCCATGAGCGCCTTCGGCGCCGTCGCGCTCGACGTCAACGAGATCCGCTACGAGGCGATGGTCTCCTCCGCCAACAAATGCATCGAGGGTGTGCCGGGTTTCGGCTTCATCATTGCCCGCAAGAGCGAGCTGGAAGCCGCCAAGGGCCGCAGCCATTCGCTGTCGCTCGACGTCCATGCACAGTGGGCGCACATGAACAAGACCGGCCAGTGGCGCTACACGCCGCCGACCCATGTCGTCGCCGCCTTCCTGGAAGCGCTGCGCCAGCACGAGGCCGAAGGCGGCGTCGCCGGCCGTGGCGCCCGCTATGTCAGGAACCGCGACGTCATGGTGGCCGGCATGCGCGAACTCGGCTTCGAGACCTTGCTCAAGGATCGCTGGCTCTCGCCGATCATCGTCACCTTCTTCAATCCGGCCCACGCCAATTTCGCCTTCGACCGCTTCTACGAGCTGATGAAGGACAAGGGCTTCATCATCTATCCGGGCAAACTGACGGTGGTGGATTCCTTCCGCGTCGGCTGCATCGGCCAGATGGACGAACATGTCATGCGCCGCGTCGTCGAGGCGGCAGCTTTCTCGCTTCATGAAATGGGCGTCGACACCGCTGCTCCACCCGCCGCGGCAATCGCCGAACGCGCCAAACTCGCCGCCTGAAGCGGCACTATTTCGAAGGAATTCCGATGAACCAGATGTCTCCCATCAACGTCGCCGTCAACGGCCGCACCTACGCCTGGCCGCGCGTGCCGGCCATCGCCATCTGTCTCGACGGTTGCGAGCCGGCCTATCTCGACGAAGCGATCAAAGCCGGGCTGATGCCGGCTTTGGCCAGGATCAAGGAGAAGGGCACGGTGCGTTTTGCCCACTCGGTCATTCCGAGCTTCACCAACCCCAACAATCTGTCGATCGCTACCGGCCGTCCGCCGTCCGTGCACGGCATTTGCGGCAACTACCTCTACGAGCGTGAGACCGGCAAGGAAGTGATGATGAACGACCCGCGCTTCTTGCGCGCGCTGACCATCTTCCAGGCCTTCTACGATGCCGGCGCCAAGGTTGCCGTGGTCACCGCCAAGGATAAATTGCGCGCGCTGCTTGGCAAGGGTCTGGGTTTCGACGAGGGCCGCGCTCTGTGCTTCTCGGCGGAAAAGTCGGACACCACGACTGTCGCAGAACACGGCATCGACAATGCCTCCAAGCATTTCGGCCTGCCGGTGCCGGAGGTCTATTCGGCCGAGCTTTCGGAATTCGTCTTTGCCGCCGGCGTCCAACTGCTCAGGGAGTTCCGCCCCGACATCATGTACCTGACGACGACAGACTATGTGCAGCACAAATACGCGCCCGGCGTACCCCAGGCCAACGCCTTCTACGAAATGTTCGACAAATACCTGACCGAACTCGATGCGCTGGGCGCGGCCATCGTCGTCACCGCCGACCATGGCATGAAACCCAAGCACAAGGCTGATGGTTCGCCCGACGTCGTCTATGTCCAGGACCTGCTCGACGAATGGCTGGGCAAGGACGCGGCCCGGGTCATCCTGCCGATCACCGATCCCTATGTCGTGCATCACGGCGCGCTTGGTTCCTTTGCCACCGCCTATCTTCCGGCCGGCGCGGATCAGGCTGCTATCATGACGCGGCTGGCCAAGATCGACGGCATCATGCTTGTCGTCGACAGCCCGACCGCATGCGAGCGCTTCGAACTGCCGGCCGACCGCATCGGCGACATCGTGCTGATCTCGACCGAGAACAAGACCATTGGTACCAGCGAACATCGCCACGATCTGGCGGCCCTCAACGAACCGCTGCGCTCGCATGGCGGCCTGACCGAGCAGGAAGTGCCGTTCATCGTCAACCGCGTGCTGCCGGAGCTACCGAATGAGCCGACGCTGCGCAATTTCGACGCCTTCTACTACGCGACGATGGCGGCGGCACTGGCTTGATGCCGAGCGTGATTGTCGACCCCCACTCCGCCGAGCTTCGCTCGGCACCTCTCCCCGATCGACGGGGGAGAGGAAAGGCGCCAGAGCTAGCTGCAGCTTGGCCTGGAACCGTTGGGGCGCTGACCTCGCCTGATTTCCTCTCCCCCGTCGATCGGGGGAGAGGTGGCCCGAAGGGCCGGAGTGGGGGTCGATCCTCCGCCGCGACGTACCCAAAAATCTGCTGGAGCAGAGCCCATGACCAAGCTTGACCCTGCCATCAAAGTTCGCCACGAGCCGATGCGTATTGCCGGCAGGAAGGTCGATGCCGACGGCGTCGTCGAGGTGCGATACCCCTGGAACGACACCGTGATCGGCACCGTGCCGGCCGGCCGCGCCGAGCATGCGCGACAAGCCTTCGAAATCGCCGCCGGTTACAGATCGAAGCTGACGCGCTACGAGCGCCAGCAGATCCTGTTTCGCACGGCGGAGGCATTGGCCTCGCGCCGCGAAGAAATCTCCGATCTCATCACGCTGGAACTCGGCATCTCCAAGACCGACTCGCTCTATGAGGTCGGCCGCGCCTATGACGTGTTCACGCTGTCGGCGCAGATGTGCATCCAGGACGACGGCCAGATATTCTCTTGCGATCTCACCCCCGCACGGCAAGGCGCGCAAGATCTTCACCACGCGCGAGCCGCTGAAGGCGATCTCGGCGATCACCCCGTTCAACCATCCGCTCAACATGGTCTCGCACAAGGTGGCGCCGGCGATTGCCACCAACAATTGCGTGGTGGTCAAGCCGACCGAATTGACGCCGATGACGGCGCTGCTTCTGGCCGATATTCTCTACGAAGCCGGCCTGCCGCCGGAAATGCTGTCGGTGGTGACCGGCTGGCCGGCCGAGATCGGCAACGAGATGATCACCAACGAGAACATCGATCTGATCACCTTCACCGGCGGCGTGCCGGTCGGCAAGATGATCGCCCGCACCGCCGGCTACAAGCGCCAGGTGCTTGAACTCGGCGGCAACGATCCGCTGATCATCCTCAACGATTTGTCGGACGAGGATCTGGCAAAGGCGGCGGACCTGGCAGTGGCCGGAGCGACGAAGAACTCCGGCCAACGCTGCACCGCGGTCAAGCGCATCCTCGTCCAGGAAAGCGTCGCCGACCGCTTCGTGCCGCTGGTGCTGGAACGGGCGAAAAGGATCCGCTTCGGCGATCCGATGGACCGCTCGACCGATCTCGGCACCGTCGTGCACGAGAAGGCGGCGACACTGTTCGAGGCCCGTGTCCACATGGCCGCCGAACAGGGCGCCGACATCCTCTACAATCCCGGCCGCCAGGGCGCGCTGCTGCCGCCGATCGTCGTCGATCGCGTCCTGCACACATCCGAATTGGTGATGGAAGAGACGTTCGGGCCGATCATCCCAATCGTGCGCGCTCCGGACGATGACGAGGCGCTGATCGCGCTGTCGAATTCGACGGCCTTCGGCCTGTCGTCGGGCGTCTGCACCAACTCCTTTCCGCGCATGCAAAAATACATTGCCGGCCTGCAGGTCGGCACCGTCAACATCTGGGAAGTGCCGGGCTACCGGATCGAGATGTCGCCTTTCGGCGGCATCAAGGACAGCGGCAATGGCTACAAGGAAGGCGTCATCGAGGCGATGAAGAGCTACACCAATGTGAAGACATTTTCACTGCCTTGGTCGTGACCGGGCCATAGCAACTGGCAGACCAACCGAGGGGGCGGCCGACGCTCCCTCATTCGCGTTTCGGAGACGGTGATGGCCGCGATCAAAGAACTTGTGCATACCGAGGGCGATTCCAACACGACGGCCGCGCGCGGCGGCTGGGATGCCGGCCAGGACGATCCCCGCATCCGCGGCCTGCTTGACCGCGATGCCGCCGCCTTCATGCACCAGAGCCTGTCCAGCCCGTGCCTGTCGACGATCGCCAAGGCGGAAGGCATCTGGATCGAGGACACCGTTGGCCGCCGCTTCATGGACTTCCACGGCAACAGCGTGCATCACCTCGGCTACGGTCATCCCAAATTGGTGGCGGCGATCAAGAAGCAGCTTGATGACCTCTGCTTCGCGCCGCGCCGCTTCACCTGCGAACCCGCGGTCGAGTTGGCCGAGAAACTGGCGGCACTTGCTCCGGGCGATCTCGGCAAGGTGCTGTTCACCACCGGCGGCTCGGATGCCATCGAGGTGGCGCTGAAGATCGCGCGCGCCGCGACCGGTCGCTTCAAGACGGTGTCGTTCTGGGATGCGTTTCATGGCGCTGGGTTTGGTGCTGCCAGCGTCGGCGGCGAAGCCACCTTCCGCTCGCACATATCAGGCCCGATGATGACCGGCACCGAGCATGTCGCGCCCTGGGACGGCTATCGCTGCCCATACGGCCACGATTCCCTCGAAGCATCGGGTCTCGCCTGCGCCAACATGATTGCCTACGTGCTCGGCCGCGAGCAGGACGTGGCGGCGGTCGTCGCCGAGCCGATGCGGGCGACGCCCAATCCACCGCCGTCCGGCTTCTGGAAACGGGTGCGCGAGGCCTGCGACCGGCATGGCACGCTGCTGATCTTCGACGAGATCCCCACCGGCCTCGGCAAAACAGGAAAATTCTTCGCCCATGAGCATGATGGCGTGACACCCGACATCGTCGTTCTCGGCAAGTCGCTTGGCGGCGGCATCCTGCCGATCGCCGCCGTCATCGCGCGTCGCGAGCTCGATGTCACCGGGGGCTTCGCTATCGGTCACTACACCCACGAAAAGAACCCAGTGACGACGCGCGCCGCCCTGACCACCATCGACATCATCCTGGAGGAAGGGCTGGTCGAACGGTCGGCCGAACTCGGCCAACATATGCTGGGACGCATGCAGGATCTGATGGCGCGCTCGCCTCATGTCGGCGACGTCAGGGGTAGGGGGCTCATGGTCGGCGTCGAACTGGTCGAGGATCGCGCCACGCGGCAGCCGGCGCGCGAGCTTGCTGAGCGGGTTTTCTATGCCTGCCTGGAGCAGGGCCTAAGCTTCAAGGTCAGCCATGGCAATGTGCTGACGCTGTCGCCGCCGCTGGTTATCTCGAAAGCCGATCTCGACCGCGCCCTCGACATTGTCGAGCGCGCCGTGCTGGCGGCCTGACCATGAAGGCCGTGCGCACCGACCAGGAGCTCGAATGCCCCGGCATCGACGCCGGTCTGCGGGCGAGGGGCGTTGAGTTGGTGACGCTGCCGGACGGCATTTTCGAAGCCGATCTCATAGAGGCCATTGCCGACGCCGATCTTCTCCTGATGTGCTACACACCGATCACGGCGCGGGTGATCGATGCAGCGCCGAAATTGAAGGGCATCGTTAAATACGGCGTCGGCATCGACGCCATCGACATTCCTACCGCCATGCGGCGCGGCATCCCTGTCGCCAACGTGCCGGAATACGCCGAGGAAACCGTCGCTGAGGGCGCCTTCGCCCTGATGATCGCGCTGGCCAAGCGGCTGCCGGCGATCACGGCGGCGGTGTCGCGCGATGGCTGGGTCTGGCCCGCGCAGTGCTGGCTCGGGCGCGACATTTCCGGCACCACGCTCGGGCTAGTCGGCTGCGGCAAGATCGGCCGCAGCATGGCACGCATGGCAGGCCAAGGGTTTCATGCCCGGGTTCTCGGCTTCGATCCCGGTGTCGATGCCGCAACCATGCACGCCGCCGGCATCGAGAAGGTCGACGACCTGCAAGCCATGCTGCGCGTCTGCGATTTTGTCTCGATCCATTGTGTGTTGAACGACAAGACGCGCGGCCTGATCGGCAAGACGGAACTCGCCTGCCTGAAGCCTTCCGCCATCATCGTCAACGTCTCGCGCGGTGCCCTCATCGATGAGACGGCGCTTGTCGAGGCTGTTGTCGCCGGCCGTATCGGCGGCGCCGGGCTCGACGTCTATTCGGTCGAGCCGCTGGCCAGGTCAGGTCATCCGATGAGCGCGCTTTTCGATCGCGACAATGTGATCCTGTTTCCGCATCTCACCTTCTTCACGCATGAGGCGATGCGCCGGCTCGAAGACGACACGCTCGCGCGCTGCTTCGAGATCCTTGACGGTCGCCCGGTGACCATCCGCTCGCATGATCCGCGTTTGCGGGCGCAGACATCGGGCGTTTCATTCAGCTGATATCCCTGATTTTTCAAACTGATAGACGCCTTCCGCGTAGCCAAAATCGCGCCCGCGACATCTGTGCGACAGTTCCATGACAAACATCAGAAGAAGTTTGCCTGTCATAAAATAAATAGATTTTACTTATCGATCATCAGTCCCCAGAGTTGGCGCAACAACGACATCCAGTCGGCTCAACGTCCGCCAGAGACCCGAAGCCGGTCGGTCCTAGTGCATCGCAGAATGTGCCAACAATCACAGGGGAACTGATCCATGAAATCGCGCAATGCAACCATCGCTATGGCCTTCGCCGCGTCGCTGCTGGCGTCGTCGGCTCTCACCGGACCGGCTTTCGCCGACGGTGTCGTCACCATCTATTCCGCCGACGGCCTGCATGACGGCAATGGCAGCTGGTACGAGACCGAATTCGCCGCCTTCACCAAGGCCACCGGCATCACCGTGCAGTATATCGAGGCAGGCTCCGGCGGGGTCGTCGAGCGCGTCGCCAAGGAAAAGTCGAACCCGCAGGCCGACGTGCTGGTGACCTTGCCGCCCTTCGTCCAGCGCGCCGCCGCCGACGGTCTGCTGCAGGACTACAAGCCGGCAGGCGCCGACCAGATCGACGGCGGCACTGACAAGTACCGGCCGCTGGTCAACAACTACATGAACTTCATCTACAACAGCGCCGTGCTGTCGGAAGCGCCGAAGAGCTACAACGACCTGCTCGATCCCAAATTCAAGGGCAAGATCCAGTATTCGACCCCCGGCCAGGCCGGTGACGGCACCGCCGTCATGCTGCAGGTCATCCATGCTTTCGGCGGCGAGGATGCGGGCTTCGAATTCATGAAGAAGCTGCAGGACAACAATGTCGGTCCCTCAGCCTCGACCGGCAAGCTGACCGCACTGGTCAACAAGGGCGAACTGCACGTCGCCAATGGCGATCTGCAGATGAACATGTCGCAGATGGCCGATAACCCGAACATCAAGGTGTTCTGGCCGGCGGGACCTGACGGCGTGCGTTCCACCTTCGCGCTGCCCTATGAAATCGGCCTGGTCACCGGCGCGCCCAATGGCGACAACGGCAAGAAGCTGATCGACTTCCTGCTCGCCAAGGAAGCCCAGTCGACGGTCAGCTCGATTGCCATCGGCGTGCCCGCCCGCAAGGACGTGACGCCGTCCGACGCCAACTTCGCCAAGCTGCAGGAGGCGATGAAGGGCCTGACCATCTGGTCGCCGAACTGGGACGAGGCGCTGAGCAAGCTGCCCGACTACGTCAAGAAGTGGAACGAAGCGACCGGAAGCTGACCTCCAAAGGAAACCATCCGGAGAGCCCCGCCATGTCGGCCGTCGCCTTCACTGGTACCAGTGTCATGGACATCGACGCCGCGAAAATTCGCGGCGCCGGTTCCAATGTCCACTTCGACAAGGTCAGCGTCGCCTATGGCGCGCATGTCGTGCTGCACCCGCTGACCCTGGATATCGCGCCCGGCGAAATCCTGGCGATGATCGGCCCGTCGGGTTCCGGCAAGACCACCGCCTTGCGCGCCGTCGCCGGCTTCGTGCGGCCGGCCAGCGGCCGCATCCGCATCGGCGCCACAGACGTCACCGACCTGCCGCCGTACGAACGCGGCCTCGGCATGGTGGTGCAGAACTACGCGCTGTTTCCGCATATGCGGGTCGAAGACAACGTCGCCTTCGGCCTGCGGGCACAAGGCGCCGACAAGGCGTTGATCGGCGAACGGGTCAAGGATGCGCTCGCCACGGTCGGCATGGCGACTTTTTCCCGGCGTTATCCCCGCGAGCTTTCGGGCGGCCAGCAGCAGCGTGTCGCGATTGCCCGCGCTCTTGCCGTGCGGCCGCGCGTGCTCCTGCTTGACGAGCCGCTGTCGGCGCTCGACGCGCAGATACGCCGCAACATGGTCGAGGAGATCGCTCGCCTGCACCGCAGCCTGCCGGGCCTGACCATCCTCTACGTCACCCACGACCAGACCGAGGCGCTGACGCTTGCCGACAAGATCGCCATCATGCGCGACGGCAGGGTCTGTTCGCATGGACCGACGACGGAACTCTACCGCCGCCCGCCGAACCGCTTCACCGCCGAGTTCCTCGGCCGCGCCAACCTCCTGCCGGTGACAATTGCCGAGCCTGTTGGCTCGAAGGGCCTTGCCACGGCAAGGCATGGCGACGCGGTGCTCACCGGCGCCGGCCGTGACGAGAAGGAAGGCGACAAGAGCCTGCTCTGCATCAGGCCGCAGCATCTCAGCCTGACGGCCGATGCAGAGCACACTAACCGCATCGTCGGCACGTTGCGGGAAGTGCACTGGCAGGGTGAACTCACCCATCTGGTGCTCGATGTCGACGGCACGCCGGTGCGTGTCTCGGCAACCAAACTGCCGATCGCGCTGCCCGAACCCGGCGCCAAGGTGCCGCTGTTCTTCGCGCCCGCCGACACCTCGCTGCTTCCGGAAGACGCCGGTGTCTGAGGCTGTCGCTCTTCGCGCGCCGGCGATCCGGAGGGAGCCCGGCAAGTTCTGGATCGTGCCGCCGGTGGCCCTGCTGGCGCTGCTGTTCTTCTACCCCCTGGCGCTGATTACCCGGCAGGCCTTCCTCGACGACAGTGGTGTCGCCAATGCCGCCGAGATTTTTCGCGTGCTGCATTCGCGCTTCTTCCTCAACGCGCTGATCAACACGGTGACGATCTCGGTCACGGCGACGGCCGGATGCCTGATCGTCGGCCTCGTGCTGGCGCTGATCCTCGCCTTCGTGCCTTTCCCCGGCAGCGGCTTCATCGCCCGGCTGATCGACACCTTCATCGCGCTGCCGACCTTCCTGGTGACGCTCGCTTTCACCTTCCTCTACGGCTCCGCCGGCATGCTCAACGCCGGGCTCATGGAGACCTTCTCGCTGCCGCTGCCGCCCGTCGATTTCCTCTATTCGACCTGGGGCGTCGTGCTGGCCGAAGTCACCGTCTACACGCCCTTCATCCTGCGGCCGCTGCTTGCCGCCTTCTCGCTGGTCGATCGCGGCCAGATCGAAGCGGCGAGCCTGCTTGGCGCACGGCCGTTCCGTATCGTGCGTCAGGTCATCCTCCCGGCCGCAATTCCCGCGCTCATCGCCGGCGGCAGCCTCTGCCTGCTGTTGACCGTCAACGAATTCGGCATCGTGCTGTTCATCGGCGCCAAGGGCGTCATCACGCTGCCGTTGCTGATCTACGGCAAGGCGATCCAGGAATCGGCCTACCAGGTCGCCTGCATCATCGCCGTGGTCAACATCGCGCTGTCGCTCGGTCTGTTCGGCCTCTACCGTTTCGCCGCCGGCCGGTTGGGGGTGTAGCCATGCTGGTCTGGTCGCGCCCGAGTCGCATCGTGCTGTGGGTGCTTTTCGCGCTGATCTTCGGCGTGCTGTTCCTGGCGCCGCTAGCGGTCATTCTCCTGTCCAGCCTCGCCGACCAGTGGAACGGTGTGCTGCCCAATGGCCTGACGACGGAGCACTACACCGATGTCGTCCGCGGCGCGGCCTGGAATTCGGTGAAGGCGAGCCTGATCACCGGCTTCCTGGCCAGCGCGCTGGCGCTGGTCAGCGGCACCTGGGCAGCCCTTTCGCTTCGCCTTCAGGGGCCAGCCCTAAAGCGCCTGCTGGGCCTGCTCTTTTTCATCCCAAGCGCGGTGCCTTCCGTGTCCGTCGGCCTTGGCCTGCTGGTGGCGTTCAGCCATCCGCCGCTGCTGCTCAACGGCACGATCGCGATCGTCATGATCGCGCATTTCGTGCTGATCTCGGCCTTCACCTTCGGCAATGTCTCGGCCGGCTTGGCGCGGCTGTCGCCCGACTTTGAACAGGTCGCATCAAGCCTCGGCGCGCGGCCCGCCTATCGGCTCTGGCATGTCACGCTGCCGCTGCTCGCGCCCTATCTGGTCGCCGCTTTCGGCCTGAGCTTCGCGCTGTCGATGGGGAACTCGGCGCCACCGTCATGGTCTATCCGCCGGGCTGGGTGACGCTGCCGGTGTCGATCTTCAGCCTCACCGATCGTGGCGACATCTTTGCCGGAGCAGCGCTCACCATGATCCTGGTGGCGGCGACGCTAGTCCTGCTGCTCGGCTTGGAGCGCATTACGAAGCGCGCCACCGGCGCATAGCGCGGACTTCGTTAGGCCGGCTTGCGTTCGACGATGTAGATGTGGTCGGCCGCCAGCACGACCTCGCCGCGCTGGTTGATCACTTTGCAGCGTTCGATCACCCGCCCGGAAGCCGGCCGTTTTGGATCGTCTTCCTTGGCCGTGATCGTGGTGCGCGTGCGGATCGTGTCGCCGATGAACACCGGCTTGATGAAGCGCAGCCGGTCATAGCCATAGGAAAAGGCGACCGGGTTGACGATGCTTGCCGTCAGCCCGATGCCGACGGAAAACACCAGCGTGCCATGCGCGATGCGCTGGCCGAACGGCGTCGTCTTCATGTACTCGGCGTCCATATGATGCGGGAAGAAGTCGCCGGTGTGGCCGGCATGGACGATGAAGTCGGTCTCGGTGATGGTGCGGCCGCTGGTCAGCCGCGAAGAGCCGATCTCGTAGTCCTCGAAATAAGTGATCTGTTCCATCAGGGTCTTTCTGCGATAGGCGTCGCCGGCGCCGCGCTCGATTTATAGGCGGCTTCCACCAGCGCCATCGTGTTCCAGGCGTCCTCGACCGAGCTGACCAGTTCGTCGTCTTCGCCCGCGGCGAACCGCTGCACATTGGCCATGCGCCCTACGAAGGCGTCGGGGAACCATTCGCCGGCGAGCGGCACACTGACCCAGTCCGCCCCGCCCTTCGGATAGATCTCCAGTATGTCCGGTTCGCCCCGGGGATAGTCGAGGTTGAGGCCGAGCTTGAGATAGGCCGCACCCTCTGTGCCGGAAATACGGAACTCGCAGGCCTGGTGCCGGCGGCCGAATTTGTGGTCGTGGTTGATCGACAGCGCGCAGCGCACCGTGTCGCCATAATCGAGAATGGCGCTGGTGCGCGTCTGCGCCACCTTGTGGTTGGGATGGCCGAGCGTCTTGGCGTGCAAGCCCTTGGGGTCGCCGAGCAATTGCCTGATGAGGTCGAGATAGTGGATCGAATGCATGGCGATCTCGACGCGCGGCGCCTTGAGCAGGAACTCCCACAATTCCCACGGCGTCGCCAGCGCCAGCCAGGCGTCGAAGTCGACGACCTCGCCGAGCCAGCCCTTGGCGATGGCATCCTTGAGCGCCAGCATCATCGGTGCGAAGCGCAGCTGGAAGTTCACGGCCGCCTTAAGCTTCTTGGTGCGGCATATTTCGAGGATTTCGGTTGCTTCGCCGAGATAGTTGCCCATCGGCTTCTGGATCAATACGACCGCACCGTCCGGCAGAGCTTTCAGGATCTTGGCGTGCCGTCCCGGTGGCGTCGCCAGATCGAAGATCGCGTCCTTGGTGGCTGCGGCTTCGTCGACCGAACGGAACGCCGTCACGCCCCATTTTGCGGCCAGGGTGTTCGCCTTGGTCTGGTCCGGATCGTAGAGGCCGGCAATCGGAAAGCCCGCTTTGCGATAGGCCGGAAAATGCGCGTCGCCGACAATCGATCCGGCGCCGAAAGTCACGATAGGGCGAGGCGTCGAGGGTTTGGGCCAGGACTGGACGAGCGAGGCAGAGTCGAAGCCGCCTTCAGTCATGGTGGAAGACCTCGTCCATGCTCGCCCACCATTCGCCCTCCTTGCGGGTCGCCAGCGGCTCCTGGCACGGCATGCAGACGGCCCACCATTCCTGCGTCCTCGGGTCGGCCGCCATCTTGGCCATGTCGGCGGCGTAGTCGGTGCCGTGATATTCGAAAGTGGAAAACAGCAGGTTCTCCGGCCGCTTCAGATAGATCGAATAATTCTTGATGTTGCAGGTCGAGATCATGGTCAGCACGTCGGGCCAGACAGCGGCGTGGAGGCGGACATACTCCTCGACCTTTTCCGGCTTCAGCCCCAGCACCATTCCCATCCGCTGCATATCAATTCCCCTGGTTCGTGATCGCCGTGGTGAATTCGGCGATGCTCATGGCCTTGACCGCATCCCAGTCCCAGTCGATGCCGATGCCGGGCTCGTCGGGGGGCCAGTGCGTGGCCATCCTCGATGCGCATATGCTTGCCGGTCAACGCATCGAGTTGCGGAATGTACTCGACATAGCGGCCGTTCTGAACAGCGCAGGTCAGGCTGACATGCAGCTCCATCAGGAAATGCGGGCAGACCGGAATGTCGAAGGCTTCCGCCGCATGCGCGATCTTGAGCCACGGCGTGATGCCGCCGATGCGGCCGACATCGACCTGGACGATCGAACAGGCGCCTTTCTGCATGTATTCGCGGAAATGGCGGATGGAATAGAGCGACTCGCCGATGGCGATCGGCGTTGGCGTCGAATTCGACAGCCTG
Source organism: Mesorhizobium huakuii (assembly GCF_014189455.1). Taxonomy (NCBI): domain Bacteria; kingdom Pseudomonadati; phylum Pseudomonadota; class Alphaproteobacteria; order Hyphomicrobiales; family Phyllobacteriaceae; genus Mesorhizobium; species Mesorhizobium huakuii. The sequence goes on from NZ_CP050296.1 coordinate 4,593,617, forward strand.
ATATGGCCGTCGATATCGTCCGCCGGCAGCGGCTCCTCGATCCAGGCGAGATCAAGTTCGCGCAATCTCGCCGCGCGCCGGATCGCCTCGTCGACGGAAAAACCCTGATTGGCGTCGGTCATGATCTCATAGCCGTCGCCGACCGCCTTGCGCACCGCCGCCAGGCGCGCCAGATCCTCCGACCCGTGCGGCTTGCCGATCTTCACCTTCGAGCCGCGAAAGCCCTTGGCCTTGGCGGCCAGCGCATCATCGACCAGCGCTGCCGTCTCGATGTGCAGCCAACCGCCCTCGGTGGTGTAGAGCGGGCAGCGGTCCTTGGCCCCGCCGGCCAGTTTCCACAGCGGCAGCTTCTGTTTCCTTGCCCTCAGATCCCAAAGTGCCGTGTCTATCGCCGCGATGGCAATGGCGGTGATGGCGCCGATCGTGGTGGCGTGCGTTGCGAATTCGAGATCGTGCCAGATCGCCTCGATCATGTCAGGGTCGCGGCCGATCAGGCGCGGCACCAGGTGGTCGGACAAGAGCCGCATCACCGATGAGCCGCCAGTGCCGATCGTGTAGCTGTAGCCGGTGCCGACCGCGCCGTCGGAATCGGTGATGGTGACGATCGGTGTTTCCTGGCTGACGAAACTCTGAATGGCGTCGGTGCGCTTGACCTTGGGCACAAGGTCCACCATCCGCAGTTCGATTTTCTCGATTCTAGCCATCGGTCAGCTCCGCAATGTCTTTCCGGTCTCGGTGGCAAACAGATGCGCCTGCGACAGGTCGAGGCTCATCGTCACCCGCTCGCCGGACTTGAGCGGCCTCGGATTCAGCATGCGCGACACCCAGTCCGTGCCGTTGAACTCGACGAACACCAGCGTCTCGTTGCCGAGCGGCTCGGTGACCGTGATCGGTAGCTCGATCTGGTGGACGTCGGCAGCACCGCCGGAGCTGATGCCATGCCCGGTCGGATAGATGTCGTCAGGCCGCAGCCCGAACACCACTCTGTCGCCGGTCGCGACATTGGCCTTGAACTGGGCGGGCAGGGGCAGTTTCTCGCCGCTGGCAAAAACAAGCTGGCCGTCATCGACCGTCGCCTCGTGCAAATTCATCGGCGGCGAGCCGATGAAGCCGGCGACGAAGCGTGTCGCCGGCCGGCGGAACACCTCGTCGGGCGTGCCGACCTGTTCGATATGGCCGTCGCGCATGATGACGATGCGGTCGGCCAGCGTCATCGCCTCGACCTGGTCATGGGTGACATAGATCACCGTCGACTGCACCTTGGCATGTAGCTTCTTGATCTCGGTGCGCATTTGAGTCCTGAGCTTGGCATCGAGATTGGAAAGCGGCTCATCGAACAGGAACACGTCGGGGTCACGAACGATGGCGCGGCCCATGGCGACGCGCTGACGCTGGCCGCCGGAGAGTTGCGACGGGCGCCGGTCGAGCAGCGCGTCGAGGCCGAGGATGGCCGAGGCTTCGGCAACGCGGCGGTCCATATCTTCCTTGGCGGCGCCGGCGATCTTCAAGGAGAAGCCGAGATTTTCGCGCACCGTCATATGTGGATAGAGTGCGTAGGACTGGAACACCATCGAGATGTTGCGCGAGCGCGGCGGCAGATCGTTGACGACACGTCCGCCGATCTCGATCGAGCCGGCGCTGATTTCCTCCAGCCCGGCGATCATGCGCAAGGTCGTCGATTTGCCGCAACCGGAGGGGCCGACCAGCGCGATGAATTCGCGATCGGTGATATCGAGATCGATGCCGTGCACGATCCCGATATTGCCGTAGCGCTTGGTCAGCTTTTTGAGGGAAACCGTTGCCATGGGGTCAGCCTTTCACCGCGCCGGAGGTCAGGCCGCCGACAAGGTGTTTCTGGACGATGTAGGTGAGGGTGAGCGCCGGAATGATCATCACCACGGCAAGCGCGCACATGCCGCGCCAGTCGATGGTGAATTCGGCCGTATAGTCGAGCAGGCCGACCGGCAGCGTCTTGGCGCTCACCGAACGGGTCAGTTGCGAAGCCAGCGCGAACTCGTTCCAGCAGGTCAGGAAGGCAAAGATGGCGGCCGACGCGATGCCCGGCCCGGCGAGCGGGAACTCGACCTGCCAGAAAGCTTGCCAGCGCGTGCAGCCGTCGATCTGGGCGGCCTCCGCGAGGTCTTTCGGCACCTGGCGGAAGAAGCCGTCGATCAGCCAGATGGTGAACGGCACGTTGAGCGCGACATAGGCGAGAATCAGCCCGAAATGCGTGTCGATGATGCCGAGCCGCACATAGAGGAAGAACAGCGGCAGCGACAGCGCGATGCCCGGCACCGTGCGCGTCAGCATCAGGCCGAGGAAGACGCTGGACTTGCCGCGGAAACGATAGCGCGCGAAGGCGTAGCCGCCGGCCATGCCGATGGCGACTGCAATGATCGTCGATGTCACCGAGATGATCAGCGAGTTGCGGAAATATTCGATGACCGGGATGCCGCCTTTGCCGATGCCGCTGAACATCGAAACATAGGCGTCGAACGAAATCTCTTGCGGGATCCACACTGGTGGCTTGGCCATGATCTCGACGGTCGGCCGCAGCGACGAGATGACGATCCAGAGGCCCGGCAGGCAGATGGTCAGCATCGCCAGGAACAGGCCGATGCGGTAGACGATGCCAAGCAGCCGGCGCTTCAGGCGGGCGGAAGAATTCTCGTCCATCACCACTCCGCACCGATCTGCGTGCGCGCCGCGGCGAGCTTGTTGAAGAAATAGACGGTGAAGGCGATCGACAGCAGGATCGAGAAATAGGCCATGGCGTTGGCCATGCCCATGCGGCCGTCGCTATAGGCGGTGCGTGCCACCAGCGTCCACAACAGTTCGGTGCGGCCCGCCGGTCCGCCATCGGTCATGATCTTGACGATGTCATAGGCGCGCGCGACGTCGAGCGAACGGATGGTCATGGCGATGTAGGCGAAGGGCATGACGAAGGGCCACGTCACATAGCGGAACGTCTGCCACGGCGTGCAGCCGTCGACCCGCGCCGCCTCGATCGGCTCCTTGGGCATGGCGAGCAGGCCGGCGAGGATCAGGATGGCGAAGATCGCCGTCGACGACCAGATCTCTGCGATCGAAATGGCGATGAAGGCGAGATGGCCCTCGATCAGCCACGGAATAGCGTCCTGCGTGATGCCGAGCGACTGCAGGGCATTGTTCACCAGGCCGATATTGTCGTTGAACATGAACTTGAACTGGAAGCCGACGAGGATCGGCGAGAACATCATCGGAAACATCATCAGCGTGCGCAGGATGCGCTGACCACGCGTCGCCTTCTCCACCAGCATGGCAAGGCCGAGACCCAGCAGCATTTCGAGATTGAGCGCGATGGTCAGCAGCAGCACCGTGCGGCCGAAAGCCCACCAGAAATCGGCGTTGGCCAGGATCGAAAGATAGTTCCGGAAGCCGACGAAGACGAAGAAGGTTTCGGGCTTGGTCAGGCGGAAGGGTGTGAAGCTGGAATAGAGCGACAAAAGCAGCGGCACGACGACGACCGCCGCCAGCACGATGATGGCTGGAAGCAGCAGCAGGAATGGCGCGGATGGCTTGAAGCCCTTCATCAGAATTCCTGAAATGTTGCATTGGACTGGCGGCGAGGCGGACGCGACGAAAGGGCCATGTATCGCCGAGCCTCCGGCAAGACGCGATCGCCTCCCCCATTCCTGATGGGGGAGGCAGCCTTGGGAGACGGTTCTAGAGCTTGCCGGCGTCCTGCAGGATCTGCGTCGCCTTGGCGGCTGCTTCATCCAGTGCCTGCTTGGAGGTCTTGTCGCCAAGGATCGCCGCCTGCAGTTCGGGATAGACGGCGTTCGAGATCTCGATCCATTCAGGCGTCTGCGGCACGGCGAAGGCGTGCTTGGCTTCTTCCTGGAAGGCGGACAGAACCTCCTTCTTGTAAGGATCGTTCTCGGCCTGCTTCAGGTCCCAATCCCAGACAGCGGTGCGGGTCGGCAACGGGCCTGCTGCCGCCTCGAGCTTCTGGCTGTCCTCGTTGGTCAACCACCACACCAGCGAAGCCGCGGCCTCCTTGTGTGGGCAGTTTTCCGTGACCGAGAAGCCGTGGAAACCGGACCAGCCGGTGCGCTTGCCGGAAGAGCCCTTCGGCGCGACTTTCACGCCGACATTGCCGGCGACCTTCGACGACTTCGGATCGTTGAAGAACCCGGCCCAGCCCGGCCAGTCGAGGTTGATGGCGACGGTGCCCGAGGCAAAGCCCTGGCCGAGATCGTCCCAGAGATAGTTGGTGGTTCCGGCCGGCACGGCCTTGGCCTTGTAGAGATGGACGAACCAGTCGAGCGCGCGGATGCCGGCCTCGGAGTTGAAGACCGGCTTGCCGTCCTTGTCGAGATATTCGCCGCCTTCGGCGACCACCATCTCGTAGAAGCGGCCGTTGATCGCCTCTTCCTTGCCGGCAAATTGCGTGCCGTAGAAATTGGGTGGGTTGGCGAAGAACTCGGCCTGGTCGGTGACTTCCTTCCAGCTGTCCGGCGGCACCAGGTCATAGCCGTATTTGGCCTTGAACTTGGTCTTGTTGTCGGCGTTCTCGTAGAGGCTCTTCTGGTAGTAGAGCGCCGAGACGTCGAACTGCGCGCGCGGCAGCATCTCCAGCTTGCCGTCGATGGTTGCCGCGTTGATCGTCGACGGCACGAAGGCGTCGATCTCTTCCTTGGGCAGCAATTTGCTGAGGTCGGTGTAGAGGCCGGTATATTGCGGCGCGAAGGACGAGTGGTTCCAGCCGACGCACCAATTGGTGCTGCCCGAGGCGATGTCGGACTTCAACTCCTTGTCGATGTCGAAGCCGTTCTTCTTGGTCAGGATGTTGACCTTGGCGCCGGTCGCCTTCTCCCATTCGGGGATGCGCTCGTAGAGCTTTTCATATTGCTGGCCGCCGATCAGTTTCACGTCGACGGTCACGCCTTCGAACTTGCCGGGCAGGTCGCCGGCAAGGGCCGTGCCTGCACCAAATGCAAGCATCAATGCACCGGCGGACACGCCGGAAAGCAGTCTGTTCATTGGTATCCTCCCTTGGTGCGCCTTGGCAGGCGACCGCAACTCGTCTGATGACAAGAAGTGCTACATTCATATACAAACAAAACATTCATGGATACGTCAAGGCGAAATTTGTTTCCGCCGGCTCCATTTATGCGTATATGAAGAATCGATTTCACTGGAGAAGTGCCCCATGGACGACAGCGAAGACGAGCGCTATCGCGCGCCGGCGCTCGACAAGGGACTCGACATCCTGGAATTGCTCGCCGGTGTCGATGGCGGCCTGACGCAGGCGGAAATCGCCAAGAAACTCCACCGCAGCCCCAATGAGTTCTACCGCATGCTCGACCGGCTGGTGAGGCGCGGCTATGTCACAAGGCTGGATGGCGACCGCTATTCGCTGACGCTGAAACTGTTCGGCCTGGCGCAACTGCACGCGCCGGTGCGGCGGCTGGTTTCCTACGCCACGCCGCTGATGCGCGAGCTGGCCGAGACCTCGCAGCAGGCCAATCAACTCGTTGTTTTTGATCGCGGTTCCGCCGTCGTCATCGCCCAGCAGGAGGCGCCGAATTACTGGGGCATCTCGATCCGCGTCGGCTCCCACATCAGCCTGTTCGACACCGGTTCGGGCCATGTGCTGCTCGCCTTCCGCTCACAGGAAGAGCGGCAGATGATGATTTCCGAGCACGTCCGCAGCACCGACAAGACGGCGCAATCGGCCGAGTTCTTCACCCGGCTCGACCAGATCCGCGACCGCGGCTACGAGATGATGGCCTCGATGCAGACCGCCGGCGTCTTCAATCTTTCGGCACCGGTGCGCAGTTCTGATGGCAGGGCCATCGCAGCGCTGTCGATCCCCTACATCACAGTCATCAACACGCCTTCAGCGCCTGACATCACCAGGACGATCGAGCTGTTGCTGGCAACCTGCGAAAAGCTATCGCATCTGGCTGGGTCGGCTGTGGGCTCGGCAGCATAAATTCTTATTTGAATGAAGAATTCCTCCGTGAGATGATTGAAAAACACTGGAGGGAGGAGCCTCGCCATGATCATCGACACTCATCTGCATCTCATCGATCGCTCGGCCTTGCGCTATCCCTGGCTTGCCGGCGTGCCGGCGCTCAACCGCGATTTCTCCTATGAGGAATACGCCGTGGAAGCGCAGCGCGTTGGCGTCGAGCGCGTGCTGCATATGGAGGTCGATGTCGATCCGGCTGACATCGAAGCCGAGACCGCGCGGGTCGAAGGTCTGTCGCGGCAGGCCGGCAGCATGCTGGCAGGGGTCATCGCATCGTGCCGGCCGGAAGAGGCGGACTTTGCTACCTATCTCGAGAGGCAGCGGGCAAATCCCTTCGTCAAAGGCTTCCGCCGCGTGCTCCATGTCGTGCCGGATGATCTCTCGGAAGGCGCGGTGTTCCGCGACAACATCAAGCAGCTCCGCGGCACCGGCCTGACCTTCGACCTCGTCGTGTTGCCACATCAGATTCCGAAAGCGATCGCGCTGGCCGACCTGGCACCTGACGTCCAGTTCGTCCTCGACCATTGCGGCGTCCCCGACATCAAGGGCAACGCCGAGCATCCCTGGCGCGAGCATATGAGCGAGATCGCGCGACGTCCGAATGTCATCGCCAAGATCTCCGGTGTCGTTGCCTATGCCGATGCCGGCAGTTGGACGGTCGAGACGCTGCGTCCCTACGTCGAGCACACCATCGCTGCGTTTGGCTGGGACCGTGTTGTCTGGGGCAGCGACTGGCCGGTCTGCACGCTTGGCGGCGGCCTCTCGACCTGGGTCGGCGCGACCCATGCGCTGCTTTCCGGCTGCAGCGTCGCGGAGCGCGACAGACTGTTGTCCGCGAATGCCCGCAAGCTGTGGCGGCTGGAATAGTTGGATTCGCCTCGGCGTCTTGCTGGGGCGTAGCCCCAGACGTTCTCCTCCATTCGGTTTCTCTCAGGCTCCTCCACCGGCAGCGCCGGACACCTGTGCGGGAGAACTCTCCCGGAACAGGTTATTGAGATCGGCAACGACCGCGGCGGGCTTCTGCCTGCCGGTGATGCCGGAAAGGATGCGGCCGGACGCTGCCTGCTGGAACGCCATGTAGCCGTCATGGCGCGGCCGCACCCATGCGCCCTCCAGTGTCGCGCGCGTGTAGCGATAGAAATTGCCGGTCGCGGCGTTGACCGTCTGATCCTCCCAGGCAGCCGCATGACCCGGCTGTCCGCCGGCGGCGGCATAGGGGCCGCGCTGGACATCGCCGCTGGCAACCCAGTAGGCGAAGTCGATCGCGGCTTCTTTTGCCTGGGAAAAGGCTGACACCGCTATGCCGGTGCCACCGAGCGCCGAGCCGATTGGACCGTTTGAGCCGACGGTCGGGATGTCGGCGAAGGCCAGGCGGTGTGCACGAAATCCTGATATCGCATAGGAGACATAGCCATAGATCAGCGGCGCGCAGACGATCTTGGAATCGGCCGCCGCCATCCATTCCGAAACCGCGATCGGATCCATCTCGAAACAGGCCGGTTCGACCAGCGCGGCGATCTCGCGCATCGCCTCGAAGATCTGGCTGCCGGTCTCGATATTGATGAGAGCACGGGACGGATCGGTGGCGCAGGGATGACCGAGATTGCCGGCCAGCGTATAGAACACCATCAGCACATGTGGCGGCCGCAGCGGCAACAGCACGCGGCCTTGCCGCGCGAGATAGAGCACCTCGCTCCAGCGCGCCGGCGGCGCGTCGAGCGCATCCGGTCGCCAGGCCAAAACTTGGCTGGCCGCGTCGATCGGGAAAGCCCATTGCCGTCCCTGCCAGTTGTAGCTCGGATAGGACTGGCCGACGCTGGCCGAGGCGAGCGCGGTACGTTCCGCTTCGCGGCCGGCGACATCCAGCGGCGCGAGGCAACGCTCCGCCGTGATCCGGCCGACATGCGGGTGGTCGATGACGATGAGGTCGTAGGCGCGCGCCAGTTCCTCGACCGGGAAGGACTCAAAATCCTGCAGCGACCGCTTGTCCCATGCGATGGCGACGCCGGTCTTCTGCTCCCACAGCGCCGAGCATGCGACCATCGGATCGTAGCCGCGCGGATGGCTCCAGGTCATGCCCTTGAGTTTGGTCACAGGCCAAACTCCGCGCGGATCGCGGCACTGTGCTCGCCGATGCGTGGTGCGGCGCGATCGACCTTGGCCCTGATACCATCGACCCTCAGCGGCGAACTGGTGGTGAGGATCGAAACATCGTCCTCGCGCGTCACCGTCTGCAGCATGTCGAGCGACTGAAAACCTTCGCTGGCCAGCATTTCCGGCCAGGTCAGCACCTTGGCGCACCAGATGTCGGCCGGCTCGAGAATGGCGAGCCATTCGTCGATTGTCTTGCTGGCGATCCTTTGCGCAATGATCGCCTTGATGTCGTCGCGCGCGGTGAACCACGAGGCCGGTCTGTCGCGATAAGGCGCCAGCTCTTCGAGCGACAGCAGATCGGCGAGTTTCGGGATCGGCGTCATGGCGATGGCGAGGTAGCCGTCCTTGGCCGGATAGACGCCATAAGGCGCCGACAGATAGGCATGCGCGCTGCGGAAGCTGGAGCGCCTGGGCAAGCGACGGCCGTCATTGAGATGCGTGGTCAGCACCTCGAACTGGAAGTCGACCAGCGCTTCCAGCAGGCTGGTTTCGATATGGCTGCCTTGGCCGGTGATGCCACGCCGCACCAGAGCCGCCAGAATGCCTTGCGCGCAGGCCGCACCCGCCAGCATGTCGCCGATGGCGAGGCCAAACGGTACGGGTCCCTGGTCCTCGTCGCCGTTCAGCCACATCACGCCGGAGCGCGACTGCGCCAGCAGATCCTGGCCGGGCCGTTTGACCCATGGACCCTCTTCGCCATAGCCGCTGATCGAGGCATAGACGAGCCGCGGATTGATCTTGCGGACGGCCTCGTAGTCAAGGCCGAGGCGCTCGATGACGCCGGGCCGGAAATTCTGGATCAGTACATCGGCCTTGGCCAGAAGCCCGCGCAGCGCCTGGAGATCGGCCTCGTTCTTGAGGTCGATGGCAAAACTTTCCTTGGCGCGGTTGATGGCGTGGAAGATGGTGGAATCGCCGCCGATCTCGGTGTCGCTGAGATAGAGCCGGCGCGACAGGTCGCCGCCATCCGGGCGCTCGATCTTGATGACGCGGGCGCCGAGATCGAGCAGCCTGAGCGAACAATAAGGCCCGGACAGGAACTGGCTCATGTCGACGATGACAAGACCGGTAAGCGGCAATTCGGCTGGCGCCGGCATCTCTATTTCTCCGTCTTGCCGACGAAATCGGCCGGGTTGCGGTACTTCACTGTCTGCAAATGCTCGCAATAGAGAACGAGTTCACCTTCGCCCTTGAACACTTCGTAGCTGGCGCGGATCAGCCCCATCTCCTTGTAGCGCGGCTTCTTGTCGAGGTTGGAGCGGATCGAATAGATCGTGTCACCAATGAAGACAGGCTTTATGAAGCGGAGCTTGTCATAGCCATAGGAAAAGGCATTGACGCAGTTGGTGGCGACCAGCCCCAGCCCCGCCGAAAAGACGAAGGCGCCGGCGATCAACCGCTTGCCGAAAATGCCTTCGCTCTCGGCAAATATCTGGTCCTGCACATAGGGGTGGATGTCGAGCACCAGCGTGTTGAACAGATGACTGTCGCCTTCCGCCATGGTGCGCCGCAATGAGCGGATTTTCTGGCCGACAGGCCAGTCCTCATAGAACCAGTTCTCGGCGTTCCACACCGGTAGCGCGGCATGATCTTCAGGCATGTTTTTTGGATGCGTCGAGGCAACGCCGACTGTGGGGGCGAAGTCGTTCATGGCTGGCTCCAGCGATCTCGCAGGAGGTTCCCAGCAATCGTTTGAACACGCTTCGAAGCGCCCAAATGCAAGACGTCTCCTCCCGTCAATCTTCTTTTGTAAATAGTATTTTCACATATGGGGTTGCGTTGCAAGCGAGGACAGGCGAAATTTTGGCCGGCCACAGGCGCTCAAGCGTGGCCGGGCAGGGGAGCAAATCCCGCGCAGTGCCTGTCTGGTGTTGTCGGCAGTCTGAACCGGAAGGCGCCTTGTTCTCGGCGCGCGCGGGGACACCGGAAGCGCCATCGAGATCGGCACGCCGAGTGTGTCGGGATCGTGCGCTGAGGCGCGCCCGCGACGACCCTCGGACAGCTGGACGGGGCTCAGGCCTGTTGTATGGCCGAGAGCTTCCAGCTCGAGCCATTCTGACGCGTGAATGTCCAGAGCTCGGTCGTCTCGGTCGGATGGTCCGCGTCGCCCTCGACGACCTTGCCGCTGGCCCGTTCGCGCATCACGTCGCGAGACTCGTAGCGCAGCGCGGCCGTGGCGTAGTCGCGGTCATCCTCGCGCCAGCTTTCCGCAATGTCGGCCTGCAGTAGAGTGATGTCAGAGACCTCGTTCCTGAGACCTTTCTGGGCATTGTCGGCCAGTTCTTCTGAGAGATAGGATACCATCTCGGGCGTCGTCGCCCGGCGCAGGGCGGCATGGTCTTCGCGTCCGAATGCTTCTTGGACGTCGGTCAGCAGTTGATGGAAGGCGTCGAGGTCGGTCTGAGCCAGCGTGATCTCCTCGGAGACGGAGGCCGGAGAGCCTTCGCCAGAACCACCGCCAAAGCCGGGAATTGTGAACGAGCCTGCCGTCTGCGGCTGTGACGTTGCGCGGTTCTCGAATCGCGACGCCTGGGCATTGCCGGCACCAGCGAGCGCGGGCGCCGGACCACGCGCGGATTGCGACCGGAAGAAGCGGATGGCCAGCATGATCGCGCCACCGATGAGCAGGGCCTGAAGCAGGAAGCCGAACATGCCGGCCAAGCCGCCGAAACCTTGGCCCACGAGCAGGCCGATGAGGCCACCGATCAGCAGGCCGCGCATCATGGTTCCGCCGAAGCCGCTCATGAAGCCAGGCCTCTGCACCTGCGGCTGCCGTGCGGCAGAATTCACACCGGTGTTGGGTGTCATCGAACGCTCGACCGGAGCGGTCGGCGCCGGTGCGGTCCTCGTCGGCGGTGCCGACTGGAACGTGCGCGTGCCGCGACTGCCGAAACTGCCGCCGCGCCGCGCCTCGGCATGATCGATCGCGACCATGGAGAATGCGAGGAACAGTCCGGCAAACAGGGTTGCAAATCGGCTGGTGCGAGACATCATCGGAGATGAACCTTTGTCGATGTGGTTTTGTGGAAATTTTCAGCAGCCGCCGGGCGACATCTGGTCAATCGAACAATTCTTCGAAGAAGGATTTCTTCCGCTTGGGATAGCGGTGGCCCTGCGAGCGGGAATAATCGTCGTCGCGGCCATGGCCATGCTGCGGCTGGGAGAAGGCAGCCGGCTGTGGCTGCGGCGCAGGCGCCGCCTCCCTGCCGGAACGCTCGATGATCTTGTCGAGTTCGCCTCGATCAAGCCAGACGCCTCGGCACTGCGGGCAATAATCGATCTCGATACCCTGGCGTTCGCTCATTGTGAGCGCGACGCGGCAGGAAGGGCAAACCAGGCCAAGAAGGGAAGATGTCATACGGGGCTCCAAACCGAAAGGAATGAGCCCGCTTGACCGAAAAGGAAGGAAACGGGCCCGTTAAAGCGGTCCGACATCACGGTCGCCAGAAGCAACAGTCAGAGGGGCCCGGCCCGCATTCGACAGTTAGGAATGCGGAGCCGCGCCTTCAAGGGCGATAGTGCCGGAAAGTTGCTCAGACCGTCACGACGATCTTGCCGAACTGTTGGTTCGATTCGAGATAGCGATGCGCCTCGATGATCTGGTCGAAGGGGAAGGTCCGGTCGATGATCGGCCTCAGCGTGCCGGTCTCCAGCCCTTCAAGGATGAATGCCTTGGCGGCTTCCAGTTTTGCCGGGTCACCGGTGATCTCGTGGACGAGGTAGCCACGCAGCGTCAGCGTCTTGCTCAAGACGGCAGGCAAGGGGAACGGCGTCGGCTCGCTGCTGAGGCCGCCATATTCGATCAGAATGCCACCCTTTGACATCGCGGCCGTCAGCGGCTCGAAGATCGGATCGCCGACCGCATCGAACACGACGCGCACGCCTCGCGGTCCCGCGATTGCGTTCAGCCGTGCGGTGAGATCCTCCTCGGCCAGGACCACGACTTCAGCCGCTCCGGCGTCGAGCAGGGCCTGTTTCTTTGCCGCCGTTCGCGTCACCGCGATCGCTGTTGCGCCAACCTTGTTGGCGATCTGGATCGCCGCGAGGCCGACACTGCTCGACGCCGCCGTGATCACGACGGCGTCTCCGCTACGCAGCCTGGCGATGTCGATCAGCGCGCCATAGGCGGTGAGATACTGCATCCAGACAGCCGCCGCCGTCTGCCAGTCGAGCGATGGCGGATGCCTGACGATGAGCCCGGCCGGATAGGTGACCAACTCGCCGTAAGCCGACCAGTGAACCATCGATTGCGGCGGGATGACGCTGACAGCATCGCCCGGCGCGAAATCCTTCACGCCTTCGCCTACCGCTTCGACAACCCCCGCCGCTTCAAGGCCAAGTCCGGAGGGCAGGGCGGGTGTTTCGATATAGGTGCCTGCGCGCAGCAGCGCTTCGGCGCGATTGAGGCCGAGCGCCTTGACACGAATTTGAACCTCGCCAGGGCAGGGTGGGGGAAGGTCGATATCGTCGATGCGCAGAACCTCGGGACCGCCATGCTGGTGGAAGCGAACTACACGTGTCATTCGGGTTACTCCAAATTATCTGAACCGAATGAGCTATGCAGCCAGAGGTTTCATGGATAAATGGGCGTAAGGATAAAGAAGTAGAAACCAGAGGTTTCGAATATGGATAGGCTCGAGAGTATGGCCGTGTTCGTCAAGGCGGTCGACCTTGGCTCGTTCGCGGCTGCTGCCGTCGCGCTCGACCTGTCCGGGCCGATGGTGGGCAAACATGTCCGCTTTCTCGAGGAGCGGCTTGGCGTGCGTCTCATCAACCGCACCACGCGCCGCCAGAGCCTGACCGATTTCGGCCGCGCCTATTACGAACGCTGCCGGGTCGTATTGGCCGAGGCCGAAGCCGCGGATGCGCTCGCCGCCGACCAGTTTTCCGAACCGCGCGGAAAACTGCGCGTCACCATGCCGGCGCATTTCGGCCGCCACTGCGTCACCCCCGTGCTGCTGCAGCTCGCGCGGCAATATCCGATGCTGGAACTGGACCTGTCGCTCAGCGACCGCTTCGCCGATCCCGCCGAGGACGGTTTTGATCTCGCCATCCGAACCGGTGATCTGGACGACAAGGCCGGCGTGATCGCGAGGCGTGTCGCGCGCCAGGGCATGGTTGTCTGTGCCGCGCCGTCTTATCTCAGAATTCATGGCGAACCGCGTCGGATCGAGGACCTCGCCGATTATCAAGCCATTGTCTATCGCCGGCTCGGCCAGGTCGCTCAGCCGTGGCTCTTCCCACGCGAAGGGCAAGCCGCACAGGAGGTCATGCCCAATGGCCGGCTGCGGCTCGACGATCTCGATGCCATCGCCGACGCCGCGGTCGAAGGCATGGGGTTGGCGTGGCTGCCCTGGTGGCTGGTTCGCGAGCGCATCAAGGCCGGTACGCTGGTGGCGCTGTTGCCGGACCAGCCGCGCTATCCCTACGACTGCCACGCCCTTTGGCTGCAGACGCCGCATCTGCCGCTCAAGGTCCGGCTCGCCGTCGATGCGCTGGCGGCCACCTTGTCGAAACTGATGGCCTGATTGCCGACAGAGCAGGCTTGCGCTCTTTGCGGCGGCGCCTTCCCTGCCATATGAAGGTGACTGGCGGAATGCGCGCATTGCAGGGAGATTGTTCATGACCAAAGGTTCGGATCTGTTCGTGGCGGCCCTCGAGAATGAAGGGGTCGACCGGATCTTCGGCATTCCGGGCGAGGAAAATCTCGACATCGTCGAATCCATCCGCCGTTCGTCGATCCAGCTGATCCTCACCCGCCACGAGCAGGCCGCTGCCTTCATGGCCGCCACCTATGGCAGGCTCACCGGCAAGGCGGGCGTGTGCATCACCACGCTTGGCCCTGGCGCGCTCAACCTGACGACCGGCGCGGCCTATGCACTGCTCGGCGCGATGCCGATGATCATGATCACCGGCCAGAAGGGCATCCTGTCATCGCGGCAGGCGCGTTTCCAGATCGTCGACATCGTCGCCGCGATGAAGCCGCTGACCAAGCTTTCGCGCCAGATCGTCTCACCGAAGATGATCCCCTCACTGGTGCGCGAGGCCTTCCGCGTCGCCCAGGAAGAGCGTCCAGGCCCCGTGCATCTGGAACTGCCGGAAGACATCGCGGCGGCGGAGTGCGAGCCGGTGGCGCTGGTGCCGACGCACCCGGTCGAACTGCCAACGGCCAGTGCGGGTGCGCTCGATCGCGCCGCCCGCATGATCATGGAGGCCAAACGTCCGCTCTTGATGTTCGGCGCGGCGGCGTCGCGGCCGCGCGTGACGCCCGATGTCGCGCAGTTCGTGCTGCGTACGCAAATACCCTACTTCACCACGCAGATGGGCAAGGGCACGGTGCCCGGCGGCACCGAGCTCTATATGGGAACGGCAGCCCTTTCGGAGCGCGACTATGTGCACGAGGCCATCGAGCAGGCCGATCTGATCATCACCATCGGCCACGACACGGTGGAGAAGCCGCCCTTCATCATGGGCGCCAAGGGGCCGAAGGTTATCCATGTCGGCTATCAAACGGCCGATGTCGAGCAGGTCTATTTCCCACAGGCCGAGATCGTCGGCGACCTTGGCCCTTCGCTGGCGCTGCTGGCAGACCGTGTCGAGGGCAAGATCCCCAACGCGCAGGCCCTGCTGCCGCTGAGGGAAGGCATTTTGAGCCGGATCGCCGCGCGCGCCACCGAGGACCGCTTCACGCCGCAGCGCCTCGTGCATGACGTGCGCGCCGTGATGCCGGCGGACGGGATCCTCGCCCTCGACAACGGCATGTACAAGATCTGGTTCGCCCGCAATTACCGTACGCGCATGGCCAACACGCTGCTGCTCGACAATGCACTCGCCACGATGGGCGCCGGCCTGCCGTCGGCGATGATGGCGTCACTGCTCTATCCCACGCGCCGCGTCATGGCCATTTGCGGTGACGGCGGCTTCATGATGAACAGCCAGGAGCTGGAAACCGCCGTCAGGCTGAAGCTCAACCTCGTCGTGCTGCTGCTTGAGGACCACGCCTATGGCATGATCCGCTGGAAGCAGGCGGTCGACGAATTCCCGGATTTCGGCATGACCTTCGGCAATCCCGATTTCGTCAAATACGCCGAGGCCTACGGTGCCAAAGGGACGAGGGTTGCCGAGGTCGCCGACTTGCGCCCGGCGCTGGAACAGGCCTTCACCGGTGGCGGCGTGCATCTCGTCGTCGTGCCCATCGACTATTCCGAGAACACCAGGGTGCTCGTCGACGAATTGCGCGAGCGGCTGCCGGCGCCACAGAGACCCTGACGGCAGCGGCAAAGCCGCCGTCAGGATTGGTTGGGTGCGAGGGCCTACACTTTGCAGTAGGGCGTGACCGGCGCGATGGTGCCGAAATCCTTAGCGATCTCGTAGCTGATGCCGTCCGCCACCGCCTTGCCGACATAGGAATGGCAGAGCGTGTGGTTGTTGGAGGCATCGACGCGGATCTTGCCTTGCGGCGCGTCGAACTCGATGGTCGGCAGCGCCTTGAGCACATCGTCGTCTTTCAGCGATCCGGCCTTCTCGGCGGCCAGCGCATAGAGATGCAGGCCGTTGTAGCCGGCCTCGCCGATGCCGTTGACCATTTTCTCCTGGCCGAACTTTTCGCGGAAGCTCGCGATGAACTTCTTGTTGACCGGATTGTCGAGCGCCATCCAGTAGGGCTGCGGCGCATAGGTGCCGGCGGCGACGCCAGGCGGCAGCGCGTCCTTGTTGAAGACCTCGTCGAGCGGCGCGATCAGCGGCTGCTTGATGTCGAAGCTGCGATACTGCTTGAGCTGCGTGACCGCATCGTTGCCGACCACCATCGACCACACGACATCGGGCTTCAGCGACTTGATCTTCTGGAAGGCCGGGCCGAAATCCGTGGTGCCGAATGGATAATAGTCGGCGCCGATGATCTTGCCGCCGGCCTTCTCATAGGCGGCCGTGATCGCCTCGGTCATCTTCTGCGGCCAGGCATAGTCGGAGGCCATGACGTAGATCGTCTTGCCGAGGTTTTCCGCCACCCAAGGCATCATCGGGTCGACCTGCTGCATCGGGATCGGCCCCGTGGCGACGAAGTAGCGGTTGCATTCGCCGCCCTCGAAATTGGTCGGGTAGAAGAACAGCTTCTTGGCTTTCGAGGTCACCGACAGCGTCGCGCTGCGCTCGGGCGAAATGATCGTGCCCATGATCATGTCGACCTTGTCTTCGTTGAGGAGCTTGCGCGCCTTGTCGATGGCGCCCTTGGTCGTGGTCTGGTTGTCCTCGATGAACAACTCGACCTGGCGGCCGCCAATGCCGTTGGCGGCGTTGAGTTCGGCGGCGGCGAGCTTGTAGCAATTGAGCAGAGTCTCGCCGAGGATCGCCTGCAACCCCGTGATCGGGATCGACAGGCCGACCTTGACGGTGTCGGCGGCGCGCAGGATCGACGGCGCGCCGACCATGGCGAAGGCGGCGGCAGCGCCGCCGGATTTCAGGATCGTTCTTCTGCTTATCATTGTTATGTTCCCTTCCAGTCCAGGCGCGCCCCATGCACGCCTTACAAAGTCATCAGGTCCAGGCGCGCTTGGGCGCGCCTCATAGGGCCAGCAGGTCCTTCAGCAGGCTCTCGTCGGCGAACGCCTCCGGCGTGCCTTCGTGCACGATCCTGCCCTTCTCCATCACCAGGCAGCGGTCCGCCGCCTTGAGAACGAGATCGAGATTCTGCTCCACCAGAACGATCGCGATGCCGCGCTCGCGGGCGATGCGCGGCACCAGCTCGGCGATCGACTGAACGATGTTCGGCTGGATGCCTTCCGAGGGCTCGTCGAGCAGCAGCGCCGAGGGCAGGCCGCACAGCGCGCGGCCGATGGCCAGCATCTGCTGCTGGCCGCCTGAAAGCGTGCCGGCGACTTGTGCCTCACGTTCCCGCAGAATTGGGAAATAGCCGAAGATATCGTCAGGAATGCCGCCGTCGCCACGGTCCCTGGCGGCACGCGTGCCGACCTCCAGGTTTTGTCGCACAGTCAGCTGGTTGAAGATGCCGCGGCCCTGCGGCACATGCGCGATGCCGGCCCGCGCCCGGCGGAAGGCCGGCGCATTCGTAAGGTCCTGGTCGCCGAGAACCACGGCGCCACCGCTCGCCTTCAAGCCGCCAGCGATGACGCGCAGCAGCGTCGTCTTGCCGGCGCCGTTGCGGCCGAGCAGGCCGACGACTTCGCCTGATGCGACGCTGAGGTCGATGCCGTTCAGCACCGGGAGCAGGCCGTAGCCGGCCGAGACCGCGAGTGTCCGCAGCATGGTCAGCGCCTCCCCAGATAGACATCGCGGACCATTTCGTCGGTCTCGATGTCATGGAAAGGACCACTGCGCAGCCGGCGTCCCTGATGCAGCACCAGCGTCTCGCAGTTCAGCGCCCGCACGAAACGGATGTCGTGTTCGACGGCGACGATCGAGAACTCGCCCTTGAGCTGCAGCAGCATCTCGGCGGTCGCCAGCGTCTCCTGCGGCGTCATGCCGGCGGTGGGCTCGTCGAGCAGCAGCAGCCGAGGCTCGATCGCCAAAGCCATGCCGATCTCCAGCCATTGTTTCTGGCCGTGCGCGAGTTCGCCGGCCAGCGTGGCGGCGCGATTGCCGAGCGCGACCAGTTCCAGCAGTTCACCGACTGGACGGACAGGCGAGGGCACGCCCCATCGCGCCACCTTCAGATTGTCCTCGACCGAGAGGCTCGGGAACACCGACGGGATCTGGAATTTTCGCGCAATGCCGAGTCGGGCGATGCGGTGCAGCGGAAGGCCGGCTATATCGTGGCCGAGGAAGTGCACGCTGCCGCTGGTCGGGCGAAGCGTGCCGGTCAAGACGTTGAGGAAGGTGCTCTTGCCGGCGCCGTTCGGGCCGATGATGCAGCAGAGCTCCTTATCGCGGACCGTCAGGTTCAACCCTTCCAGTGCTTGCAGTCCGCCGAAGCGGATGCCGACATTCTCGGCCTGGAGCAGGACGTCGCTCATCGCGCCTGCCTCCGGCCTTTGAACAGGCTCTTCAGCCGCGCGTAGATCGACAGTATGCCGTCGGGCAGCACGAAAACGATGATGACGAAGACGCAGCCGAGCAGCAGCGGCCACAGGCTCGGGTTGAAGCTTGAGATCGTCTGCTGCGCGCGTTGGATGGCGATGGCGCCCAGCACCGGACCAAGCAGCGTGCCGCGCCCGCCGACCGCCACCCAAACGATGACTTCCGTCGACAGAAGCAGGCCGGACAGGTCGGGCGCTACCAGCCCGGCCATGCAGACATAAAGCGCCCCGGCAAGCCCGGCGATGGCGGCGGACAGGACGAAGGTGACGAGCAGCCGCAGCGGCGCATTGTGGCCAAGCGCTGCCGCCCGGACCTCATTGTCCTGGATGGCGGTCAGCACCGTACCCCAGCGGCCACGGCTGATCGACCACAGCGCCAGCACGACCACCGCGACGATCGCCGTGACGAAGATGTAGGAGGGCAGATCCTGGCTGAGATCGACATGCATCCCGCCAACATCAAACGCGATCGGCGGGATACCAATCAGGCCGCTGTCGCCGCCGGTGACCGAGCTCCAGGAGACGGCGGCTTGCTGGCAGATGACGCCCATCGCCAGCGTGACGATGGTGAAGTAGCTGCCGCGGATGCCGCCAAAGAACAGGAAGTAGCCGATGATGGCGGCGACGAAGGCTGCACCGGCCACCGCGCCCATGATGCCGAGCAGGCTGCCGAAGGGGATGGCGTCGTTGAGCGTGATCAGCGCCATGATGTAGCCGCCAATGCCGAAAAAGGCGGCGTGGCCGAAACATAATATGCCGGTGCGACCCCAGAAGAAGTCGAGGCTCGCCGCGAACAGGCCGAAGATCAGCGCGTCGCGGATCACCGTCAGCTGGTAACCGTCGGCGAAAAGGGGATAGATGACGGCGAGCGCCGCGCAGACGGCGAAGATCAGCAGCCAGTTGCGGTCGCGGGCGATCATCGCGACGCTCCGTTGAACAGGCCGTTGGGCCGCAGCCGCACGGCGACGATGGCCGCCAGCAGCACGATCGCTTGCGCCAGCGATGGCGAGATCTGGTAGTTGAGTACGCTGGTCAGCCCGCCGACGAAGACACTGCCGGCGACGAGGCCTCCGATCGAGCCGACGCCGCCGACAATGACGACGAAGAAGGCGTTGGCGAGATAGTTCACGCCCATCTGCGGCAGTACGATCGCCAGCGGCGCGACCAGCCCGCCGGCGAGCCCGGCAATGGCCGCACCGAAGGTGAAGGCGATGGCGTAGGTGCGCCGCGTGTTGATGCCGACGCCTTCGGCCATTTCGCGGTTCTGGATGACGGTGCGGATGTCGAGCCCGAAGGAGGTCCGGCTGATCAAGAGGACGACGCCGAGCAAGGTCAGCATGGCAATGGCGATCAGGATCAGCCGATAGGCGGGATAGACGGTGAAGAACAGGTCGAGCGTGCCTTCGATCGGTGGCGTCACCGGCTTGGCGCCGAGACCGAAGGTCAGCTCCAGTCCTTGCTGCAGGATCAGGCTGACGCCCCAGGTGGCAAGCACGGTCGAGACCGGCCGCGAATAGAGATGACGGATGATGGCGAATTCCAGGATGCAGCCGACCACGGCGCCGGCGATGGGCGCGGCGGCCAGACCCAGCCAGAACGAGCCGCCGATGCTCTGGACGAAATAGACCGCAAAGGCACCGACGGTGACGAACTCGCCATGCGCCAGGTTGGTCACGTTCATCAGGCCGAAGCTGATCGCCAGCCCGAGCCCGACCAGCATCAGGATGCTGATCAGCGTCAGCGCGTTGAGGAGCGTGGTGACGACAAAATCCATCGTGTCAGGCAGCACTTGCAAGGCGTTGGCGCAGGCCGGCGAGCAGGGCTTCGGCGGCGTCGATCACCGCAGCCTGATGCGGCTGCAAATCCTGTCCGGCCCATTCGTCGATATGGTCCGAGAGCGGGTCGACCACTTCGGTGCGGTGATTGGCCAGCGTCTCGATGACGGCATGGCCGCAGAACGGCACATAACCCTCGGAGTAGCCGCCTTCATGGCTCATCATCAGGCGCCCGTTCGACGTTTCGGCGGCCAGCGCCACCATGCGCGCGGCAAGGCGCCGGAAGCATTCGCTGTTCAGCATCATGCGGCCGAGCGGATCGAAGCCCGATGCGTCGAAACCGGAGGCGACAATGACGAGGTTCGGCTTGAAGGCGCGCAGTGCGGGGGGCAACAACGCGGTCGAAGGTCGCCTCATAGGCGCCGGTGCCGCTGCCCGCCGGCAGCGGGATGTTGATGTTGTAGCCTTCGCCTTCACCCTTGCCATTGTCGGCCAGCGCGCCGCGCCCGGTCGGGTAGAGATTGTCCTGGTGCAGGGAAATCGTCAGCACCGACGGATCGGAATAAAACACCGTCTCGGTGCCGTTGCCGTGATGCACGTCCCAGTCGACTATCGCCGCACGGCCGAGCAGGCCTTCATGCTGCAGCCGGCGCACCGCCACGCCGATGTTGGAGAACAGGCAGTTGCCCATCGCCTGGTCGGGCTCGGCATGATGCCCCGGCGGGCGCGCCAGCGCATAGGCATTGTCGACGCGGCCGGTCAGCACCGCGCGCATCGCGGCATAGGTGGTGCCGGCCGAGAGCAGGGCGATGTCGAAACTGTTGAGGCCGATCGGCGCCTGCGGCCCGGCGAAACCGGAACCGCGTTCGCTGAGCATGCGGATATCGTCGACATGGCGCTGCGTGTGAACGCGTAAGAGATCCTCGACCGTCACCGGCTCGGCAAGGATCGGCACCAGGTGGCGCGCCAGGCCGCTGACCTGGATGAGGTTGTTCAGCCGGCGCTTCGATCCGGGCGATTCCAGGTGCCGGCCGGGTTCCACGAAACGGCCGGGAGGCATCATGTCGGCACTGGGGCCGGTGTCATGCCACATCAGCTGTTCGTGAAAAACGTAACCTGTCGCCATAAGCAGCGTCCTCTGCAATCCGGAGGAGGCTAGCAGGCTAACGATGCCATGGCCCGACCCGAAAGAGGGGGTTGTGCCAGATGTCTATGCCCCTCCTTTCGGAGGGGGACGGAGGTTCGCTGCCGCCTGCGCGGCACGCACGGCCTGGACGCGGTTCGACACCGAGAGCTTGCCGAAAATGTTCTTCAAATGCCATTTCACCGTCGTTTCGCTGACCGACAGCGCAACCGCGATATCCCTGTTGGACATGCCTTCCGACAGGCAGCGCAGCAGTTCGGTCTCGCGTTGGGTGAGTTGTTCCTTTTCCGCTGCCGGTGCCGCCTGCTTCCGCATCGCCACAGGCATGGTCTGCGCGGCATCGATGATGCGCGTTGCATAGGCTGACAGGGACGGGTCGGTCTTTGCCTGCGCGGCGCGCAGCCGCATCAACGCTTCGACCACAGGCCTGCCCTCGTCGACGAAAGAGCGAATGAAGCCGGAAGGCTGGGCAAGGCGCAGCGCTTCGAGGAGATGCCGGTCGGCCTCGCGCTGGTCCTGGCCGGCGCTCTTGGCGCGCAGGATCAGCGCCAGTATGTGGCGGCGCATGCGCCCGCTGCTTTTCGTCCGCTCCAGCAGCGCGTCGAGAAGTGCCGCGGCCGCCGCGTAGGATTTTTCCGCCGTCAGCAGCCTTCCTTCGGCGAAGAACTCGAATTCGTTGGCGACAGTCGGGGCGGTTTCAGTGCTTTCGCGGCGATGCTCGTCGAGCAGGGCGCGCGCCTCGGCGATGCGGTTCTGGTCGATGAGCAGCCGGATGCGATCATGCACCAGCACCGAAGCGAGGCGGCGGTAGACGGAGCCGCGCACGCGCTGGTAGACGCGTTCCAGCATATCCAATGCCACGTCGCCGCGACCGGTCAGCTGCAGCACGCGGGCATAGGTCGGCACGCTGGCCAGGGGATAGACGATGACCGCGGCGCCCTCGATCAGCGGCCCGAGATTTTCGACCAGCGTCAGCGCCTCGCCGGATGCGTTGGTTTCGTAGGCGAGTTCGGCGAGCAGCGTTCCGGCCAGCGCCTCGGCATAGGAGTTCGCGCCGATCCGCGTCCTGGCCTCGATGATAGTGTTGCGCAGCAGCTTTTCGGCGGCGGGCAGGCGGCCGGCCGAGCGCTCGATGACGGCCATGTAGCAATTGGCGATGGTGACGCCGAGCAGGCTGCCGCTTCGCTCATGCGCCTTGCGCGCCGCGTCCGCCGCCGCCCGAGCACCCTCGAGGTCGCCCAGCGCGTAGAGATTGTAGCCGATGACATTGGCGGTCGCGCCTTCCATGAACCAGGCGTCGGGGGCGATGATGCGCAGGGCAGACAGCGCGGTGTCCCGCGCGGCCTCGAACTGCTCCAGCGTGCTGTGCACGGCGGCATCGAGGACGACGATTTCGGCCTCGATCGTGGTGCCGGTCAGCGTGCCCGGATCCTTGCCGTCGGCCGGCCGGGTCTCGACTAGCTTGCGCGCATTGGCGAGCGTCTGCTGCGCGATCTCGGGCTGGCTTGAGTGCACCGCCAGCCACAGCACGACGAGTTGCAGCCGGATGCGCTGGTCGACCAGTTTCCTCGGCAGCAGTGCCAGCAACTGGCGCACATAGAGCAGCTGGCACTGGGCGATGAGTTCGAGCGCGTTGTTTTCGACGAACACCGCCGCGCGGGCCTGGTCGCCGGCGGCGAGCGCATGTCCGATCGCCTCGGTCAGCATCTTGCGTTCGCCGAACCATTCGGCCGCGGCCAGATGCAGCGGTGCGATCATCTCCGGCTCGCGCCGTTCCATTTCGCGGCTGAGGAAGTCGTGGAACAGATGATGATAGCGGAACCAGCGCCGCTCCTCGTCGAGCGGCACCAGGAACAGGTTGCGGGTCTCGATCTCGGTGATGTCAGCCTCGGCGTCGGCCGCGCGCAAGACGGCCCGGCACGCTTCGGCGCTGAAGCGCTCGAAGATCGAACTGTGGAGCAGGAACTTCGCCAGGGCCGGCGGCAGCCCCAGGAAGACTTCGCCCATCAGGAAATCGGCGACATTGCGGTTGGCGCCGGTGAAATTGCCGATGACGGTTTCCGGAGCATGCGCGGCACTGAGCGACAGCGAAGCGAGTTGCAGGCCGGCGGCCCAGCCTTCGGTCCGCGAGCACAAGGTCTCGACGGTACCGCTGCTGACGCTGAGGCCCAATTTGTCGTTGAAGAAGGCTTCGGCTTCGGACGATGCGAAGCGCAGATCGTCCGGGCCGATTTCGAACACGTCGCCAAGCACCCTGAGCTTGCCGAGCTGCAGGTCGGGCAGGTTGCGCGAACCGATGACGAAGGCGACGTCGGCCGGCGCCTGCCGGGTCAGCCGCTCCATGAACCGCTTCACCGCCGGCGCCTCGATGACGTGGTAGTCGTCGAAGAACAAAGTGATGTCGGCGTCGCGCGCCGCAAAACCCGCCACCAGTGCTGCGAGCACGACATCGAGCTGCGGGATCGGGCTCGACTGGAAGGCGAGGTCGAGCTCGGCCGGATTCTGGACGAGATGGCGCAGCGCGCCCACCAGATGCGACAGGAAGGCGCCTTCGTCATTGTCCGTCGCCTCGCAGGACAGCCATGCGGTCAACCGGCCATGGCGTGCGACCTCAGCCGCCCACTGCGCCATCGTCGTCGACTTGCCGAAGCCTGCTGGCGCGGCGAACAACACGATGCGCGTGTCGACATGCCGCTCCAGCCTCGACAGGATGCTTTCGCGCCACACCCACCGGCGATGGTGAGACGATGAAAGGCCGGCGGGTTGCGAAGACGGTCTCATCTGGCGCCAGGCACCCATTCCGTTTCGATCAACGGGATTTGCGGGGCCGCATCGCGCGGCAGGGTTCCCTTGATACGGGGATCGTCGGTGATCTCGAAACCCGCTGCATAGGGCTTGAACCCGCAAGCCCGGTAGAAACCGATGACACTGTGATGGTCGATGCTGCTTGTGTGCAGCCAGATGCGGCCGGGGCCGAGGCGCCATGCCTGATCGAGCGCACCGGCCATCAGCCGCTTGCCGAGGCCGCGGCCGGTCAAGGAAGGGAAAAGGCCGAAATAGGTGATCTCGATCTCGTTGTCGTCGGCAACGCGGAATTCGACCATGCCGACATGGCCGCCGCTTTCATCATGGCCGTAATAGAGATGCTGGCGCGCGGCGACTTCGGAATCCGACATTTCGGCGGCGCGGTCCCACAGCCAGGGAGCGCCGATCTCGAGAAAGATCGCCCGGTAGGCGGCGCTGTCGGGCTTGCTGATCCGGGTCATTGCCAAGGGTTGGGCGAGACCCGGCATCGGGGCACGCGCTTCCATCCATGTCACCGCATTGACGATCTTGCCGGCCGGCACGCGCCGGTAACCGGACGCGAGATCGGTGATTTCATCCGGCAATGGGCCGTCGGTGACCTGCATCTGTCCTCGATCTCCGCCATGCAGCTTCGCTGGCATGCGGGAAGCTGATGCCAACTCTGCGCCCCCCCTGCCAAGAGCTTCCCGGGTTGGGCCATCGTTTTGGCCCGACCTGTCTCTTTGCCTTTCCCGGTAATGGCATATGAGATATGATACACCATCCACGAGAAAGCGGAATATCGTGACTGAGCGAATTGCCGACGAAGCCATTTTGCGCGCGGTCGATGACGGCTTCGCGCGGCAAGTCGCATTCCTGGCGGACCTCGTGCGCTTTCCCTCCCAGCGCGGCGGGGAGCACGCCGCGCAATCCTTCATGGCCGCTGCCTATGAGGCCGATGGCTATAGGGTCGACATGTGGCGTGTCGATGTCGGCGCAATCCGCGATCTGCCGGGCTTTTCACCCGTGGCGGTCTCGTATGACGATGCCTTCAACGTCGTTGCCACCCACACGCCGCGAAACGCCACTGGCCGCTCGCTGATCCTCAACGGCCATATCGACGTGGTGCCGACGGGACCGCTCGACCGCTGGGTGCGCGATCCCTACGACCCGGCGATCGAGGGTGGTTGGATGCATGGCCGCGGCGCAGGCGACATGAAGGCCGGCCTGTCGGCCTGTCTCTATGCGCTGACCGCTTTGCGCAGCCTCGGCTATCAGCCGGCTGCGAACGTTTACCTCCAGTCGGTGGTCGAGGAGGAATGCACCGGCAATGGCGCGCTCGCTTGTCTGCAGCGCGGCTATCGCGCCGATGCCGCCTTCATTCCCGAGCCCCTGGAACCGCGCTTGATGCGGGCGCAAGTCGGGCCGATCTGGTTCAGGGTCGAGGTCGACGGCGATCCGCAACATGCCTCCGGCGCTTTCTCGGCCGGCGCCAATGCCATCGAGAAGGCCTTCCTCATCATCCAGGCGCTGAAGCAGCTCGAAATCGTCTGGAATGCGCGCAAGGTCGATGATCCGCATTTCTGCAATCACCCGCATCCGATCCGCTTCAACCTCGGCAAGATCGAAGGCGGCGAATGGACATCGAGCGTGCCGGCGCGCTGTGTTTTCGAGATGCGTGTCGCGACCTATCCCGGCCAGAAGCTCGAGGACGCCAGGGCCGAGCTCGAAGCCTGCATCGCCGATGCGGCCCGCGCCGATCCGTTCCTGGCCAATCGCCCGCCCAAGATGAGCTACAATGGCTTCATGGCCGAGGGCTACGTGCTGGAGGGTGCCGACGAGATGGAAGCCGTGCTGCGCCGCAGCCATACGGCCGTGTGGGGCGAGCCGCTGACCGAACATGTTACCTCTGCTACGACGGATGCACGCTTCTTCGGCCTCTATGCCGACACGCCGGCGATCGTCTATGGCCCGATCTGCCGCATGCCGCATGGCTATGACGAGGCCGTCGATCTGGATTCGGTGCGCAAGGTCACCCAGACCATCGCGCTGTTCATCGCCGACTGGTGCGGCCTCGAGCCGATCGATCCGGAGGCGCACTCATGAACGCAGCCGTGCCTGACGGTTTCGGCGAAACGCTCGCCGAGGACGCGCCCGATGTTTCGATCGCCGACGCGCTCGCCATCTTGCGCCGGCACTACGGCCTCACCGGCAGCGCGCGTCCGCTGCCGGGCGAACGCGACCACAATTTCCACATCCAGACCGAAGGCGAGGGCGAGTTCGTCCTGAAAGTTTCCCATCCGGCCGAAGAAGCCGGCTTCACCGATTTCCAGAACAAGGCACTCGACCATATCCTTGCGGTCGACCCGACATTGCCGGTTCCTTCGGTGCGCAAAAGCCGCGAGGGCGAAGCGCAATTCACGGTCAGCGTCGGCGGATCGGCGCCGCGCATCATCCGGCTGGTCACCTATCTGCCCGGCCAGTTGCTGTCGCGCTCGCCCACCTCGGCGGCGCAGGATCGCAATCTCGGCATTTTTCTCGCCCGGCTTGGCCGGGCACTGCGCGGCTTCTTCCATCCGGCGGCCGGCAGCGACCTGCTCTGGGACATCCGCAAGGTCGCCAAGACGCGGCCGATGCTGGCGTATATCGCCGATTCCCGTCACCGGGCTATGGTCGAGCGTGTGATGGACGCCTTTGAGGAGCACGCGGCGCCGGTCATCCCGACCCTGCGCGCCCAGATCGTCCACAACGACATGAACTCCTACAATGTGGTGATGGACGCCTCGCGGCCGGAGGTCGTGACCGGCATTCTCGATTTCGGCGACATGATCCATTCGCCGCTGATCTGCGACCTCGCCATCGGCGCCGTCTATCGCTGGCCGGCTGAAGGTCATCCGCTGGCATCCGCCGCGCGCTTCGTCGCCGGCTATCAATCCGTGCAGCCGCTGGAACCCGAAGAGGTCGGCATTCTGTTCGATCTGATCCGCGCCCGGCTTGCGCTCATCGCCAACATCGCCAGCTGGCAGGCCGAACGGTTCCCGGCCAAGCGCGACTATGTGCTGCGTCTCATCACCGAGGTCTGGGCATCGCTCGAACGGCTGGACGGACTGTCGTCCGCGGAGGCCCGCCGCTATTTCCTCGACCATTCCAATCCGGAGTAGATGCTCGTGTCCCAGTCCTCGCCATATCCTGCCAATGCCGATTCGGTGGCATCCGAGCAGGCCCTGCTCGAACGCCGCGCCAGGCTGCTCGGGCCGACCTACCGCGCCTTCTACCGCAACCCGATCCATCTGGTGCGCGGCAGCGGCGTCTGGCTCTACGATGCGGGAGGGCGCAAATTCCTCGACGCCTACAACAATGTCGCCTCGGTCGGGCACTGCCATCCGCGTGTCGTCGAGGCGCTGTCGGGGCAGGCGGCCACACTCAATACGCACACGCGCTATCTCAGCGAGATCATCCTCGACTACGCGGAAAAACTGCTCGGCACGGTTCCGGCCCATCTCGGCCATGCCATGTTCACCTGCACCGGCAGCGAGGCCAACGACCTCGCCATCCGCATCGCCCAGCATTCGAGCGGCGGCACCGGCGTCATCATCACCGATTTCGCCTATCACGGCGCCACGATCGCCACCGCGCAGCTGTCGCCGGCGGCGGTTGGCGCCAAGGGCGTACCCGCGCACCACCGGACCGTGGCGGCGCCGGACACGTTCCGCGACCATGGCCGCGCCGCGCATGATTTCGCCGGAAATGTCGCCGCCGCCATCGACGACATGCGTGCGCAAAATATCCGTCCGGCGGCGCTGCTGCTCGATTCGGCCTTTTCCAGCGACGGCATTTTCTTCCCCGATGCGGCTGTCATGCGCGAGGCGGCCGATCATGTCAGGAATGCAGGTGGCATCGTCATCGCCGATGAGGTCCAGTCCGGCTTCGGCCGCCTCGGCCAGGGCATGTGGGGTTTTGCCAATTATGGCCTCGAACCCGACATCGTCACCATGGGCAAGCCGATCGGCGACGGGCATCCGATGGGCGCGGTGCTCGTGCGGCCGCAGCTTGTTTCCTCCTTCGGCTCCAACACCGGTTACTTCAACACATTCGGTGGCAATCCGGTCGCGGCCGCCGTCGGCATCGCGGTGCTGGACGTGATCGAAGGCGAGGGGCTGATCGAGAACGCACGCAATGTCGGCGCCTATACGGCTGACTTGCTGCGCACGCTGCAGACCCGGCACGGCATGGTGGGTGACGTCAGGCAAAACGGCCTCTATTTCGGCGTCGAGCTGACGGCGGATGGCGACGAGGCGCTGGCCGCCAGCAAGACATCGTCTGTCGTTGAAGCCATGCGCGAGGATGGCGTGCTGATCTCGTCCTGCGGTCCGCGTGGTAATGTGCTGAAGATCAGGCCGCCTCTGCCGTTTGCCAGGGACAATGCCGAGCAACTGGCCGCGACGCTCGATCGCGCTTTGTCGAACTGGTGATCGGAGCAGGCCCGCGCATGCTAAAGCTCGAACATCAAACCCTCAACGACCGCGCCTATGGCGCGCTCAAGCAGGAGTTGATTTCGGGTGGTTTCAGTCCGGGCCAGACGCTGGTCATCCGCAAGCTCGCCGAGACCTTCGGCATCTCGACGACGCCGATCCGTGAGGCGCTGCAAAGGCTGGTCGCCGAGCGGTTGCTCGAGATGCAGAACAACCGCTCCATCATCGTGCCCTTGCTGTCGGCTCCCGCCTTTGAGGAACTGACCCATATCCGCATCGCCGTCGAAGGGCTGGCGGGTGAGATGGCGGCGTCGCGGATGAGCGAAAGCGGGCTGGTCGACATACAGGCGACGCTTGCCGGCATGCAGCGCGCCATCGAGGCCGGCGACGCCAGCGCCTATCTCGCGCTGAACGAGGCGTTTCACTTCGCCATCTACCAGCATGCCGGCGCGCCAATTCTGCTCAACATGATCCGCGATCTCTGGGGCCGCGTCGGGCCCTACCTGAAACTGCTGATGCAGGCCGATCGCTACATTCCGCAGTCGAACGACGCGCATCGCAGGATTGTTGCCGCATTGGAGCAGCGCAATGGTCCTGCTGTTCGGGCTTCTCTTGAACAGGACATCGCCGCGGCGGCCGCGGTTCTCTCCGAAAATCTTCGCATGACGGCCTGATCCGCGCGGCCAGAAGCGACCGCCTTATCCGGTCTCGTCCAGCCGGTCGCGCAGCATGCTCCAGCCGAGCAGCATGTTGGGCGCGTGCCGCAGCACGGCATGGAAGGGGATCGGCGCCGGCGGCGCGAACGGCAGCGGCAAATCGCGCGCTTCGGTTCCGGCGGCCCAGTCGGCCAGCACCTTGCCCATCGCCGTCGTCATGGCGATGCCGCGCCCGTTGCAGGCGCGGCCGGCGATCAGTCCCGGCCCGAGGTCCAGGAGGTGCGGCAGGAAATCCGGTTCGACCGCGGCCATTCCCGACCAGCCATAGGCCAGCGGCGGCAGGTCAGGCAGGTCGAGATGCCGGGCGAGACGCCGCCAGATTGTAAGCGGCACGCGCGTGTCGGCGCCGGCACTCAGAATATGCATGCCGCCGCTGATCAGCCGGTTGTCGGCATCGAAGCGGAAGGTGAAGAGATTGCGCCTGGTGTCGCCAACGCCTTGCCCGCCGGGAAGCAGCCGCGTGCGGATCTCGGGCGGCAGCGGCTCGGTCGCAATCTGAAAAACCTTCAGCGGAATATAGGTCCGCCGCAGTGATGGATTTAACGTTCCGCCATAGGCGTTGGTGGCGATCAGCACCTTGCCGGCACGCACCGAGCCCGATGGCGTTTTCAGTGTCCAGCCATCGGCAACGCGATCGACCGAGGTAACCGGCGTGCGCTCGAAGATCTTCGCGCCAGCCTTCTCCGCCGCGTCGGCCAGTCCGTTCGCGTAGGCGACCGGATTGAGCACGCCACCTGAACGGTCCATCCAGCCGCCGGCATAGCCGCGCGCGCCGGTCAGCGCCTCGACCTCCTGCCGATCCAACGCGACAGCCGGTCGGCCACGCCGTGCCCATTGCCCGGCACGCGATTTGACCTTCTCGAAAGCGGCAACCGAATGCGCCGGCTGGATCCATCCGTTCTGCACCGCGTCGCAGTCGATGCCGTGCCGCCTGATCAGGCCGAAGACCAGATCGGCGCTGCCGGCGGCAAAATCGATCAGTCTCTCGCCTCGCTCGGGGCCGAGATGCGCAAGGATGGTGTCCGGGTCCATCTTGGCGAAGTTGGGCACGACGAAACCGGCATTCCTGCCGGTCGCGCCCCAGGCGATGATTGCGGCCTCGAGAACGGCAACGGAAAGCCCTTTCCCGGCGGCGTGCAGCGCGGTCGACAGGCCGGAAAAACCGCCGCCGACAATGGCGAGGTCGACAGTGATCTCGTCGTGCAGCGCCAGCCGGTCGCGGCGGTTGCGGCTGACGGCCTGCCAGAGTGAAGCACCATGCGCTTCCTGCCGGATCGCAGCGGTCATGAGCCGGAACTGCTCTTGGCCGTAGTCACCTTCGCCTGCTTGCCCAGACGTGGCCGCCGCAGCCTGTCGCCGAACAACCCGTTCGGCCGGATCAACAGGATGACGCAGAGCATGACGCCGATGGCGACGATCTGCAGCGAGGCCGCACGCGCCTGCTGCTCGGGCGCAAACAGCACGCTGGTCAGCGTCCCGGATCCGGCCCATATTCCCCAGACCAGAATGCTGCCAATGACGGCGCCGAGATTGCTGCCCGAGCCGCCGACGATCAGCATCACCCACACCTGGAAGGTCAGGATCGGCAGATAATTGTCCGGCGCGATGAAACCGGTGAAATGCGCCTGCAGCGCGCCGGCCAGCGCCATGATGGCGCCGCCGACGGCAAAGGCCTGGACACGGTAGAAGCGCGCGCTCTTGCCGAGCGAAATCGCCGCCCGCTCATCCTCGCGCAAGGCCTTCAGCACGCGTCCCCAGGGGCTGCGCGACAGATGCTCAAGGGCGAGGTAGGCGATCAATGTGACGGCCGAGACGACGGCGAGGTTCGACAGGTTGAACAGCAGCGGTGTCTCGGCGAGGCTGCCGAACGGACGTGGGATGAAACCGATGCCGAACGGCCCGCTGGTCAGCTTCTGCGCATTGAGCGCGACCAGCTGTACGACCACGGCGACACCGAATGTGGTGATCGCCAGATAGTCGGATCTCAGCCGCAATGTGGCCATGCCGGTCAGCGCCGCGGCGATGCCGCCGACGATCATGGCGCCGAGCCAGCCGACAAGGATCGGCAGGCCGAAGCCACCGAGCCGCGCGGCATCGTCCGGTGTGGTCAGCAGCGCGGATGTATAGGCGCCGATGGCGACGAAGCCGGCGAGGCCGACATTGAAAAGTCCGGTCAGGCCCCACTGCAGATTGAGCCCCAGCGTGACCAGCGAAAAGATCAGCGCGGTGGTCAGGAAGAAGGCGCCGTAGCCGAGCAGGTCCATCAGCGTTCCCTCACACCAAACAGGCCGATCGGCCGCACGAACAGCACCGCCATCAGGATGATGAAGGAGACGGCGGCGCGCCATTCGGCACCAATCAGCTGCACCGCGCCGGCTTCGGCGAGCCCGATGATCAGGCCGCCGAGCACCGCGCCCGGGATGCTGCCGATGCCGCCGAGAATGGCGGCGGCAAACATCGGCAGCAGCATGTCGAAGCCCATGAACGGGCGGATCTGCACCAGAATGCCGATCATCACGCCGGCGACGCAGGCGAGCGCCCCGCCGATGACCCAGGTGACGCGCACCACGGAGGCGACGTCGATGCCGACGATGCGGGCCAGTGCCGCATTCTGGCTGAGCGCCTGCATGGAACGGCCGGTCTGCGTGCGCGTCATCAACAGATGCACGCCGAGCACCAGCACGGCGGTCAGCAGCAAAAGTGCGATCTGGTCGGGTGTGATGCGGATGCCGAAGCCGACCGGCATGGCGATCTGGATCGCCCGGCTGAAATAGGTCGGCCGCGAGGTGAAGGTGAATTCGAGCAGGCTGCGCAGCGCCATCGAGGCACCAAAACTCGCCATCACCACGATGATGGCTTGCCCCTGCGAGCGCAGCCGCGAAAACAGCACCTTGTCGAGCAGCAGCGCCAGTATAGCGGTGAAGGCCATGCCAATGACCAGTGCGACAAGCAGCGGCCAGCCGAAGGACAAAGGCGCGATCGGCGCTGCCTTGCCGAAAGTGGCGCCGACGGCGCTGACGACGGCCAGCGTCGCATAGGTGCCCCAGGCCATGAAGTCGCCATGGGCAAAATTCGAGAAGCGCAGGATCGAATAGGTCAGCGTCACGCCGATGGCACCGAGGCCGATCATCGAGCCGGTCAGCAATCCATCGACGACAAATTGCAGGCTCATGCCGCGCCTCCCTTGCTGGCGTGGGAAGGGCGTTGGCCGAGATAGAGTTCGGCGACGACAGGGTCGTTCCACAGTTCGGAAGCGATGCCCTCGTGCCGGTCCTTGCCTTCGACCAGCACATAGGCGCGGTCGCCAATGGCCAGTGCCGCCTTGGCATTCTGCTCGACCAAAAGGATGGTGACCCCGGATTTGCGGATGCCGGCCAGCATCTCGAACACCATCGACACGAATTTCGGCGACAGGCCGGCCGACGGTTCGTCGAGCACCAGCACCTTGGGATGGACGATCAGGGCGCGCGCGACAGCCAACATCTGCCGCTGTCCGCCCGACAAATTGCCGGCGGCGGTGCGGCGCTGACGGACGAGGTCCGGGAAGGCGGCATACATTTCTTCGATGCGGCCGGGGATTTCGCGCCGTTCGAGGATGCCGCAGGCGACCCTAAGATTGTCCTCGACCGACATCAGCGGAAAGATGTTTTCCGTCTGCGGCACGAAGGCGAGCCCAAGCCGCACCATGGTGTGGGCGGGTGCCGCGGTGATGTCCTTGCCATCCAGGAACACGGTGCCGCCGGTGATCGGGACGAGGCCGGCGATCGCCTTGATGAAGCTCGACTTGCCGGCGCCATTGGGGCCGAGGACGACGACGATCTCACTTTTTCTGACAATGATCGAGGCGCCGCGCACGATCGGCACGCCCGGTTCATAGCCGGCCTCGAGATTACGGACGTCGAGGACGGTCTCGCTCATGCCGTGCCTCCGAGATAGGCCTCGATGACGCGCGGGTCGCGCGCGACCTCTTCCGCCGTGCCTTCGCTGAGCAACTGGCCGCTCGCCATGACCAGGACGCGATGGCAGAGCCGCGTCACCATGTCGATGTTGTGCTCGATCAAAAGGAAGGTGATGCCGCGCGCATTGATGTCACGGATGCGGTCGATGATGACTTCCAGAAGCGTTGCGTTGACGCCGGCTGCCGGCTCGTCGAGCAGGATGATCGCCGGGTCGGCCATCATCACGCGGGCGAGTTCGAGCAGCTTGCGCTGGCCGCCGGACAGCACGCGCGCCGGCTCATGCGCGAGATGGGTGAGGGTGACGAGTTCCAAAAGGTCGAGCGCCTTTGTCCTGGCCGTTTTTTCTTGCGCCGCCACCCGCCACGGCGTGACGAAATTGGCGAGCAGCCTTTCGCCGGCCTGGCCCTGTGCCGCCAGCATGATGTTTTCGATCAGCGTCAGATTGGGCAGCGGGCGCGGGATCTGGAAGGTGCGGCCAAGACCACGGCCGATGCGCAGATGCGCGGCTTCGCCCGAAACGCGCGTGCCGTTGAGCAGGATATCGCCGCTGGTCGGCAATATGCTGCCGGCGAGCAGGTCGAACATCGTCGTCTTGCCGGCACCGTTCGGACCGATCAGGCCGAGGATTTCGCCCGCTTTGACATCAAACGAGACATCATTGACGGCGACAAGGCCGCCGAACCGTCTGACGACATGGCTTGCCGTCAGAACAGGTGCCCGGCTCTCCTGCCCTTGGCGCTCCGCTGCCTCGCTCATCAAACCCTCTGGCCGAAGACGATCGTTGTCGCCTCCTGATTTTTGATTTGTGATCACACTTGCTTTGATCACGCTATTCGGCTTTAATTTCATCCGCAAGCCGAAAACGGGCCAAGACCGGGAATGCCATGCAAAAGGCTGCCATCGAGCGAAACAACGAAACGATCGCAGCCCAGCTTACGCCGGTCGGCCGCGAGACCGTGCAGGATCGCGTCTATTCCGAGTTGCGCCGGGCTCTGATCGGCGGCCTGTTCGAGCCGAACCAGGTGCTGACCATCCGTGGCCTGGCCGATGCGCTGGTCACCTCGACCATGCCGGTGCGCGAAGCGCTCGGCCGGCTCATCACGGAAAAGGCGCTGGAGGCACTGCCCAACCGCTCGGTGCGCGTGCCGCCGATCACGCTGGAGCGCATCGACGACCTTTTGCGCGCCCGGTCGCTCATCGAAGGCGAAGCGATTGCGCTTGCCGCCACGCGCATGAGCCCGCGCCAGATCGCTTCAATCGAAGCCATGCTCGGCGAATGGGACGAGATGCGGGCACTGAAGCACAAGAAGGATATCGACCGCGAGGCGACGCTCAACCAGAGCTTCCATTTCGAGATCTACCACTGCTGCGGCTCGGCCGTGCTGATCCCGATGATCGAAAGCCTGTGGCTGCAATCGGGCCCCTGCATCCGCGTTGCCATCTATGCCTTTTCCGACGCCGGCGAGGTCGACACCGCGCACTATCACCGCAGCATCGTCGCAGCTCTCGCCAAGCAGGATGCGCAAGCGGCGCGCGAGGCATTGGTGGCCGATATCAGCCGGCCTTTTGCTTTCCTGCGCGACAAGCTTCAGTCCGCCGCCACGAAAGACCAGACATGACCTCCATCAGCATCACCGAGTCGCGCTCGAAGCTTTCCGTGACGGCGCTGCTGCTGCCCGAAAAGGCGCCGGAAAACGCTGCCTTTCTCATCGCGTATCTCGCCACGCCACGCGTCGTCCCGGGCATTCATGCCATGTGGACGGGACCTGAGATCTCCTGCCCGGTTCCGTCAGCCGATCTCGAAGGGGAGGCCTATGCCAAACCCTTGCCGGCGGAGAATGCCACGCTGACGCCGCAGCCGGGCGACATCGCGTTGTCCTATGTGCCGCCGCGCATTTGGGGCGGCAATCCCAATGCGATTTTCGACATCGGCCTCTACTACGGACAAGGGGCGCGGCTTCTGTTTCCGATCGGCTGGCTCGCCGGCAGCGTGGTGGCGCAGGTGCGGACCGATCAGCGCGACCAGTTCGCCGCTGCCTGCGGCATCATCCGCCGCAACGGCGCATGCGACATCACCTTCAGCCTGGTGGAGGCCTGACATGGCGGACGACAGTTTCGAGCTCTTCGATCTTCGCGTCGAGGCGGTCATCCCCGAGGGCAAGCCGATCTATTGCGGCGCCAAGCCCGGCGACTATTTCGAGCTCAAGGGCGAGATGCTGTCGATGCCGGCAGGGCAGAGTTTTTCGATCTATTCGCTTGCCTCCGTATTGCCGTTTCTCGCGGCAAAGCAGCGCCCGACCGACCGCAATGACTGGATGACCACAGACGCCGAGATCGCTTGTCCCGATCCCAATTGCGCCAGCCGGCTGCGGATCGTCAGGCTGGCCAAGCGGCGGTTCAGCCATGCCGAAACCACGGCCGTGCCGCTGCCGAAGGAGAACGACCAGACATGACCGCC
The DNA here is from genome assembly GCF_014189455.1 of Mesorhizobium huakuii. Lineage (NCBI taxonomy): Bacteria > Pseudomonadati > Pseudomonadota > Alphaproteobacteria > Hyphomicrobiales > Phyllobacteriaceae > Mesorhizobium > Mesorhizobium huakuii. The sequence continues at coordinate 4,629,132 of NZ_CP050296.1, forward strand.
AAGACCTTCGAGCTCGGCCCCGGCTACACCATCTCGCGCGTCATTCGCGGTGGCTGGCAGCTCGCTGGCGGACATGGCGCCATCGATCGTCAGCAAGCTGTCACCGACCTGATCGCCACCTTCGATGCCGGCATCTGGACCTATGACTGCGCCGACATCTATACCGGCGTCGAAGAACTGATCGGCGCCGCGCGCCTGCGGTTGGCCAGCGAGCGCGGCCTGGATGTCGCGGCAAAAATGAAGGTGCACACCAAGCTGGTGCCCGACCTCGAACGGCTGGCCGGCATCAGCCGCGATTATATCAGGGGCATCGTCGAGCAGTCGCTGCGGCGGCTGAAGACCGAACGGCTCGATCTCGTGCAGTTCCATTGGTGGGACTATGATCAGCCTCGTTATGTCGAGGCGATGGGCTGGCTCAACGAGCTTCGGCTGGAGGGCAAGGTGCGCAATCTCGGCACCACCAATTTCGACACGCCGCGGCTCGCCGAAATCCTCGCCGCCGGCATTCCGCTGGTCAGCCAGCAGCTGCAATATTCCGTGCTCGATCAGCGACCGGGCAACAGCCTCGCCGCACTCGCCACGAAAAACGGCGTCAGCTTCCTCTGTTATGGCTCCGTGGCCGGCGGCTTCCTCAGCGACAAATGGCTCGGCGTAGCCGAACCCGCCATGCCGCTCGAAAACCGCTCGCTGGTCAAATACAAGCTGATTATCGACGACTTCGGCGGCTGGGACCTGTTCCAGCAGCTGTTGCGGGTACTCAAGGGCGTGGGCGACCGCCACGGTGTCGACATCGCCACCATAGCCAGCGCCTGGGTGCTGGAACAGCGCCAAGTGGCGGCCGTCATCGTCGGCGCCCGCAACCAGGCGCATGCGCTGGCTAATGCGAAAATCATGGACGTCGCGCTCGACGCCGACGACCGGGCGAAGATCGCGGCCGTGATTTCGCAAAGCCAGGGTCCACTGGGTGACGTCTACACGCTGGAGCGCGACCGCCACGGCCGCCACGGCTCGATCATGCATTACAATCTGAACGCAGGCCGCACATGAGCGCCGTCAACGATACGCTGTTTTCCAAGGCCAGCGCTGAGGTCATCGACCTGCATCGCTTCTTTGTCGACTGGTTCGTCGCCGCGCGTGCCGACACGGTGCATTTCGACCGCTTCGAGCGTGCCATGGGTGATGGCCTCAGCATGGTCGCGCCGGACGGCAAGGTGCTCGATCGCGCTGCGGTCGTCGACCATGTCCGCTCCAGCCGCGCCACATGCGACGACGGCTTTGCCATCTCGATCGAGGACATCCGGCCGGGCTGGCAAAGCGCCGATACGATCGTCATCTTCTACGTCGAGGCGCAGCTGCGCGCGGGCAAGCACAGCCGCCGCCAGTCGAGCGCCGTCTTCACCACCAGTTCATCGGCGCCCAACGGCGTCGAATGGCGACATCTGCATGAAACCTGGCTGCAGGTGCCGGAACGCTGAACAGGCTCCAGAGATCAAATTAGAGTCGAGTAACGAAAGGGGAACATCAATGAGAAAGACGATACTCCAACTCACCACCGCGCTTGCTCTCGTGACGATGGCGGGTGCTGCGCAGGCCGCCGACTGCAAGATCACCGTCGGCCTCGTCATGGAACTGACCGGCCCGGCCGGTGAGTACGGTCAGGCCGGCGCCAAGTCGGTCGAGATGGCCTTCCGCGACATCAACGCCGCCGGCGGCGTGCGCGGCTGCGATCTGGCGACCGATACGCGCGACAGCCAGAGCCAGGGCAACATCGCGGTCGATGCCGCGACCCAGCTGGTGCAGGTCAAGAAAGTGCCGGTCATCATCGGCGGCATCATCTCGTCGGTGTCGATCCCGATCCTGACCTCGGTCACAGCGCCTGCCAAGATCGTCCAGGTCTCGCCGGCATCATCGTCGCCGACACTGACCGCGCTCGGCCGCGACGGCAAGACCAACGGCATCTTCTTCCGCACCATCACCTCCGATGCGCTGCAGGGCGTCGCCGCCGCCAAATACGCCATCGACAAGGGCTTCAAGAAGCTGTCGATCATCCACGTCAACAACGATTTCGGCGTCAACATGGTGGCCGAATTCTCTCGCGCCTACAAAGCGCTCGGCGGCACCATCGTCTCCGACACGCCCTACAACGAGAAGCAGTCGAGCTACGCCTCCGAAGTCACGGCGGCGATGGCGGGTGAACCGGACGGACTCTATCTGGTCAGCACGCCGGTCGACGGCGCAACCGTTGCCCGCACCTGGATTTCGCAAGGCGGCGTGCAGAAATTCCTGCTCAATGACGGCATGAACAGCCCGGATTTCATCGAGTCCGTCGGCGCCGATTATCTGAAGGATGCCTATGGCACCTCGTCCGGCACCAGCCCGACGGCCTCCACCGATTACTTCATGAAGAACTACAAGGAATTCTCCGGCATCGAACCGTCGAACCCGGCCGCAGACCGTTCCTATGACGCCGGCGCCATCGTCGGCCTGGCCATCGCCATTGCCGGCTCCGAGGATCCGGCCAAGATCAAGGACGCGATGTACAAGGCGGTCGACCCAGCCGGCACGCCGATCTTTGCCGGCAAGGAGGAGTTCGCCAAGGCGCTCGGTCTGATCAAGGACGGCAAGCCGATCCGCTACGAAGGCGTCATCGGCCCGGTCGCTTTCGACAAATATGGCGACATCACCGGCCCGTTCCGGCTGTGGAAGATCGTCGACGGCAAGGTGACCACCGACGGCGAAATGACCACCGACGATGTCAACGCGCTGCAGGCCAAGCTGCAGTAGGCCGACAGTGCTTCCGGCATCAATCGCGCCTTATCGTGATTGATGCCGGCATCGTTCACGGCAGGTCGATATCGCTTGCACGGCAAGCGATCCCGAATAGGATCGGCCGGCTGCAATTGAAGGATGGCGTGCGTGTCGGACAGGAATACTCATCGGGCCGTCCGGTTGGTGGATGCAGACGACGCGCTTCGCCACGCAGGCGTGTGAGCACGATGTCGCCTGAAACGCAACGGCTTTTATCCGCTCTTGGCGACAGGCTGGGCGCCGGCGGCGTGCTCGCCGGCTCTGATGTCGACCAGCGCTATCGCGACGATCCCGACGGCAAGCTTGGCGCGCTACCCGAAGTGGTGCTGCGTCCGCGCGATACCGTCGGTGTCGCGGCGGCCCTCGCCGGATGCAATGCTGTCGGCCAGCCGGTCGTGGTCCAGGGCGGCCGCACAGGACTGGCCGGCGGCACACGCGTCCAGCCGGGCGAGATCGTGCTGTCGCTGGAGCGCATGAGCGGCCTTGCCGCGCCGGATGGTCAAGCCGCCACCATCGTCGCCGAAGCCGGTGCGACGCTGCAGGCGGTGCAGGAGGCGGCTGATGGCGCCGGGCTGATGTTCGGCGTCGATATCGGCGCTCGTGGTTCGGCCACGGTCGGCGGCAACATCGCCACCAATGCCGGCGGCATCCGCGTGCTGCGCTACGGCATGTACCGCGCGCAGGTGCTGGGGCTGGAGGCCGTGCTTGCCGATGGCAGCGTGCTGTCCTCGCTCAAGGGCCTGCCCAAGGACAATTCCGGCTACGACCTCGGCCAGCTCTTCATCGGCGCGGAAGGCACGCTTGGCGTCGTCACCCGCGCCGCGCTCAGGTTGCATCCGAAGCCGGCATCGGAGGTGAACGCCTTCTGCGCGCTCGCTTCGCTCGATGCGGCGATCGCCCTGCTCGGGCTGCTGCGGCAAAAGCTCGGCCCGCTATTGTCCGCCTATGAGGTGAATTTCGCACCGCTCTATGACGTCATGGCGGCCAGCATGGCTATGCCGGCACCGTTGCCGGCAGGCTCACCCGTCTATGTGCTGGCCGAGATCCAGGGCAGCGAGCCCGAGCGCGACGGTGAACGCTTCGCCGAGGTCCTGATGCAGGCGGTCGAGGACGGCGTGGTCGACGATGTCGTCGTCTCGCAGTCGCCGCGTGAATTCCGTGCGCTGTGGGATGTGCGGGAAGACGCCAACCGCGTCCTGTTTTCGATCAAAGGCTTGATCGGCGTCGACATCAGCATCCCGCTGGCGCGCATGGGCGCGTTCCTGCAGGAAGCCGACGCCGCCATTCATGCCGTCGATCCCGGCGCCGACATCTATGTCTTCGGCCATCTCGGCGATGGCAATCTGCACTATCAGGTCCTGACGGCGGATCCGGCGGCGGCCTACGGCATCATCTATCGCGGCGTGGCGGCGGCAGGCGGTGGCGTTTCGGCCGAGCATGGCATCGGCCTCGACAAGAAACAGTGGCTGCATCTGGTGCGCAGCGATGCCGAAATCGCCACGATGCGGCGGCTGAAGACGGCGCTCGACCCGAAGAACATCCTCAATCCGGGGCGGGTCTTCGATCTCGATCCAATGGCCCGATGATAGGTGTCGCCCTGTAAGCCGGCACTCAGGTTCGTTCCGTCGCCATCTGCCTGGGGATCAGAAAGCGGGCGGCGAGCACGCAGAGCAGCACGGTGAACATCAGGATCAGTGCGACCAACGCATTGATGTCGGGCGAGAAGCCAAGCCGCATCATCGCCCACAATCGGACCGGCAGCGTGCTCTGTGTGCCGGTGACCAGGATGGTGATCATCGTCTCGTCGAACGACAGCGCGAAGGCCAGGATGGTGCCGCCCACCATGGCGCTCGACAGGTTCGGCAGGATGATGCGCCAGAAGGTCTGCCAGCCCGTGGCGCCGAGATCGTAGGAGGCTTCGACCAGCGTGCGGCTCATCGACTGCAGCCGCATCAGCACGGTGCGGTAGACGATCGCCAGCACGAAGACCGTATGGCCGATGACGACCGTCAGCAGCGAGCGTTCGAGGTGGATCTCGCGGAAGAAGATCAGCAGCGCCAGGCCGCTGATGATCGGCGGCATCAGGAACGGCAGGAAGATGATGAACTGCAGGATCGAGCGTCCCGAGCGGCGCCCGTGATAATAGAGCGCCAGCAGCGTTCCGCTGACCACCGAAAGCACGACGGTGCAAACGCCGACGATCAGCGTGGTGCGCAAGGCGGCCAATATGTCGTGGTTTTCGGCCAGTGCGACATAGGTTGAGAGGGTTGGCGAAGACCAGTCGACATTGCCATGCGAAACCGTGAAGAACGACGACACGATAGGCACGAAGAGCGGGCTGTAGAGCAACACCGCGACCAGCGTCGTGATCGCGGCCAGGAAGATGGTGGAGGGCCGGGGCAGGGCGTTCATATCGACGTCCCCCGGTTGCGCCCGAAGCGTTCGCCGATGAGGATGGCGCAGATCACGATGATCGCCAGCGCCACCGAGAGTGCGGCGCCGAACGGCCAGTTGTAGGCCGTGCCGAACTGGCTGTAGAGGATGCGGCCGAAGGTGAAGCCGCTGATGCCGCCGACCATCTGCGGCGTCAGGAAATCGCCGATCGCCAGCACGAAGACGAAGCTTGCCGCCGAGGCGACGCCGGGCAGGCTGAGCGGCAAGGTGATGCGCAGGAATGTCTGCAGGCCGCTGGCGCCAAGATCGTCGGAAGCGCGCAGCAAGGTCTGCGGAATCCGCTCCAGCGACAGGAAGATCGGCAGGATGGCGAAGGGGATCAAAAGCAGGCTCAGCGTCAACAGGATAGCGTTCATGTTGAAGACGAAAAGCGTCGACGGCTCGTGCAGGATGCCGATTGCCACCAGCGCCTTGTTGAGGAAGCCGTTGAGGCCAAGGATGCTGCGGATGGCGTAGATCTTGATGACGTAGCTCATCAAGAGCGGCACCAGGAGCAGCATCAGCAAGGCATAGCGCCACCGCCCCTTGAGCGTCGTCAGGAAATAGGCGGCGGGATAGGCGAGCAGGATGCAGATCACGGCCACCGACACGCACAGCACGATGGTGTTCCAGAACACCGGCAGGAAGATCGGGTCGGTGAAGAACCTGGCATAGTTGCCCAGCGTCGGCGCGAAGACGATCGTGCCCTGGTCGACGCTGAAGAAACTGTAGACCAGGAAGATCGCCAGCGGCACCAGGACGAAGATCACCGGCAGCGCGAAAGCCAGCACCGTCACCAGCAGCGACAAACGCCTTTCCGCGGGCTGTGTCGTGGCGGCCGCGCTCATGCCAGCACCAGATGGCCTTCATGCGGCGCAAAGCAAAGCGAGACCGTCTCGCCGGACTTGAGCGCGCTGCCGTCGATCCGGCTCGGCATGCGCAGCCGCAGGCGTTGCACTGCAGTGTCCGCACCCGCCGTTACGGTGGCAACGGTAGATGAGCCGGCAAAGGCCAGGTCGGCGATGGTGCCGGAAAAACGGTTGCCGCTGTCCGTCGCATCCGCAAGACGCAAGGCCTCGGGACGGAATGCCGCGAAGGCGCTGGCGCCATCCGGGGCAGTCTTCAGATGGAGCTGGTCGCTGATCGAGCAGATCAGGCGGCCAAGTGCCGTCTCGATCGGCCGCTGCTCGCCCTGGACGGGACCGAGCTTTCCAGCCACCAGATTGTTCTCGCCGAAGAAGCGCGCCACGAACTCGCAATTCGGCTTGTAGTAGAGCTCGTGCGGCGTACCAAGCTGGCGGATATGGCCGGCCTGCATGACGCAGATCCGGTCGGCCATGCCGATCGCTTCTTCCTGGTCGTGGGTGACGAACAGGAAGGTGGTCTTGATCTCGCGCTGGATGGATTTCAGGAATTCCTGCATCTGCCGGCGTAGCTCTAGGTCGAGAGCGGCCAGCGGTTCGTCAAGCAGGATCAGGCGCGGCTGGCAGATCAGCGCACGGGCGAGCGCGACGCGCTGGCGCTGGCCGCCGGAAAGCTGTGACGGGAAGCGGTCGGCGAAACGTCCGAGCTGCACCAGCTCGAGAGCCTCCGCCACGCGGCGCGCGATCTCCTTGCGCTGGATATGGCGCACCGAAAGCCCATAGCCGACATTGCCGGAAACGGTCATGTGCGGGAACAGCGCATAGTCCTGGAACACGGTGTTGAACGGCCGCCTGTTGATCGGCATGCGGCTGATATCCTGCCCGTCGAGGCGGATCTCGCCCGAAGTCAGCGGTTCCAGCCCGCCGATCAGCCGCAGCACCGTGGTCTTGCCGGATCCCGATGGTCCAAGCACGGTCAGGAACTCGCCGTCCTTGATCGACAGGTCGATGTCGTGCAGCACGGGAACCGTGCCGTAGGATTTCGAGACGGACCGCAGCGTCAGCAGGTCGGTGTTCAGGTTCATAAACTATTCTCGCATACGCTGCGGCGGTCCGGAATGTCCGGACCGCCGGGTCCTTCGAAGTCAGGCTGCGGAAAGGATCAGGGCGTCGCCTTGATCTCGTTCCACAGATCAGAGCGCTTGAGCGGGTCCTCGACATTGTTGAGCCAGACCAGCTTGTCATTGCCGCCGGCGCTGCTCGACTCGACCACGGTGTTGCCGAAGCCGGTGCGCTCGGAAAGCGCGACGCTGACCTTCTTCGTCAGCATGAAGTCGATCCATTTCTCGGCCGCCGCAGTGTCGCGGGCACCCTTGGAGATGACCCAATTGTCGAGCCAGGCCAGCGCGCCCTCGCTCGGATTGACGTAGGCGACATGGGCGCCGATCTTCTGCAGCGCCTTGACCTGCTGCTGGCCGTAATTGGCCCAGATCAGGGCAACGTCATTGTTCTGGTAGATCTGCTGCGCCTCGTCGGCGGTGGTGTAGAAGCTCAGCACATTGCGCTTGAGTTCGACCAGCTTGGCCTTGACCGCCGCCAACTGCTCCGCGTCGAGGTTGAACGGGTCCTTGTAGCCGAGCGTGAGCGCGGTGAACGAGAAATTGTGCTCGCCATTATCATAGGCCAGGATCTTGCCCTTGTAGGCCGGATCCCAGAGCACCGACATCGAGGTCGGCGCAGGCTTGACCTTGTCGGTGTCGTAGATCAGCCCGATGGAATCGAAGCAGAACGGAATGCCGTAGACCTTGCCGTCCTTGGTGTCACCGCTGACCTGCGACAGATCGCGGAAGCGCGGCAGCACCTCCTTCTGGTTCGACAGCTTCGTGATATCGATCGGCGACACCAGGTCGGCCTTGATGTAGCGCTGCAGCTGGGCGGTGTTGACGGCGAAGACGTCGAAATCCTGGCCTTCGCTGCCCTTGATCTTGGCCCAGATCTCGTCATCGCTGCCGATGAAGACGACATCGACGCCGATGCCGGTGGCGGCGGTGAAATCCTTCACCCAGTCCGGGTCGGCATAGCCGTCCCAGGCCAGCACGCGCAGGTTCGCGGCCAGTGCCGCCGAGGTCATCAGGCCGATGCCGAGCCCGATTGTCGCCAGTCTTAGAAACGCTTTCTTCAGTCCCATTTTAATCTCCCATTGTCGTTCTGGTGGACCGTGAATTCCGGACCTTTGCCGTCACAGCGGGGTGACGGTGACCAGTCCCTCGTCCGGCACCGACACCATCCGGTTGCGCAGTGGCTTGCCGAATGTCTGTGCCTGGATTTCATACTCGTCGCCGGAGGCCGTCTTGACGCCGGAGGCGTAGCTCATCACCGCAGCGCCGAAGAAATAGGCGTGCAGGTCGCCGGCCCTGCGGTGCATCGGGTAGCGGAAGTGGAAATGTTCGAGATTGGCGATCGCGTGCGACATGTGCGCTTCGCCCGACAGGAACTCCTGCTCCCAGACAACAGCGCCGTCGCGCAGGATGCGGGAATGACCACGCACTTCGTCCGGCAAATCGCCGATCAGCAGTTCGGGGCCGATCGAGCAGGAGCGAAGCTTGGAATGCGCGAGGTAGAGGTAGTTCTCGCCCTCCGTCACATGGTCGGAATATTCGTTTCCGAGCGCATAGCCGATGCGATAGGGATGGCCGTCCGGCCCATTGAGATAAAGCCCGACGATCTCGGCCTCCTCTGCCCCGGCTTTCGCGAATGCCGGCATCGGCAGCTCAGCACCTGGCGGCACGACGCAGGTGCCGACGCCCTTGAAGAACCACTCCGGCTGGACGCCGATCTTGCCAGCGCCAGGCTTGCCGCCCTCCAGCCCCATGCGGAAGATTTTCAGGGAATCGGATTCGTCGGCACCTTCGCCATGGGTCAGAACATGCATCTGGTTGCGTGCGGCAGCACTTCCGGTGTGGGTCAGGCCGGTTCCGGTGACCAGAAAGCGCGCCGGCTCCGGATGGTCGACAGGAGCGAGCACACGGCCATCGCGCAGCAGCGCGTCATAGTCGACTGTCGCGGTGCCGGTCCGCTTTTCGACCAGCGATGCAATGGAAGTGCCCTCGGCAATTGCCGCTTCGGCGAGTTCCAGTACGCTGCCGGTCTCGTCGAGCGGATGCAGGTGGTTGCCGTCATCGGAGACGCGGCCGACCCGCCTGCTGCCATCCGGCATTCTGTACTGAACAAGACGCATGAAATACCCTTCTTCCCTTGGGGCCGTATGGGTCACACCCAGCCCGCATCGACAATAAACTGCTGGCTCGTGCACATCAGGCTGTCGTCGGCGGCGAGGAACAGCGCCATGCGCGCGATGTCGGAGGGCTGCAGCCGGTCGGGCAGGCACTGCCTTTCCGCGATCTGGCGCTCGCCGGCCGGGTTCAGCCACAGCCGCACCTGGCGCTCGGTCATCACCCAGCCCGGCACCATGCAGTTGACGCGGATGCGCTCGGGGCCGAGTTCGCGGGCCAGTGCCCGCGTCATGCCGTAGACGGCCGCCTTGGCGGTGACATAGGCCGGGCAATCGGGATCGCCGACCATCCAGGTGATGGAGCCGAAATTGATGATCGAGCCGCCGCCCAGCGAGCTCATCTGCGGGCGCACCGCCTGGGCTGCAAAGAACTGATGGCGCAAATTGACCGCCATGCGGTCGTCCCAGTAGGCGACCGTTACATCCTTGGTCTGGTGGCGATCATCATTGCCGGCATTGTTGCACAGCACCTGGATCGGGCCGTTGTGCTGCGCTGCTTGCGCGGTAGCCGCCTGTAGCTGCTCGACATCGCGCAGGTCGCAAGGAATGAAGAGCGGCGCGTTATGTCCTTCGGCAGTGATTGCATCGACGAGCCGCCGGGATGGTTCCTCGGCCAGATCGACGAAGGCGACGCGGCTGCCTTGCGCGCAGAAATGCCGCACCAGGCTTTCGCCGATGCCGCTGCCGCCGCCGGTGATGAAGACGCTGCGGCCTTTGAGGCTCGGGTAGGTCGCGTAACTGCCGATCTGATCCGTCATCGCGCGCCTCTCCTAATGGGAATGCCGGGGAATGCCGGCATCGCGCCGGCCGACGAGGAAGTCGAAATCGCAGCCTTTGTCGGCCTGCAGCACGCGCTCGACATAGAGGCTCTGGTAACCGCCTTCGGGCGGCGCCGGCGGCTTCCAGTCACGGCGACGGATCGCCAGTTCCTCGTCCGACACCAGCAGTTCCAGCCGCCTGCCGGCGACATCGAGTTCGATGAGATCGCCATCGCGCACCAGTGCCAGTGCGCCGCCTGCCGCGGCCTCCGGCGCCACATGCAGCACCACGGTGCCATAGGCGGTACCGCTCATGCGCGCGTCCGAAATGCGCACCATGTCGGAGACGCCTTGCTTGAGCAGCTTGGCCGGCAGCGGCATGTTGCCGACCTCGGCCATGCCGGGATAGCCGCGCGGTCCACAGTTCTTCAGCACCATCACCGAGGAGGCGTCGATATCCAGCTCCGGATCGTCGATGCGGGCGTAGTAATGCTCGATGTTCTCGAAGACGACGGCCTTGCCGCGATGCTGCATCAGTTCGGGCGTCGCCGCCGACGGCTTGATGACGGCGCCGTTGGGCGCCAGATTGCCGCGCAGGATCGAGATGCCGCCTTGCTCGGTCAGCGGCTCGCTCAGCGGCCGGATGACTTCGCGGTTATAGTTGGGCGCACCGTCGATCAACTCCCCGATCGTCTTGTCACTGACGGTCATGACGTCGCGATGAAGAAGCCCCACTTCATCAAGCGACGCCATGACCGCAGCTAGCCCCCCGGCATAGTAGAAATCTTCCATCAGGAATCGGCCCGACGGCATCAGATCGACAATGGTCGGCACGTCACGGCCGAGGCGGTCCCAGTCCTCGAGGCTGAGATCGACGCCGACCCGGTTGGCGATGGCAATCAGATGCAGCACCGCATTGGTCGAGCCGCCGATCGCGCCATTGACGCGAATGGCGTTCTCGAACGCCTGCCTGGTGAGGATCTGCGCGATCGTCACGTCGCGGCGGACGAGCTCGACGATCTGGCGTCCGGCCATCTGGGCGAGCACGCCCCGGCGCGAATCCACCGCCGGGATCGCGGCGTTGTCCGGCATGCCGATGCCGAGTGCTTCCACCATGCTGGCCATGGTCGAGGCCGTGCCCATCGTCATGCAACTGCCGGCCGACCGGCTCTGGCCCTGTTCTGCGGCAAGGAAGTCGGCGACCGGCATGCGGCCGGCCTTCACCTCTTCGGCGAATTTCCAGACATGGGTGCCCGAGCCGATATCCTGCCCGCGGAATTTACCGTTGAGCATCGGCCCGCCGGAGACGGTGATGGTCGGCAGGTTGCACGAGGCAGCCCCCATCAACAGCGCCGGCGTGGTCTTGTCGCAGCCGACCAGCAGGATGACGCCGTCGATCGGATTGCCGCGAATGGATTCTTCGACATCCATGCTGACCAGATTGCGAAACAGCATGGCGGTCGGGCGCATGTTGCTCTCGCCCAGCGACATCACTGGAAACTCCAGCGGCAGGCCGCCGGCCTCATAGACGCCGCGCTTGACGTGATCGGCGAGCAACCGCAAATGGGCATTGCATGGCGTCAGTTCCGACCAGGTGTTGCAGATGCCGATCACCGGGCGACCGTCGAAGGCGTCGGCCGGGATGCCCTGGTTCTTCATCCAGCTGCGGTGCATGAAGGCGTTCTTGCCTTCACCGCCGAACCAGGCTTCGGACCGCAGTTTGCGTCTGGTCTCGGTCACGATGTCTGTTCCCGATCCTGGCGGCGCTCGTTGCGGTTCTCGACGCTGCGACGCACGTCGTCCTCGGCGTTGTCGATGAGCACCAGCAGTGCTTTTTGTGCGCCAGCGGCGTCGCCGGCGGCGATCTTCTCGGCCACCTCGCGATGCAGTGGCAAGGAGTGGCGCTGGCCTTCCGGATTGTCGTTGGAGAGGCGAAAGCTCATCACCAGTGCGGTTTCGACCAGTGCCGCCAGCGAGCCGATCAGCTCGTTGCCGGTCATGCGCAGGATGGTCTGGTGGAACACCAGATCGGGCTTGGCGAAGCGGTCGCCGTCATCGCTCACCGCTTCCATTTCGGCGAGTGCCGCATGGATATCGGCGATCTGTGCAGGTGTGGCGCGCTGAGCGGCAAGTGCTGCCGACATCGGCTCGATGGCACGGCGCAGTTCGAAGAGCGCGCGGACATCGTCGGCGCTGACACCGCGGGCGTAGCGCCACGACAGCACGTCCGGATCGAGGAAATTCCAGTCGGCGCGCGGACGGACGCGTGTGCCGGTCTTCGGCCGCGATTCGACCAGCCCCTTGCCGGCCAGCACCTTGATCGCCTCGCGCAGCACCGTGCGGCTGACCCCCAGCATCTCGCTGGAATCGTCGGCATTGGGCAGGGCCTCGCCGGGCAGGAAGTCACCCTGCACGATGCGCAGGCCGATCTGCTCGACGACCGTTGCGTGCAGTGCGGTGGAGCCACTGGAAACGGCCACGGCAACCCGTGACGTCCGTGCCGTGATGAAAGATTTCTTATTCTTCATACTATTCATATGATATGTCTTATAGCCGTGGCGATTGGAGTCAAGGGACGGGGGAGCGCCGATGACAAAGAATTTTGCTGCCGTTGCCGCGCAGCACACGCAGCTGATTTCGATCAGCGACGGCATTGCGACTGTCGACATTGCGCCGGCCGCCGGCGGAGCGCTGGCGTCCTATCGATGGTGGCACAATGGCGCTGCCGTGGATTGGCTGCGCCCGGCGGATCCGGCGGCGATCAGCGGGCGCGATGCCGGCGCCATGGCATGCTTCCCGCTCGTTCCCTATTCCAATCGCATAAGGGGCGGCTGCTTCGAGTTCGCCGGGCGCACCATCCAGCTTCCGACGACTGCCGACGATCCGCATCATGAGCATGGTCATGGCTGGCGCCGGCCCTGGACGGTCGTGAGGCATGAAGCCAGCACGATCGTCCTGCGCTATCGCCACACCGCCGATTCCTGGCCATGGAGCTACGAGGCCGAGCAAGAGATCACGTTGGCCGATGGCAGGCTCTGCATCACTATTGTAGTGCGCAACCTGTCGGACGCGCCGATGCCGGCTGGCTTCGGCCTCCATCCCTATTTCCCGTCGACACCATGGACGCATGTGCAGGCGTCGGTGTCAGGCATGTGGGAAAACGATGCGGAGGTCCTGCCCGTCAGGCATGTCCTGCCGCCTGTAGGAGCCGACCCGTCCATCGGTTTTGACGTATCGGAAGTGGATTTCGACACGGTTTTCACCCGATGGGAACGCCGCGCTCGGATCTCCTGGCCCGAACACGGACGTCAGCTGGACATCGAGGCCGAAGCACCGCTCGATTTCCTCGTCCTCTACACGCCGCCAGGCGAGCCGTTCTTTTGCGCCGAGCCGGTCAGCAACATCACGGATGCCTTCAACCACACGGGCGGCCGCATCGACACCGGTTGCATCGTACTGGCGCCCGGTCTGATGCGATCCGCCAGTGTTCGGTTTACGCCGTCACTGGCTGTTTGATCCCTCGCTATCGGTTGCCCGAAGCGAGGCCGGCTCAGAACGGATAGTGCTGGCCGGGATCCTCGATCGTCACCCAGCGCAGATCGGTGAATTCGGCGATCGAGGCCTTGCCGCCGAAACGGCCATAGCCCGAGCCCTTGACGCCGCCGAAAGGCATCTGTGCCTCGTCGCCGACGGTCGGGCCGTTGATGTGGCAGATGCCGGCTTCGATGCGCGCGGCAACCGCCATGGCTCGCTTGATGTCACGGCTGAACACGGCTGACGACAGGCCGTATTCGGTATCGTTGGCGACACGTATGGCTTCGTCCTCACCCTTCACGCGGATCACCGGCTTGACCGGTCCGAAGGATTCTTCTGCGTAGACGCGCATGGCCGGCGTGACATGGTCGAGCAGCGTTGCCTCGACAACGGTCCCCGTCCGCTTGCCGCCAGCGACAAGCTTGGCGCCCTTCGCAACGGCGTCGGCAACGAGCTCCTCCATCTTGTCGGCGGCCTGGCTGCTGATCAGCGAGCCCAGCACGACATGGCCGCGCGGATCGCCGGCCGGCAGCTGCGAGGCGCGGGCGGCCAGCTTGGAAACGAAATCGTCGGCGACTTTCTCGTCGACGATCAGCCGCTCGGTCGACATGCAGATCTGCCCCTGATGCATGAAGGCGCCGAAGGTGGCGGCATTGACCGCCGCATCGATGTCGGCATCGTCCAGCACCAGCAGCGGCGCCTTGCCGCCGAGCTCGAGCAGCGCCGGCTTCAGATGCCGGCCGGCAAGCTCGGCGATGATGCGGCCGACCTTGGTCGAGCCGGTGAAGTTGACGCGCTTGACCGCAGGGTGGGCTACCAGCGCTTCGACAATCCCGGCGGCATCCTTGGGATCATTGGTGACGACATTGATGACGCCCTTGGGCAGGCCGGCCTCGACCAGCACCTGGCCGATCAGCCGGTGCGTGCCCGGGCACATTTCCGAAGCCTTCAGCACCACCGTGTTGCCGCAAGCGATCGGCATGGCGATGGCGCGGGTGCCGAGAATGACCGGCGCGTTCCACGGCGCGATGCCGAGGCAGACACCGGCCGGCTGGCGGATCGCCATGGCCAGCGTGCCCGGCTTGTCGGAGGGGATGATCTCACCCGAAATCTGCGTCGTCATCGCCGCTGCCTCGCGCAACATGTTGGCCGCCAGCATGACGTTGAAGCCGGCCCAGGGACCGGTGGCACCGGTCTCTTCCATCATCAGCTTGGTGAACTCGCCGACCTTGGAGGCCATCACGTCAGCTGCTTTGGATAGCAGAGCGCGGCGCTCGCCAGGTCCGGTCTTCGACCAGGTCTTGAAGGCGGCTGCGGCGGCTTCGACGGCGGCGTTGGCGTCGGCGACGCTGGCCGCCGCGGCGCGCGTTGCCAGTTTGCCAGTGAACGGGTCCATGCGCTCATAGGAGGCTGCGCCGGACGCATCCCTTTTGTCGCCGTCGATCAGAAGTCCGATATCCATGATTGTCTCCCTCGCTCCATCAGGAGCGCCTCATTGAATTAGAAGCCGAGCACTTCGGCATTGATCGATGCTTCGAGGCCGCCGTCGACCGGCACGTTGGCGCCATTGACCCAGCGTGCGCCGTCCGAACACAGGAACAGCACGACAGGTGCGATGTCGCCCGACGTGCCGGCGCGGCCGACCCTGCCAATGTCGCTGTCGACGCGGGCGTCACCCAGCACGGTCCGGAACTGTTTCAGGATCGGCGTCTCGACAGGTCCGGGGCTCACCGCATTGACGCGGATGCCACGGCTCTTGAACAGGTCCTGATGCGCGGCACGAAAGGTCCACAACAGCAACAGTTCCTTGGAGACGGGATAGCCTTCCTCGTTCTTGACCGCATGGTCTTCGACCACCTTGGCGACATCCGGAAAACCCTCGATGCCGACCATCGAGGCGGCGCGGTTGAGATTGGCGCGCCAGCCATAGCCGGCGATCGAGGCGACGTTGACGATGGCGCCGCCCTCGCGAAGCCTTGGCGCGAGGCCTTCCGAAAGCGCCCTGAGGCCAAAGAAATTGACAGCCAGCGTCGCTGCCGCACCGGTGTTGCCGGAGAGGCCGGCGACGTTGCAGAGCGCATCGATGCGCTGCGGCAAGCGCGCGATGAGGTCATCGACACCGGCCTTCGACGAGATGTCGGCCTTGACGAAACTGCCGACCGGTGCGGCCGGCTCACGCACATCGACACCGATGAAATCAGCGCCAAGCTGGCCGGCGAGTTCCGCCGTGCGGGCGCCGATGCCTGAGGCGACACCGGTGATGAGGATCGTCTTGCCGAAAAGCATGGTCATGCCTTCTCCTGATCAAGTGTGGTTCGCTCCAGCGAGGGTGCAGTTCCTTCATCGGCTGGAGCATTCCCCGGAAGCCTGACACGGTAGCCGACCGGCAGCAGGCGCAGCCCAAAACGCTCCTCGATCGTTCCCCACAGGCCGCGCGGCAGGAAAAGCGAGAACAGCACCGCGGTCGCGCCAAGGCCGACCAGGTACCAGACGCCGGTGCCGCCGAACCAGGTCTCGATGAGGAAGAACACCAGCGCACCGAGAATGGCGCCCTCGAACGTGCCGATGCCGCCGACCAGCACCATGAAGATCATGTAGGCGGTCCACTGCACGTTGAAATAGGTTTTCGGCTGGAAGGTGATGGAGGTCGCCAGCCATAGCGCGCCGGCAATGCCGATGCCGAAGGCGGCAAGCACGAACAAAAGCCGCTTGGTTCCGGTGACGCGCACGCCGACCGAGGCTGCCGCATCCTCATTGTCGCGGATGGCGCGGATCGCCGCACCGGTGCTGCCGCGCAGCAGGCCGAACAGGATGGCGAGCAGCGCGGTCATCGACGCCAGCGCCAGCCAGTAGATAACGGCCCGCCTGGTGCCGGCATCGTAGACGTTGAGCGAGATCAGCGACGTGCCGGTTTCGCCTTGCACCAGCCGGTCGAGATTGACCAGGAGATGCGTCAGCGCCGCGATCACCCACATGCCGATGGCGAACTCGCCGTTCCTCAGCCGCAGCATGAACAGCGACAGTGGCCAGGAGACCAAGCCGACAATGACAGCCGAAACAAAAAGCGAGGCGAAGGGGTTGAGCCCGGCATCGGCCAGCCGGATGGCGAAATAGGCGCCGAGCCCGAAGAACACCTGCTGGCCGACCGAGACCAGCCCGCCGAAGCCGGCAAGAGCGTTCCACATCGCCGCCAGGATCACATAGATGAACAGCGCGGTCATGCGGTCGACGGCGCCAGCCGAGAGGAATTGCGGCGCAATGGCAAGCAGCGCGATGATGACAGCAACAGCCACCGCCGCGATCCGCGATGTCGCCGTACCGCGCTCGATGACCGGTGAGGACGAAACGGTGCTCGTGACGCGCTCCGCGAAGGCAGACGCAACAGGCCGCGCAGCCCGAGGCCGGATGTCGACAACCGCACGAACAGCACGACGAGGAACACCGCATGGCCGCCAATCAGAAATCCCTGCGGATGCACCTGCGCGCCAAGCGTCTGCGCAAGCGCCAGCACGATGCCGCCGATCAGCGTTCCCCACAGTGAGCCGGCGCCACCGATCACCGCCGCCTCGAAAGCAAACAGCAATTGCGGCGCGCCGGCATAGGGGTCGAAGGTGGCGCGCATGCCGAGGAAGGCGCCGGAAAGGCCAACCGTGACCATGGCAATGGCCGCCGCAATGGCATTGGCGCGGCGTGCATCGACGCCGACCAAGCCGGCCGTATCAGGGTCTTCCGAAGTGGCGCGGATCGCGCGGCCAAGCCTGGTGCGGGTCAGGAAAAGCTGCAGCCCGCCCAGCAGGATCACGGCGGTGGCAAACATGATCACGGCAAGCTTGCCGACATAGATGCTGCCTGGCCACTCCCAGGAATCATAGGACAGGCTGCCGATATAGGGCGCCAGCGAACGGGTATCGGCGCCGAACTGTTCGAACAGCATGTTGTCGATGACGATCGCCAGGCCGAACGTGGTCAGGATCGGCAACAGCGCCCCGCCGCGCGCGCTGCGCTCGAGCAGGAAGCGCTGCAGCGCCCAGCCGATCGCCGCCATCAAAGGCAACACGATGAGCAGGCCGACAAAGGGCGAGATATGGAACCGCGAGGCCAGCCACCACAGCGCAAAGGCAGCGAACACGGCGAGGCTGCCATGGGCGAGGTTGATGATGCGCATCACCGAAAACATGAACGACAGGCCGCAGGCGATCAGCGCATAGTAGCCGCCGAGAAGAATGCCCTGGATGATCTGATTGCTCATGCCAGAACGCTCCCGGGGCTTTTCCGGTGCAGGCCGAAATAGGCCTTCGTCACATCGTCGCGCGACACCGCCTTGCTCGGCCCTTCGAGCGCAACACGCCCCTCGAGCATGCAGATCACCCGGTCGGAGACCGCGAGCGCGCGGTTGAGGTCCTGTTCGACGAGGATGATGGTCGTGCCGGAAGCGATCAGCCCCTGAAGGGCCGCATAGACGCGATCGACGATCAGTGGCGACAGGCCGAGCGAAACCTCGTCGAGCAAAAGCACGTCCGGATTGCTCATCAGCGCGCGGCCGATCGCCGTCGCCTGCTGCTCGCCACCCGAGAGATGGCCCGTCCTGGCGTGGCGGCGCGGCTTCAGGTTCGGAAACATCTCCAGCACCTTGTCGACGCTCCAGTCGCCCGGCCGGCCGGCGGTCTTGCCGAGCAGCAGGTTCTCCTCGACCGTCATCTGCACGAACAGCTTTCGCCCCTCCGGGACCAGCGCGATGCCCATGCCGACGCGCCTGTGCGACGGCACGCTGGTGAGGTCGGCGCCGTCGAGCAGCACGCGGCCGGCGGCCGGCTGATGCGCGCCGGCGATTGCCCTGAGCAGCGTCGTCTTGCCGGCGCCATTGGCGCCGACCAGCGCCAGCGTCTCGCCGCGTTCGACAGAGAAGCTAACGCCACGAACCGCCTGTAAGAGGCCGTGGCGGACAACCAGATTCTCGACCGACAGCAGGCTCATTTCGGGCCTCCGCCGAGATAGGCGCGCACGACCTCGGGATCGGCCATCACCGCTTGCGGCTCGCCGTCGGCGATGATTTTTCCCGCATCCATGCAGATCAGCCGCTCGGCCACCTGCAGCAGGATGTGGACGATGTGCTCGATCCAGACGATGCCGATCTTACGCCGGCGCAACTCCTTGATCGTGTCGACAAGCTCACTGGCTTCGCCGTCGGTCAGGCCGCCGCCGATCTCGTCCAGAAGCAGCAGCGTCGGTCGCGCGGCAAGCGCCCGCGCCAGTTCCAGCCGCTTGCGGTCGAGCAGGCCGAGCGTTTCGGCGCGGCGGTTGGCGACGCCCAGCATGCCGCACAGTTTCAGCGAGCCGAGCGCCTCCTCATAGGCCTCGTCGCGGCCAAGCCCTGCGCCATGCGAAGCGGCGACGAAGACATTCTCGAAAGTGGTCATGCCGCTGAATGGTTTGGGCACCTGGTGCGCGCGCACCAGGCCAAGCCGGCAGCGCTGCGTCGCCGGCAGGGACGTCACGTCGCCGCCTTTGAAGCTGACCGTCCCTGCACTCGGCGGAAAGGCGCCCGAAAGCACGCTGAGCAGCGTGGTCTTGCCGGCGCCGTTGGGGCCGACAATGCCGACCGCCTCGTCGGCTGCCATGGTGAAGTCGACCGCATCCAACACCACAAGCGCGCCGAAGCGTTTGTGGATGCCGGCGGCGGTGAGAACAGCCTGTTGCTGCGGATGGGTCACCAGGCGGCCCTCGTCAGCGGTCCATCAGCCGTTGTAAGGCAGAAGCTTGGCTTCGACCGGCACCTTCGGGTCGGTGGCGTTCTCGGTCACCACATAGTCGAGCGGGAATTTGCTGCCTTCCTTGGCGGCCACCCACTGCGTGCCGATGATCGGGCCGGGCGAGACATTGGCGACCGGTCCGCTGGTGAAGTCGACCTTGCCGATCATCGTCTCGGTCTTGAGCGTGCTCAGCGCCTTGGCCACCGCCGCCTTGTCCTTGGCGTTGGTGCTGGCCTTCAGCGCTTCGAAGCCGGCGTCGAGCAGCGACATCGAGGCGCCGAGCTGCTGCGTCCACTGCTTGCCGCTCGCCGCCTCGTAGCCGTCGGCGAGTTCGGTGCCCGAAACACCGGTCAGCGGCGACTTGTAGGGGAAGGCCTTGTGCCAGTAGGCGGCGCTGGAAATCTTCATGCCGAGATCGCCGAGCGCCTCGATGTCGGACGGGAACAGCCCGGTCTTGGCGACCTGGCAGATCTTGATCTGCTTGATCAGCCCTTGCTGCGCCGCCTGGCGCCAGAAGGCGGCGAAGTCAGGCGGGATCGGGAAGGAGTTGAAGATCTCGACGCCTTCCTGCTTGAACAGCGCGATCTGCGAGGAATAGTCGGTGGTGCCGGTTTCATAGGCGCCGGGATCGACAATGGTAAAACCTTGCTTGGCCAGCAGTGGCGCCAGATTGGCGCGGATGGCGTTGCCGTCGGCATCGTTGGGATACATGACGCCGACCTTCTTGTTGGTCTCCATCAGGTTCCATTGCGAGATGTAGGTCTTGAAGAACTCGCCGACGCCGAAGCCGAAATGATAGGTCCATTTGAACGGCGAGGGCGCGCCGGGCTTGGCACCACGGCCGAAATACCATGCTTCCCACGGCATGACGGTCGACAGGCACGGCACGCCGGCGGCCTCGCAGGCATCGGCCACCGGATTGATCACTTCGGGCGTCGACACCGCCAGCATCAGGTCGATGGCCTGGTTGTTGATCAGGTCCTTGGCGAGCTGGCCGGCGCGGGAGGGATCCGATTGCGTATCCTGATCGAGGATTTCCACACTGTATTTCTTGCCGCCGATCTCAAGGCCGCCGGCCAGCGCCTTGCGGGCAAGATCGAGCACATAGCCGTCGGTCTGGCCGAAGCCGGCCAGCGGCCCGGTGCGCGGACTGACGAAACCGACCTTGAGCGTGTCGCCTGCCTGCGCGAAGGCGCTCTTGCCGCCCAGCGCGAGCGCGGCGCCGCCGGCAATCGAGGTGGCAATGAACTGGCGCCGAGACACGCCACGAATACTGGATCTGCTACCGCTAGCGTAGGTCATGCATTCCTCCCTCTGTGGTCCTCCATCGGTACAGTGCACCAGTGGTTTGGTTCGGTAAAATGATATTTTGCGGTGTTTCATTAACCCCAGGGTTAGGAGATTTCCGATGAAGACGGCGCCCGGCTCGACCAGCCCAATGCCTCACTTGCCCGGTCTGGCCGCTTCGCGAATGGTTTGCAGCAGGATGGTGAAGGCCGGCGAGGGCGCCGTGTCGGTGCGCATCGTCAGGCCAACCGGTCCTTTGGTCTCCTCGGTGTCGACCGGCAAAGCGACGAAGGTGCCGTTGGCGAGCTCGTTGGCCACCACGCCGGCCGAAATGATCCACACCGCATTGCTTTGCCGCATGAAGGAACGCCCGAAGGAATCCGAGACCGTCTCGATCTCGGTGGCCGGTGCGGTCATGCCGTTGGTGATGAACAGGCGATCGACGAAGGGACGGATGACGGATTCCCGGGTCGGCATCAGCACCGGGAATTCGTCGAGCCTCGCGAAGATGTCCGCCCCCGGTTCCAGCAGCGGATGTCCGGCCCGCACCACGAACAGCACCTGTTCGGAATAGAGGTGCTCGAAGAAGAAGCCGGTCATGTTTTCTGGCGCCGCCAGTCGGCCGACGACGAGATCGAGCGCGCCGATGCGCAATTGTTCGAGCAGCACGGCATTCTCGCCGGTGACGATCTTGATCGCCGCCCCGGTGTTTTCCCTGAGGAACAGGCTCATGGCCTGTGGCATGACCTTCGCCGACACTGTCGGCAGCGCGCCGATGCGGATCGGATGGCGGTTGATGGCGCCGTCCTGGCGCACGGAATCGACGCCGCGTTTCAACGCTGTAATCGCCGAGCCGGCATGGCCGAGGAAGATCTCGCCAAGCCTTGTGACGCGGATGCCGCGGCCGTCACGCTCGACGACGGCGACACCGAGCGCCTCCTCCAGCTCACGCAGCGTCTTGGTCACCGCCGGCGCGCTGACATGCAGGAAATCGGCGGCGCGGGCCACGCTGCCTTGCCGCGCGACCTCCAGGAAGGCCTGCAGATGACGGAACCGGATGCGGCTCTCGACCATAATTTGATAACCCCGGAGTTAATGAAGTGGCGCAAAATATCATTTTACCGAACCAAATGCCTTGTGCAATGTGGAGATGGAGGATCGAAATCGTGCCATTCGTCACCATCGGCGGCATCACGCTGCACCATCGCCACATCAAGGCGACCGGCAATGCGCGCGCGGTCATATTCATCAATTCGCTGGGCACCGACTTCCGCATCTGGGACGACATTGTTTCGGCGCTTGATGGGGAAATGTCCCTGCTGGTCTATGACAAGCGCGGCCACGGGCTCTCCGACATCGGCGACATCAGGTCGATCGACGATCATGTCGACGATCTTTCGGGGCTCATCGATCATTTCGGATTGGAGAAGATCGTGCTGTGCGGCCTGTCGGTCGGCGGCATGATCGCGCAAGGGCTCTATGCCAGGCGGCCGGAGATCGTCGAGGCCATGATCCTGTGCGACACGGCCCACAAGATCGGTACCAACGAGAGCTGGAACACACGCATCGCGGTCGTTGAACGCAAGGGTATCCAGGCCATTGCCGACGGCGTGCTCAAAGTGTGGTTCACCCCCGCCTTCCACACCGCACGGGTGGCCGAGCATGACGGCTATTGGAACATGATGACCCGGCAAGCGCTCGCCGGCTACATCGGCACGTGCGCTGCTGTCCGCGATGCGGATTTCACCGAGAGCGCGCGCCGCATCGCGGTGCCAACGCTCTGCGTCGTCGGCGACCAAGATGGCTCGACGCCCCCCGATCTCGTCCGCTCGCTGGCCGCTCTGATCCCCGGTGCGCGCTTCGAGATCATCCGCGACGCCGGACACATCCCTTGCGTCGAACAGCCTCAAGCACTGGTCGCGCTGATCCGCGATTTTGTCGCATCGCTTGCCCCTGGAGCACAAACCCATGGATGAAGTCCCCGGCAACGCAGCCAGATATCGCACCGGTCTCGCGGTGCGACGCGCCGTGCTCGGCGACCGCCATGTCGACCGGGCCGAGGTCACCGCCACGGATTTCGATCAGCCTTTCCAGGAACTGATCACCGAGGCGGCCTGGGGGACGGTGTGGTCGCGGCCGGGTCTCAGCAAGCGCGAGCGCTCGATCGTCACGCTGGCGCTGCTGGCGGCACTCGGCCATGATGAAGAGGTCGCCCTGCATGTGCGCGCCACCGCCAACACCGGTGCTACGCGCGACGATATCTGCGAGGCGTTCCTGCATGTCGCCATCTATGCCGGCGTGCCGGCCGCCAACCGTGCCTTCAGAATAGCCAAGGACGTGTTTTCGGAAATGGACGGAGCCGACAATGCCAGCTGAGGCCGGCTCGAACCGGAGGCCCGAGACCGGCGCTTTCTTCCAGCGCGACCGGACATGGCATCCGCCGGCGCTGACGCCGGGCTACAAGAGTTCGGTGCTGCGCTCGCCGCAGAAGGCGCTTTTGTCCTTCGACAACACCCTGTCGGAAATAGCCGGACCGGTCTTCGGCCACGCCATGCTGGGCGAACTCGACGCCGACCTGATCCACAATTTCGCCAGGCCGGGCGAGAGCGCCATCGGTGAGCGCATCATCGTCCATGGGCGCGTGCTCGATGAGCGCGGCATCGGCGTTCCCGGCGTGTTGCTCGAATTCTGGCAGGCCAATGCCGGCGGCCGCTACCGCCACAAGAAGGATGGCTATCTCGCCCCGCTCGACCCGAATTTCGGCGGCTGCGGCCGCACCATATCAGCCGAGGATGGCGGTTATGCTTTTCGCACCGTCAAACCCGGTCCTTATCCCTGGCCGAACGGGCCTAATGACTGGCGTCCGGCGCACATCCATTTCTCGGTCTTCGGCCATGGCTTCGCCCAGCGGCTGATCACGCAGATGTATTTCGAGGGCGACCCACTGATCTGGAAGTGCCCGATCGTGCGCGGCATCGCCGACAAGGCGGCCATCGAGGCGCTGACGGCCATCCTCGACACGCAGGCGACGATCCCGATGGATGCGCTCGCCTACAAGTTCGACATCGTGCTGCGCGGCCGCCGCTCGTCGCTATTCGAAAACCGGCTGGAGGGCAATTGATGGCGCAATCGCTCGACCGCCTCAGGGAAAGCCCCTCGCAGACCGCTGGCCCTTACGTCCATATCGGGCTGACGCCGAACTTCTGCGGCATCGGCGGCGTCTATGCGGCCGACCTTGGCGCGACCATGGTCAACGACAAGACCAAGGGCGAGCGCATCGCTCTCAAAATCCGCGTGCTCGACGGCACCGGTACGCCGCTCAAGGACGCGCTGATCGAGATCTGGCAGGCGGACGCCGACGGGTTTTACAACTCACCGGCCGAATTGCGCGGCGCCGCCGATCCGAACTTTTTCGGCTGGGGCCGTTGCCCGACGGATATGGACACCGGCATCTGCGCATTCGAGACGATCAAGCCTGGTCGCGTACCATTCCGGGATGGTCGCCTGATGGCGCCGCACATCACGCTATGGATCGTCGCCCGCGGCATCAATCTCGGCCTGCACACACGGCTGTATTTCTCTGACGAGGAAAAAGCCAATGCCGAGGATCCGATCCTGGCGCGCATCGAACATCGCATCCGCGTGCCGACGCTGATCGCCGAGCGCCAGGGCGACACCTACGTCTTCGACATCCATCTCCAGGGGGAGAAGGAAACGGTCTTCTTCGACAGCTAGGAGATCTCATGACCGTATCGCCCTTCGACCATCCGTTACAGTCAGCTCTCCTCGGCGACGAGGAAGCATCGAGGCATTTTTCCGTCGAGGCGGAAATTGAGGCGGCGCTGGCGTTCGAGAGCGCGCTTGCGGAGGCCGAGGCTGAAAACGGCGTTATCACCGGAGAGGCGAAGGCAGCGATTGTGACGGCGCTTGCCACGTTCCGGCCCGACACCGCCTTGCTCAGGGAAGGCGTCGCCAAGGACGGCGTTGTCGTGCCCGAACTGGTGCGCCAGATCAGGGCTGCGGTGGGCGAACCGCATGGCGACAAAGTGCATTTCGGTGCCACCAGCCAAGACGTCATCGACACGAGCCTGATGCTTCGGCTGAAATCCGTCATCGAGCATCTCGGCCTGCTGCTGACCGAGACCATCATACGGCTTACCTCGCTCGAGGAGCGCTTTGGGGGCGGGGCGCTGACCGGCATGACCCGCATGCAGCCGGCGATCCCGATCAGAGTGGCGGATCGCGTGACTGCATGGCGTGCGCCGTTGCAACGGCATCAGGAAAGATTGTCGGACCAATCCAGGCGCTTGCTGGTGGTGCAGTTCGGCGGTGCCGCCGGCACGCTGGAAAAGCTTGGCGACAAGGGGCCGGCGGTGCGCGCCGCGCTTGCCGCAAAACTCGGCCTTGCCGACGCGCCGCAATGGCAGAGCCAGCGCGACGGGCTCGCCGACTTCGCCGGCTGGCTGTCGTTGGTAACTGGCAGCCTCGGCAAGTTCGGCCAGGACATTACGCTGATGGCGCAGGGCGGCGCCGACATAGCGCTGTCCGGTGGTGGCGGCTCGTCGGCCATGCCGCACAAGCAGAACCCCGTGAAGGCCGAGGCGCTGGTGGCGCTTGCCCGCTTCAACGCCACGCAGCTTTCCGGCATGCACCAGGCGCTGGTGCATGAGCAGGAACGCTCGGGCGCGGCCTGGACGTTGGAATGGCTGCTGCTGCCGCAGATGGCGGTAGCCACGGCTGCGTCACTGCGGCTCGCAGCCGAGCTGGCAGCGCAGATCGAAAGTCTCGGCCACTGATGCGCACTCAGATCGTCATCGTCGGCTCGGGACCCTCCGGCCTGCTGCTCGGGCAGCTTCTGGCCGGCATTGGCGTCGAGACCGTCATTCTGGAACGTTCGAGCCGCGAGCATGTGCTTGGCCGCGTGCGGGCAGGGGTGCTCGAACAGGGCACGGTCGAATTGCTGGAAGAGGCGGGCGCTGCGGCAAGGCTGCATGCCGAAGGCTTGCCGCATTCCGGCATTTCGCTGGCCTTCGACGGACGCCTGCACCGCATCGATCTCGCGGCACTCACCGGCGGCAAGCATGTCACCGTCTATGGCCAGACCGAGGTGACGCATGATTTGATGGATAAGCGCGAGGCGGCCGGCCTCGTCACGGTGTATGAGGCCGCCGATGTCGCGCTGCATGATTTCGATGGCGCGCCGTTCGTCACCTACGCCAAGGACGGCGTCTCTCATCGCATCGATTGCGACTTCATCGCCGGCTGCGATGGCTATCACGGTGTCAGCCGCAAATCGGCCCCGGAGCGCGCGCTGAAAACCTTCGAACGGCACTATCCGTTCGGCTGGCTCGGCGTGCTGGCAGAAGTGCCGCCGGCCGATCAGGAACTGGTCTACGCCAATCACGAGCGGGGCTTTGCGCTGTGCTCGATGCGCTCGACGCATCGCAGCCGCTACTATGTGCAGTGCCCCGAGGGCGACCGCGTCGAGGCCTGGTCGGACGACCGCTTCTGGGACGAATTGCGCCGCCGCTTGCCGGAACGGACTGCGGCGAACGTCACCACCGGGCCGTCCTTCGAAAAGTCGATCGCGCCGCTGCGCTCCTTCGTTGCCGAGCCGATGCGCTTCGGCCGGCTGTTCCTGGTCGGCGACGCCGCCCACATCGTGCCGCCCACCGGCGCCAAGGGCCTCAACCTCGCCGCCAGCGATGTGCGCTATCTCTTCGCCGGCTTGCGCGATTTCTACATCGAGAAGTCGCAAACCGGCATCGAGGTCTA
The DNA here is from genome assembly GCF_014189455.1 of Mesorhizobium huakuii. NCBI lineage: Bacteria > Pseudomonadati > Pseudomonadota > Alphaproteobacteria > Hyphomicrobiales > Phyllobacteriaceae > Mesorhizobium > Mesorhizobium huakuii. The sequence goes on from NZ_CP050296.1 coordinate 4,655,632, forward strand.
TTCGCAAAAGGCGCTGGCGCGGGTGTGGAAGGCAGTGCGCTTTTCCTGGTGGATGACGACCATGCTGCACCGTTTTCCCGACACCGGTGACTTCGGTCAGCGCATCCAGGAAGCCGAACTCGACTACCTCGTGCACTCACGGGCCGCATCGACCGCGCTCGCCGAGAACTATGTCGGGCTGCCTTACTGACGGGCGGCCAACGATGCGCGGATCTATCGACCCAGAAGGTTGCGCTCGACGGTTCTGAGGTGCGCAAGCATTGCGTTTTTCGCACCTTCAGGATCGCGATGAAACAGGCAATCTAGGATCGCCTGGTGCTCGTCGCAGTAGGCTCGGCGGCGTTCCTCCGAGAACGAACGCTTCTTCATTTCGAACCAGGGTGACTGGTTGCGAATGGCGCGCATGAGATTGTGGATCTCCTTCAGAAAGTCATTGCGGCAGCACGCAAACACCCGGTGATGGAATTCCGCGTCCCAATGCTCGAAATCCGGCATGTCCCTGGCGTCGCATGCGGTCTGGTGCGCTTCGCGAACCGCGTTCAGTTCGGTGGCGCTGGCATTGGTTGCGGCAAAGGCGGCGGCCGCCGGTTCGAGCAGCTGTCTGATCTCCATCATGTCGGCGGGGCTGGTGCCTTCCATCCGCGTGACCATTGAGGTGATCGACGTCGGGTTGGTCGCGGTCAGAAAGGTACCTCGACCGACATGGCGGACGACAGTTCCATCGTCCTCCAGGAAGCCGACGGCACGGCGCACTGTGTTGCGCGCGACGCCGAATTCGACCGCTAGGTCGCGCTCAGGCGGCATGCGGCCGTCCTCAAGCCACTCGCCCGAGGAAATCCGCTTCTTGAGCATTGTTGCGATATCGTTGGCGACGAGTTTCGGCATCCGTTAAGAGCTTTTATCTGATCCAATGTTGAACCAATATTATCAACCGATTGCCGCGAGGTCCAGCGTTCAGATGAAAAACGGGCGCGATATGCCTATATTTTGTCGATCTGTGAGTCGGAATCCTCTTGAAGCGTGAACCAATCGGCGATAGCGTGTATCGAAAGAGCCAGTATTGGTTCATAAAAGGTTCAGGGAGGAAGTGGATGCGGGTCGCGACTTTTTCGATCGCCGGCGAACGTCGCGTGGGTCTTGTCGACCTCGATGCCCAGACCATTGCCCCCTTCGATTTCTCCGTCGACCAGGCCAAATCAGGCATTCTGGCTTTGATCGAGCGCAATGGCGCCGGCCTGCCGCGCACGCTCTCGCCGATCCCGCTGGTGCAGGTCGAGATCGAAGCGCCGATCCCGCAGCCGCGCCGCAACATCTTCTGCGTCGGCAAGAACTATCACGAGCACGCGCATGAATTCGCCCGCAGCGGTTTCGATTCCAGCGCCGGCGCCGGCGCGATCCCCAAGCATCCGATCATCTTTTCCAAAGTGCCGGAATCGGTCGTCGCCAACCATGCCAGCGTGCTGATCGATCCCTCGGTTTCGACGGCGATCGACTACGAGGCGGAACTGGCCGTCATCATCGGCAAGGGCGGGCGCGGCATTTCGAAGGCGAATGCGCTCGACCATGTCTGGGGCTATACCATCGTCAACGACGTCACGGCGCGCGACCTGCAAGGCAAATACAGCCAGTGGCTGATCGGTAAGTCGCAGGACACATTCTGTCCAATGGGGCCATGGGCGGTGACCAAGGACGAACTTGATCTGGCGACCGCCGGCATCCGGTGTTTCGTCAATGAGGATCTGCGTCAGGATTCCCGGATCTCGCTGCTCATCTTCGACATTCCGACCATCATCGCCACCCTGTCGCAAGGCATCACGCTGAAGCCCGGCGACATCATCGCCACCGGCACGCCGGTCGGTGTCGGCATCGGTTTTGATCCGCCGAAATACCTCAAGGCCGGCGACGTCGTGCGCATCGAGATCGACGGCATCGGCACGCTGGAAAACCGCTTCGCGGAGCATGCGCAATGACCACGGTGACAGTTGGCCAGGTGGTTGCCGAAACCGTCGGCGATGGTGCGGCCGTGGTGATGATCCATGGCCTCGGCGGCACGTCGAACATGTTCCAGCCGCAGATGGCGGCACTTTCCGGGTACCGCGTCATCCGGCTCGACCTTCCGGGCTCTGGCCGCTCGCCACGCCCGATCGAACCACTGACCATCGAAGGGATGAGCGAGGCCGTCATCCGCGCCATGGCCGGCATGGGGGTCGTATCTGCGCATTTCGTCGGCCATTCGATGGGCACCATCGTTTGCCAGCAGATCGCCGCGACGCAGCCCTCGCTGGTTAAATCGCTGGCGCTGTTCGGTGCGCTCGCGGAACCGGCTGAAGCGACCAGGCAAGGGCTCGGCAATCGGGCGCGGCTGGCGCGTTCGGGTGGTATCGCCGACATCGCCGACCAGATCGTCGCCAATGCGATCTCGGCGCACACCAGGGAAACCTCGCCTGCCGCCGTCGCCTTTGTGCGGGAGTCGATCACCAGGCAGGATCCGGAATCCTATGCCCGCACCTGCGAGGCGTTGGCCAAGGCGACCGCCGTCGATGCGCGCAGGATCACGGCGCCGACATTGCTGGTCACCGGCGACGCTGACACGGTCAACCCGCAAGGGGTCGCCCAGGCGCTTGCCGACAAGATCAAGGGCGCCGTATTCTCGTCGCTGGATCGGTGCGGGCACTGGGCCACGGTGGAAAGCCCGCGCGAAAGCAGCCAGAAGCTCGCCGATTTTTTGAGACGGGTTGATAGGTGAGGATTTCAGATCGGGCGTAGAACTACGCGCTCGGCAAGTTGGGAGGCTTGTGATGGCAGACGATAGCTGGAACGGCAACGGTTCGGGCAGCACGCTGTTCACCAATGTGCGCGTGCTCGACGCATCAGGTGAATATCCCTACACCGGCGAGGTGCTGGTGCACGGCAACCGCATCAAGCAGATCACCAAGGGCTCGTCGCGCTTCGGCTCGTCCTCTTCGTCGTCCTACACTGGCGGCGCACCAGGGGGCGCAACCGTCATCGACGGCATGGGCGCGACGCTGATGCCCGGCATGATCGATGCGCATCTGCATCTGTCCTGGAACAACGCGCCCGGCATCGACCCCATCCAGATGATGGAGATCGAGGAGCACATGCTGGTCACCATGGAAATGGCCAAGCTGGTGCTCGATGCCGGTTTCACCGCCGGCAGGGGTGCGGCCGCCGCCAAGCCGCGTCTCGATGTCGTCGCCAAGAAATTCATCAACCAGGGCCGCTTCCCCGGACCGCGCTACCTCGCGGCGGGGCCGGAGATCACCACGGTCGGCGGCCTCGGCGATTCCTCGCCGTCGCACATTCCGCATGAGGGGCTGAACCTCGGCATCGTCGTTTCCGGTCCCGAGGAAATCCGCCGCACCGTGCGCCAACTGATCAAATACGGCGTCGATTCGATAAAGCTCAATCTGTCCGGCGAGAGCATCACCGGCATGGGCGCCGAGGAGACGCCGATGTCGGAAGAGGAGGTCGCCATGGCCGCTTCCGAGGCGCGCTGCCGCAACAAGGTGCTGTCGGCGCATGCGCGCTCGTCCGGCTCGGTCAAGCAGTGCGTCCGTCACGGCATCCAGAACATCTACCATGCCTCCTTCGCCGACGAGGAAGCGCTCGACATGCTGGAAGCGGTCAAGGACAAGCATTTCGTCGCGCCCGGCATCGCCTGGCTGATCAACACCGCGCGCCATGCAGAGCAATGGGGCATCAAGCCGGGCTCGCCGCTGTCGCTCGAATATGAGCGCGAACTCGAAATGTGCATCGACACGATGAAGAAGATGCACCGGCGCGGCATCCGCGTCCTGATCGGCGGCGACTACGGTTTTGCCTGGACGCCGCAAGGCACAAACGCAAAGGACATCCAGACCTTTGTCGAGATGCTCGGCTTCTCGCCGATGGAAGCGATCCAGGCCGGCACGAAGTATGGCGGCCAGATCATGAACATGGGCGACGAGCTCGGCATGATTAAGGAAGGTTACCTCGCCGACATCCTGCTGATCGACGGCGACCCCATCGCGGATGTGCGCATCCTGCAGGACAAGAACCGCATCCTCGCCATCATGAAGGACGGCAAGTTCCACAAGGCGCCGCGCATGAACGAGCAGCGCCGGCGGCTGACGGCATGAGCCTGCTCGACCGGCCATCGCAGTCGGCGCTCTCGGAGGGCGGCATGACGCGCCGGCAGGCCTGGGGCCTTGTCGGCCTGCTTGGCGTCGCGATCATCGCATGGCTGGTCTTCGCTGTCTGGCCGGATTGGCTGAACGCGATCCTGATTTCGAAAAAGGCCTTCGTCAGCGCCATCCTCAACGGCATCACGCTGGCCGGCCTCTATTTCCTCGTCGCCAGCGGCTTCACGCTGATCTTCGGCCTGATGCGCAACGTCAATCTCGCGCATGGTTCGCTCTATCTGCTCGGCGCCTATATCGGCTACGAAGTCACCAACCGCACCGGCTACTGGCTGCTCGGCGTCGCCGCCGGTTTTGCCGTGCTGGCCATCGTCGGCGTCGTCATGCAGGTCTTCGTTTTCCGTCGCCTCGAAGGCGATGATTTGCGCCAGACCCTGGTCTCGATCGGCATCTCGATCGTCGCCGCCGATCTGATGCTGGCGGTGTGGGCCGGCGGCACCTACCAGATCACCACACCGGAATGGCTCGACGGCGCCCTGACCTTGCCCATCATCACAGCCGTGCGTTCCAACGGCGCCTCGGTCTTCCTCACCTATCCGCTCTACCGCGTCGTCGTGCTGGCGGCGGCGATCGTCATCGGCGTCGGCCTGTGGCTGATGCTGCACAAGACCCGCGTCGGCATGATGATCCGCGCCGGCGTCGACGACCGCGCCATGCTGCAGGCGTCGGGTGTGAATGTGCATGCGGTGTTCGCCATCGTCTTCGCCGTTGGTGCCGGCCTTGCCGGCTTTGCCGGCGTCGTCGGCGGCTCGGCGCTCTCGGTCGCGCCCGGTGAGGATGTGCGCTACCTCCTGGCCTCGCTGGTCGTGGTCATCGTCGGCGGCATGGGTTCGATCACGGGCGCCGCCATCGGTGCGCTGCTCATCGGCCTCGCCGAGCAGATCGGCCTCGTCTACTTCCCGACCTATGGCATCGTGCTGACCTTCGTCATCATGGTGGTGACGCTGGCGGTCCGACCGCAAGGCATTATGGGGAAGGCAAGATGAGCCTGGCTATCGCCACCCCCAATGCAGCGGCGCAGCGGAACTGGCTGGAGAAGCTCGGCGCCGGCCACATCATTCTGGCCGTCGCGTTGGTGCTCTATCCCTTGGTGGCATCCGATTTCTTCCTGACGCAGATCGGCGGCTATTCCTTGATCTTCGGCATGCTCGGCCTGTCGCTGATGCTGCTCGCCGGCTATGGCGGCATGGTGAGCCTGGCGCAGATCACTGTTGCCGGCATAGCCGCCTATGCCATCGCCATCCTCGGCAACAACAATTCCAACATCCTCGGCTTCGGCTGGCCATGGTGGCTCGCGGTGCCGTTCGCGCTGCTTGCGGCGGCTTTGGCATCGGCGCTGATCGGCTGGATCTCGGTGCGCACCGAGGGCATCTACACCATCATGATCACGCTGGCGATCGCTACCGCGACCTACTATTTCGCGCAGCAGAACTACGCCATTTTCAACGGCCATTCCGGCTATGCCGGCATCCGTGCGCCAGCCTTCTGGAGCGTCAACTGGCGTGACCCCAGGCCGTTCTACTATCTCTGCCTTGGCCTGGCGGTGCTCTCCTATGCCGCCGTGCTCTACGGCTCGCGCTCGACCTTCGGCATGACCTTGCAGGCGATCCGCGACAATCCGCGCCGCATGCGTGCGCTGGGCTATCACGTCACCGCGCATAAGGTCTTCGCCTGGCTGCTGGCCGGCGTGATCGCCGGACTGGCGGGCGTGCTGCTGGTCTGGTTCAACGGCCGCGTCTCGCCCGGCACCATCGGCGTCGATGCCGCGATCGACGTGCTGATCATTGCCGTCATCGGCGGCCTGCGCCACCCGATCGGGCCGTTTCTGGGTGCGGTCGTCGTTATCCTGATGCAGACCTTCGCCATCGACATCGTCGGCGCCGAGCGTTTCAACACGCTGATCGGCATGGTGTTCCTGGTGATCGTCTTCGTCTCACCGGATGGAATTCTTGGGTTGTGGGGGAGGATCAAGCCACATCTTGCCCAGGAGTCCTTGCGTCCCGGCCCCTAGCCGCCGGGATGGAATGAACCACTGCAAAAACGAAATCAACGGGAGGAAAATCATGAGGATGCATAGACGTACAGTGCTCGCGCTGGCTGTGTTCACCGGGCTAACGGCGCCGTCGATGGCGCTGGCTGCCGACGACACCATCAAGATCGGCCTGCTCGCCACTTTCGAGGGGCCGTTCACGGTGCTCGGCGAGGATAGCGAGCGCGGCGCCATGACCGCGGTCGAGGAAGTCGGTGGCAAGGTTGCCGGCAAGAAGATCGAGATCGTCAAGGGTTCGTCCGATGCCTCGCCCGACAGTGCGGTACGCGCCGCGCGCAAGCTGGTCGAGCAGGACGGCGTCAAGGTGCTGGTCGGCCCGCTCTCGGGCGACGAAGGCCTCGCCGTCAAAGACTACGCCAAGACCCAGCCGAACGTGACCTTCATCAACGGCACTTCGGCCGCGCAGGACACCACGCTGCGCAATCCGGCGGAGAACTTCTTCCGCTTCTCGACCGATGGCGCGCAGTGGATGGCCGGCCTCGGCACCTATGCCTTCAAGGACAAGGGCTACAAAAAAGTCGCCACCGTCGCCGAGGACTATTCCTTCCCCTACACGCAGGTGTTCGGCTTCATGGCCGAGTTCTGCAAGGCCGGCGGTCACGTGCCGTCGAAGTCGTGGGTGCCGATCGGCAACAAGGACTTTTCCTCGGTCATCGCCGCCATTCCTGAAGGCGTCGACGCGATCTATGTCGCGCTCGGCGGCGCCGATGCTGTCAACTTCCTGACCCAGTACCAACAAAGCGGCGGCACCGCGCCGCTGATCGGCGGTTCGATCACCGTCGACCAGACCGTGCTGACCTCGAAAGGCAAGCTGAAGGATGTGCTGAAGGGCACGCCGTCGGCCGGCCCGACCGCCGACACCAATGACGCGCCGGCCTGGAAGGCCTTCGTCGAGGCCTACAAGAAGCAGCCGGGCGCGTTTCCGTCGCCCTCGCTCTTCGCCCATGGCTACTATGTCGACATGAAGGCGACGCTGCTCGGCCTCGACCAGGTCGGCGGCGATGTCTCCGACGGCGGCAAGAAGCTGCGCGACGCGCTGTCGAAACTGTCCTTCGACACGCCGACCGGCAAGGTGTCGCTCGACAAGAACCGCAACGCCATCGCCGACATCTTCCTGACCGAGGTCACCGAAGGCGCCGACGGCAATCTCCTCAACAAGCTGGTCAAGGTCGTGCCGCAGGTCAACCAGACGCTCGGCATTCCCGAAGACGAGTTCATGAAGCTCGGCGCGGTCAACCGCGACAATCCGAGCTGCCCGTAACCGGACGTCGAGTGCAGCCGCCAGTGACCGAAAGCTTCGCAGCAAACCGTCTCCAGAGCACCGGCGCCTATGCGCTGGAGCTCGATGGCGTGGCGCGGCATTTCGGGGCGCTGGTGGCGCTCTCGGGCATCACTATGAGGATCGCGGCCGGCGAACGGCGCGCGGTCCTCGGCTCCAACGGCGCCGGCAAGACGACTCTGTTCAACGCCGTGACCGGCGACTTCCTGCCGACGGCGGGGCGCATCCGTTTCTTCGGCGAGGACATCACCGACCTGCCGCCGCATGAGCGCATCCGGCGCGGGCTGCGCCGCACCTATCAGATATCGCAATTGTTCAAGGGCCTGTCAGTCCTCGATTCCATCTTTCTCGCTTGCCGTGGCGTTTCGCGCCGGCGGTTCTCGCTGCTGCGCCCGGCGGCAAACGACGTCAACATGGTGCAGGCGGAATCGATCCTCAACGCCGTGCATCTGGAAACCTACCGCGACACGCTGGTGGCGACGCTGAGCCACGGTCAGCAGCGCCAACTGGAGATCGCGCTGGCATTGGCCGGCGCGCCGCGCTTCATCCTGTTCGACGAGCCGGCGGCCGGCCTGTCGCCGACCGAGCGCCGCGATCTCGTCGCCATCCTCAACGCGCTGCCGAAGCATATCGGCTACATCATCATCGAGCACGATCTCGATGTCGCGCTGCGCGTCTCGGAATATGTCTCGATGATGCACAATGGCCGCCTGTTCAAGGAAGGCACACCGCAGGAGATCGAGGCCGATCCTGAGGTTCAGGAGATCTATCTCGGGGGCAAGCATGGCTGAGCGCACCTCTCGCCAAACGCCTGGGAAGATCGCCAAGGCCATGCTGCGCATCGACGATCTGCAGGTCTTCTATGGCGAGAGCCATGCGCTGCAAGGTGTTTCCCTGACGCTGGAAAGCGGCGTGCTGTCGGTGGTCGGCCGCAACGGTATGGGCAAGTCGACGCTGTGCAACACCATCGTCGGCTTGAAGCGGGCCAAGTCCGGCTCGATCCGCGTCGACGGCCGCGAAATCACGGCGCTCGAGCCGCACGAAATCCATCGGCTCGGTGTCGGCTATGTGCCGCAAGGCCGCCGTGTCTGGCCAAGCCTGACGGTCGACGAGCATCTGCGCCTCGCCGCCGGCAACAGGCGCGATGCGAGCTGGACAGTCGAGCGCGTCTACCAGACCTTTCCGCGCCTGGCCGAACGCCGCGGCAATGGCGGCTCGCAGTTGTCTGGCGGCGAACAGCAGATGCTGGCCATCTCGCGGGCGCTGCTCAGCGATCCCAAGCTTTTGGTTATGGACGAGCCGACCGAAGGTCTGGCGCCAGTCATCGTCGACCAGGTCGAGCGCATGCTGGTCGACCTCGCCGCCGAAGGCGAGATGGCGGTGCTGGTTATCGAGCAGAATATCGGCGTGGCGACCGCGGTGTCGAACCAGGTCGCCATCATGGTCAATGGCCGCATCAACCGGCTGATGGATGCCAAGGCGCTCGCCGCCGACCGCGAATTGCAGCAACGGCTGCTCGGAGTCGGCCGCCATGGCGAGGAAGCGCAAGTCACGCCGGCGGACGTGGCGCAGGCCAGGGAACAACTGGCTGAAGTTTACCGCGTCGACAGGGCTGGCACCGGTTCGGCCGAGCCGATGCCGCAGAACGGCGTCTATCGCCCAGTCACCGAACTGCCCAACCGCTGGAACGTCCCGGTCACCGAGCTGCGGCAGGCAGCGGTCGACAAGGCAGCACCGCAGGACGATTTGAAAAAGGTTTTTGCCATTCCCTTTGCCGAGCGCATCGGCCGGACCGTGCTGGTCGTCGGCACTTTTGACACCAAGGGCAAGGAATTGCGCTTCGTCGCCGACCGGCTGAAAGCGCTCGGCCTGCCCGTGCGCACGGTTGATCTCTCCACATCGGGAAAACCGACAAGCGCCGATGTCCCCGCCATGCAGGTGGCCGGCATGCACCAGCGGGGTTCGTCCGCCGTCTTCACCAATGATCGCGGTGGCTCGGTCAGCGCCATGGCCGAAGCCTTCGCACGCTGGATCGAGCGCGAACCGCGCATCGGCGGTGTGATCTCGGCCGGTGGTTCCGGCGGCACCACGCTGGCAACGGCGGGCATGCGCGTGCTGCCGGTCGGCATCCCGAAGCTGATGGTCTCGACGGTGGCGGCCGGCGACGTCGCCCAATATGTCGGCGGCGCCGACATCATGATGCTCCATTCGGTCGCCGATGTTCAGGGGCTGAACTCAATCACCGAACAGGTGCTGTCCAACGCCGCGCACGCCATGGCCGGCATGGTCGCGCAACTGCCCAACGCCGAGGCGTGGGAAGCAAAACGCAAGCTGGCGCGACCGGCCGTCGGCATCACCATGTTCGGCGTCACCACGCCTCTGGTGCAAGCGGTGACCAAACGCCTCGAGGCCGACTATGACTGCCTCGTCTTCCATGCCACCGGCATTGGCGGGCGGGCGATGGAAAACCTCGGCGACTCCCGGCTGCTGTCGGCCTTCCTCGATCTCACCACCACGGAAGTCGCTGACATGATCGTCGGCGGCGTCTTCCCGGCGACAGAGGATCGCTTTGGGGCGGCCATCCGCACCGGTCTGCCCTATGTCGGCTCGACCGGCGCGCTCGACATGGTCAATTTCGGCCCGCGCGACAGCGTGCCGGAGAAATTCCGCAGCCGCAAATTCGTCATTCACAATCCCAACGTCACGCTGATGCGCACCACGCGCGACGAGAACCGCGCTTTCGGCGAATGGATCGGCGCCCGGCTCAACGCCATGAACGGCCCGGTGCGCTTCCTGCTTCCCGAAGGCGGCGTGTCGATGCTTGATGCGCCCGGCCAGCCCTTTCATGATCCGGAAGCCGACAACGCTCTGTTCGAGGCGATCGAGAAGACGGTTCGCCGCACGCCCTTGCGCCATGTCGAACGCGTGCGGGCCAACATCAACGACACGCCTTTCGTCGACGCGGCGATTGCTGCCTTCCACGCGATCACGCCGAAGCTGCAGAGGCGGGCATGAAGAATTGGACTTCGCCACCGTGCGGGTGGATGTTTGAAAATATCGCCGGTCGCCCCGTGCCGACCGTATTGTCTTGGGGAGGATAGATCATGGACGCGCAGACCTTTGGCGCTTTCCTGTTGTGGCTGATCATTGCCGCGGTTGTCGTGGTGATCGCCGTCTACATCTTGCGCTGGCTTTATCGCCGCTCGACCAAGGAGACGGCGTTCGTGCGCACCGGCTTCCTGGGCGAGAAGGTGGTGGTCAATGGCGGCGCGTTCGTCATCCCGGTGCTGCACGAGATCACCCCGGTCAACATGAACGTGCTGCGCATCGAGGTGCGGCGCGAGGACGGACTGGCGCTGATCACCCGCAACCGCATGCGCGTCGACCTGATCGCCGAATTTTTTCGTGCGCGTCGGCGCCAGTCGCGAGCTGGTGGCGGCAGCCGCGCAGACGCTTGGCCGCCGCACGCTGCAGCCCGACAGCCTGCGCGAATTGCTGGAGGGCAAGTTCGCCGGCGCGCTGCGCACCGTGGCCGCCCAGATGACGCTGGAAGAAATGCATGAATTGCGCGGCGACTATGCCGCCAGGGTGCGCAGGCTCGCCGAGGAATCGCTCGCCGCCAACGGCCTGGAACTCGAAAGCGTCGCCATCGTCGACCTCGACCAGACCAGCCTCGAATATTTCGATCCGTCAAACGCCTTCGACGCCGAAGGCCTGACGCAGCTGACGGAATCGATCGAGACCCGGCGCCGGATGCGCAACGAGATCGAGCAGCGCACGCTGGTCGATATCCGCAACCAGAATCTGGACACCCAGCGCAAGGTGCTGGAGATCGATCGCGACAGCGAATATGCCCGCCTCGAACAGGAGCGCGAGGTCGAGATTCGCCGTGCGGCACAGCGTTCGGAGCTCGCCATCGAGCGGGCGTTGCGCGACCAGGAGTCCGAGCAGGCACAGCTTTCGTCGCGCGAAGCGGTCGAAAAATCGCGGCTCAACCAGGAGCGCAACATCACCGAGGAGCGCATCAAGAGCGAGGAGGACACGCAGCGCCGCGAGATCGCGCGCCGCCGCTCGCTCGACGAGACCGAGATGAAGATGCGCGAACTGACCGAGCGCGAGCAGATCGCGCTCGAACTGTCGCTGGAGAAGGCCCGCATCGAGCGCGAAGGCGCGCAAAGCAAGCTCGAGATCGAACGCAAGAAGCTGCTTGAAGTCGCCGAACTGGAACGCCAGATCGCGCTCGCCGAAAAGGCGCTGGAGGTGACCCGGGCCGAGGCGGAGAAGCGTCGTGCCGAGATCATCGAGAACCAGGCGACCGAGACCGCGCGGATCGCGCAGGAGCGCGTCGTCGACGAGGTCCGCATCGAACGCGAGCGCCACCTCGAAGCGCTGCAGATCGCCAAGCGCCAGGCGTTCGAGGAAGCCGAGATTTCGGCCGGCGAAGAGGTCGAGCGCGCCCGCATCACCACCGAGCGCGGCATCGAGGAAGCGCGGCTGATCAAGGACCGCGACATCAGGCAGCTGGGTGTCGACCGCGACCAGAAGATCGAGATCGCCGAGATCCAGAAGGCGATCGACATCGCCAAGAAGACGCAGGAGCGTTCCTCCGCGATCGCGGCTTCCGAAGCCGTGCGGGCCAAGGCGGTCCAGGCCGAGGAGCAGGCCTTCACCGCCCGCGAGCGCGAGATCGCCGAACGTCGCAAGCTGACCGACCTGATCGGCGCGCAGCGCGAAGCCGAGCGCGAGGCGCTGCGCATCACATCCGCGGCGGACGCCGAGATGAAGGCGGCGAAGAGCCTGGCCGAGGCGCAGAAGATCGCCGCAGTCGCTTCGGCCGAGTCGGAGAAGATCCACGCCCTTGCCGCGGCCCAGCGCTACGAGGTCGACGCCGCCGGCCACCGCCAGCTCAACGAGGCCGAGAACATCCTTTCCGAAGGTGCGCGGGCCGGGCGCCTGCGCGGAAAGCTGCTCGACCACATGGAAGGGATCATCCGCGAGAGCGTCAAGCCGATGGAGAAGATCGACGGCATCAAGATCCTGCATGTCGACGGCATCAATGGCGGCTCAGGCGGCAACCGCAACGTCACCGACGAGGTCATCGATTCCGCGCTGCGTTACCGGGTGCAGGCGCCGATGATCGACAATCTGATGAAGGAGATCGGCATCGAGGGCGGTTCGCTCGGCCGCATGACCGACGTGCTGCGCGACGCCAAGGATATTTCCAGCCTGACCCGTGACAAGAAGGGCAAAGGCAAACCCGCCAAGGACGACGATGACGACCGCGATCACTGAGGTGAGGGCGGTGTTTCGTTGTGCTTCGTTGGGCCGTGCGAGACGATATCTTGCGCCTGATTGCCAAGTGGTTCCCCCACTCCGTCGCTGCTTCGCAGCGCCACCTCTCCCCCTCCGGAGGGAGAGGAAAGGAGCCTGCCGCGGATGGTTCGCGCCCTTCCTCTCCCCCGTCGATCGGGGGAGAGGTGTCGAGCGAAGCTCGACGGAGTGGGGGTCGACCTGGCGCGGCGCGGGACAATGCATGCGCGGACTGCAATGCCCATAGCCGGCTCGCAAGCATGACCAAGGTCTATGTCTCCTCGGTCATTCCAGCGCCGGCAGCGGAGGTGTGGAAGCTGGTGCGAAACTTCAACGCATTGCCAAGCTGGGCGCCGTTCGTCGCCGAGTGCCGCATCGAGCAGAACGCCCAGGCCGACCAGATCGGCTGCATCAGGAATTTCACGCTGAAGGACGGCGGCCGCATTCGCGAAAGGCTGCTGGCGCTGTCCGACTACGACCTGTCCTGCAGCTATGCGATCCTCGAAAGCCCGATGGCGGTGGAGAACTATATTGCCACCCTGTCGCTGACGCCGATCACCGACGGCAACCTCACCTTGGCCGAATGGCAAGCGGAGTTCGATTGCGCGCCGGATCGCGAGGCTGCTCTCATGCATCAGATCGGCCATGGCGTGTTTCAGACCGCCTTGACCGCGCTGAAACACCGGTTCGGGCGCTGACGCCGGCCGATGGTCAAGGTTTGCCAGAGCACGATCATCGATGCACCGGTTGACGAGGTCTGGGCGATCCTGCGCGATTTCAACGGCCATGACCGCTGGCATCCGGCGATCGCTTTCAGCGAGATCGAGGGCGGCGAACCGGTCGATGCGGTAGGCTCCGTGCGTCACTTCCGGCTGAACGATGGCGGTGAATTGCGCGAGCAGTTGCTGGCACTGTCCGACAAGGACCGGCGGCTGAGCTATTGCCTGCTCGAAGCGCCGCTGCCGCTGATGGGCTATGTCGCCTCGCTGCGGCTGAAGCCGGTGACCGACGGCAATGCCACCTTCTGGGAATGGCGCTCCGAATTCCAGCCGCCGGCGCATCGCCGCGACGAACTGGTCAGGCTGGTCACCGAAGGAATCTACCAGGCCGGCTTCGCGGCGGTGCGCAATCTGCTGCGACGCAGGAGCGTGGGCTCGCCAGTCGAGACGAGACCGCCCCATGCGATGGTCGGCCCGACCCCGTTGGCGAGCATGCCGCGTGCCGTGTCAATGGCCGCGCCTGGCCAGGCCGCAACGACCCGGGCGATCGTTGTCGAGCGCTATGGCGGACCGGAGGAGTTGCAGTTCAAGGAGATCGGGCTGCCGCCGCCAGCGCCGAACGAGGTGCGGATCCGCCACACGGTGATCGGCGTCAATTTTATCGACGTCTATTGCCGCACCGGGTTTTTCGACCTCCTGCAGCCGCCCGGCGTGCCGGGCATGGAGGCGGCCGGTATCATCGAGGCAGTCGGCTCGGCGGTGTCGGGCTTTTCGATTGGCGACCGTGTTGCCTATGCCTGTCCGCCGGTCGGCGCCTATAGCGAGCGGCGCAATATGGCGCCCGAGCTGCTGGTTCATCTCTCGGACGACATTGCCGATGAGATCGCCGCCGCCGGCCTGCTCAAGGGCGTCAGCGCCAGTTTCCTGCTGCATGATGTCCACGCCGTGAAGCCGGGCGATATCGTCCTCATCCATGCAGCGGCCGGCGGCATCGGCCAGTTGCTGGTGCAATGGGCGCGTCATCTCGGGGCGACGGTGATCGCGACCGTGTCGAGCGACGACAAAGCCCGCGTCGTCGAGCGTCTCGGCGCGCACCATGTCATCGTCTATTCCCGCGAAAATTTCGCCGATGCCGTCATGCGGCTGACCGGGGGCAGGGGCGCCGACGTCGCCTATGACGCAGTCGGCAACGACACATTCGCCGGCTCGCTCGCCGCCCTTGCCGTGCGTGGCCATCTCGTCAGCTTCGGTCAGGCTTCAGGACCGATCGGCAATTGGGATATCGGCCGCTTCGCGTCGAAGTCGCTGACCATTTCGCGGCCCAACTATGGCCACTACACCGACACGCCGGAAAAACTCGCGCCGCACGTCGCCAGGTTCTTCCAGGCGCTGCGGCAAGGTGTGGTCCGCGTAGAGGCGCCGACGCGTTACACCCTCGCCAACGCCGCCGACGCGCACCGCGATCTGGAATCCCGCCGCACGACCGGAGCGCTGGTCCTGCTGCCGAAGCCGTAACCGAGGCTCCAAGTCCGAGTTTTCGTTTTAAGGCTTGTTGAGATTCAGGATTCCAGTTTTGGCTTGGTTGTGATTCAAGCTTTGGATGGACCGATTCGTGCTGACGGACGCCCAATGGGCGAAGATGGAACCGCATTGTCTGGGTAAACCAACCGACCCCGGACGAAGTGGGGGTGACAATCGCCGCTTCATTGAAGCCTTGCTTTGGATCGTGCGGACCGGAAGCCCATGGCGAGATCTTCCCGCCTTCTTCGGGAGCTGGAACACCGTTTTCAAGCGCTACCGCGATTGGGTCAAAGCCGATGTTTTTATAAAGCTTTTCGAGGCCTGCTCGGATGAACCGGACATGGAATACGCCATGGTCGATGCCACCATCGTCAAGGTCCACCGCCATGGACAGGGCGCAAAAGGGGGACTCAAAGCCAGGCCATAGGCCGCTCCAAGGGCGGCATGACCACCAAAATCCTGGCGCTCACCGATGCACTTGGAAATCTGGTGCGCTTTGTCCTTTTGCCCGGCCAGCGGTTCGACACGGTGGGCGTTGCACCGCTCATTGATGGTGTCTGCTTCGGCGGCTTGATCGCCGACAAAGCCTTCGACAGCAACACCATCATTGCCGATCTGAACGAGCGCGGCGCCAAGATCGTTATTTCACAGCACTCCCGTCGCGCTTCTCCCCTGCCGCTCGACAAGGAACTCTACAAATGGCGCCACCTAATCGAGAACTTCTTCTGCAAACTCAAGGAGTTCAAGCGCATCGCCATGCGTGCCGACAAAACCGACCATAGCTTTGCAGCCTTCATCAATCTCGCGGCTGCCGTCATTAACTCACGATGAATCTCAACAAGCCTTAGAGCGTCAATAAATAATTTGACGCGCGCAACTCTTTTGCGTTGTAGTGGAAACGCGAAAATTTGACTGAACAAATTCAGTCAAGCAATGCTGCCTCACGGCAACGGCGGCAGGACTGATTCTGGCCGGACCGGGAAGGTCGGCGGGCGCGGGCAAAGGAATATCGATGGCGGAGAAGACCCACCGCACGATGGATGATTTCGCCAGGGCGTCCGGCGTGTCGCGGCCGACCCTGTCGAAGTATTTCGACGATCCTGCCAGCGTGAAGCCGGCGACGCGGGCGCGCATCGAGGCGGCGCTGCGCTCCTCGGACTATCAGCCCAACGTTTTCGCGCGCAATCTCAACCGCAAGCGCACCCGCAATGTCGGCATCGTCGTGCCGACGATTACCGATCCGTTCTATGCCGAAATGGTCAGCCGCATCGAACTGCGCTGCCGCGATGAGGGTTTCTGGCCGATCGTCATCTCTTCGCACGGTTCGCCGAAACTGGAGGCGGAATCGGTCAAGACGCTGTTGTCGCTGAAGGTCGCCGGCGCCATCGTCGCTCCGCTCGGGTTGGTCTCCGAACCCGGCGTCTTCGAGCGGATGAGCGAGGACATTCCGATCGTCTATTTCGACACTTACATCGAAGGTGACACGCCTTTCGTCGGCAACGACAACCACCAGAGTACGTCGACCATCGTCGACTATCTCTGCCGGTCCGGCGAACCGCCGGTCTATGTCGACATTCCGCATGTGAACCACAATTCGGGCGAACGCCTGCAGAGCTATATCGAGACGATGCGAGCCGCCGGCCTGGAACCCGTCGTCCTTGAGGCGGCGGGCGGCTACAACTGGGATTTCGAGCGCATCGGCCATGAGTGGATGGAGCGGACGCTCGAGAAAGGCGGCCTGCCGGCGCGCACGCTGCTGTGCGCCAACGACCGTCTCGCCTTCGGCGTCATGGCGGCGGCTTTTTCGCGCGGGCTGAAGATCGGCCGCCGGCCCGATTGCGACTTCCGCGTCGCCGCCCATGACGATCATCCGCTGAGCCGCTACACCTGTCCGGCGCTGACCACCATGGCGCAGGATTTCGCCGCCATGGCCGGCCGCAGCGTCGAGATGCTGCTGGCCTTGCTGGATGAGACCGACCCGCCCGGCCAGGGTCTGGCACGCAACGTCAAGCTCGGCGCGGCGCTGGTGATGCGTCAATCAGCCTGAGTGCGTGTTTGCAATTGCAGCCAGGCCGCCGCCTCGCTCACCGCTTGCCGCGCCGCCAGAATGTGGCGGCCCATCGAGACGAAGCCGTGGATCTGTCCCGGCCAGTGCCGCAGGACCAGCGGTACGCCCTCGGCCCGCAGCCGCTCGGCATAGGCCGTGCCTTCGTCGGCAAGGATGTCATGGCCGGCGATCACGACAAACGCCGGTGCGGCGCCGGCAAGGCTCGAGGCCAGCAGCGGCGAGACGCGCCAGTCGGTGATGTCGTCCGGCGTTCGCACATAGTGGTCGCGGAACCAGGCCATGGTGGCGGCGGTGAGCCCGAAGCCGTCGCCGAAGCGCCGGTAGCTGTCGGCTGTCTGGCGTGCATCGGTGTTGGGATAGATCAGGATCTGGGCGGCAAGCGGCGGCGCCAGCCCGTCGCGGGCGAGCAACGCCAGCACCGCGGCAAGGTTGCCGCCGGCGCTGTCACCGGCAAGGCTGATGCGGGCGGGGTCGATGCCCAGTTCTCCGGCGTTTTCCGCCATGAAGCGGAGCGCCGCCGCGCAATCCTCGAGCCCTGCCGGAAACCTGTGCTCCGGCGCCAGCCGGTAATCGGGGCAGACGACGACGGCGTTGCCCAGATTGGCGAGCCATCGGCAGATCTCGTCATGCGAATCGAGATTGCCGATGACCCAGCCGCCGCCATGCAGATAGAGCACGGCGCGCGCCCCGGTTCGCGGTGCGCCGATGCCGCGATGGATGCGGAACGTGACCGGGCCGTTCGGCCCGTCGATCTCTTGTTGCGAGGTCGCCGCAACCGGCTCGTGCTCGCCCTGCTGTGTCGGGAAGGAAGCGTTGTAGGCGGCCCGCGCCGCCGCCACGCTGCCGTTCTCGAATGGCTCGCCACCGGCCGCACGGCCGATTTCGAGGGCGCGCAAGGCATCCGGATCGAGCGTCATCCCCACCTCCGTCATGCCCGTGCCTAGGCGAGCAGGCTGCTTGCCTCGTCCTCGGTCAGCAGCGCCGGCTGGACGACATCGCCAGCAATGGCGACCGAGCTTTTGGTTTCGCCCGAATGCAGGATCGCTTCCATGATTTCCAGCACATGCAGCGCCAGATTGCCGGATGCGCGGGGCGTTGCCCCTGTCTGGAGCGAGCGCACCAGATCGGCGACGCCGAGCATACGATAGTTGGCGCGATCAGGCGCTGCGTATGGCCAGTTACGGGCGCCGTAGAGCTCGCCTTCGCTGGCAAAATCCTTCCACTCGGCGCCGCGTTCGGACAGCGAAACGGTGCCGCCGAACGTGTCGGGATCGGGCAGGCGCAGCGAGCCTTCCGTGCCATGCAGTTCGATCGGATGGTTGGAGTGCTTGAAGACGTCCCATGACGCGCCGAAGGTGACGGTGGCGCCCGAGCGGAATTCGAGCAGCGACAGCACGTTGGTCGGCGTGCCGACCTCGAAGCTGGTGTTTTTGAACGGTCCTTCGGCGGTGATCAAGCGTTCCTCCTGGCCGCGCGTCGCCATCGCCATGACGCGCGCGACAGGACCGAGCAGATTGACCAGCATGGTCAGGTAGTAGGGGCCCATGTCGAACACCGGGCCGCCGCCCGGCTGGTAGTAGAATTGCGGGTTCGGGTGCCAGTGCTCCATGCCGCGCCCCATCATGAAGGCGGTGCCGGTGACCGGGCGGCCGATGGCGCCCTCATCCATCAGGCGGCGCGCCCGGCGCCCGGCGGCACCGAGGAACGTATCAGGCGCCGAGCCGAGCAGCACGCCGCGCTTGGCCGCCTCTGCCACCAGCCGACGCCCGTCGCTGGCCGACGTCGCCAGAGGCTTTTCGGTGAAGACATGTTTTCCCGCCGAAAGCGCTGAGAACGAAATGTCGAAATGTGCGGCAGGAATGGTCAGGTTGAGGACGAGATCAATCTCGGGGTCGGCGAGCAGCGCATCGACGCCCAGTGCCTTGATGCCATATTCCTTGGCTCGCAACGCTGCCATGTCGGTCGAGATATCGGCGCAGGCGCGCAGCTCGATGCCGCCGAAAAGCGCGGCATTGCGCAGGTAGGTCATCGAGATGTTGCCGCATCCGATGACGCCGATTCCGAGCTTCGTCTTTGATTTTGCCTGCATTTTTGGCCTTACCTCCCAACTTCGTCATGCTCTGCCGGATCCGTTGCTCCGGCAACGGATCATCTTCGAAAAGCGCTATACAACATTTTAAATATTGACGCGCGTAAAATTTTTATAGAACATGCGAAAATGCTGGCGCGATATTGGGAGGCTGCCGGCCTTGGGAGGAGAAGATGACAGACCTGAAAAAACGGCCGGGCGCCGATGCGAATCCCGTGGGTCATGCGCGCATAGATCTTTCCGTCGCGGCCAGGGACCGCGACGGGGTCAGGCATAGATCACCTTGGCCCCGGTCCTATCGAGCTGGCTGCGTATCGGGCCGGACAGGCCATCGTCGGTGATCACAACATCGACGCTCGACAGCGAAAATGCCTTGGAGGTCCCGCTGACGCCCCATTTGCTCGAATCCGCAAGGAGGACAACGCGCCGGGCCATGCGCACAAGGTTTCGCTTCGTTCGCGCCATGTCTTCGTTCACGTCGACCACATCCAGTGACGAGTCAATCGCATGCGCTCCAACAAAGACCTGATGCGCCACCAAGCCGCCGAGAGCCGTGTCGGCATCGGTGATCAGCGTGCTCACCGTGTCTGGATAGACCCGGCCACCGATCATGTGAACGTCGAGCCCGGGCCGATGCATCAGATGCTGCACGATATTCATCGCCGTGGCCGCGACCACGACATTGCTGAGCGGTGGTAACAGCATGGCAACCTGCATCAATGTCGAGCCGCCGTCGAAGATGACCGATTGGTTGTCCTCGAACAGTTCTACCGCTGCCCGGGCGATGCGTTTCTTTGCATCGAGGTTCGTTTGCATCCGCCGGGCGAACGCGGCCGTGGTCGAATCCGTGGTCCGGGTCACCGCCCCTCCACGGGTCTTGGTCAGCAGTCCCTTGCGGTCCAGTATCTCGAGGTCGGAGCGCACCGTGACTTCCGACACGCCAAAATCGTCTGACAGGTCCTTGATGCGAACCTGTCCGCTGCGTTGCACTTCACCCAGGATCGATTGGCGTCTCTGCTCTGACAACATTGCCCTGTCCTTGCCTCCATGCGCCAAGCGATCGCCTTGGCCTCGGTTCACTCTACCAAAAATATGCGAATTCGAAAGATTTCGAAAGATTGCATTTATCCTTTCTTTCGAAAACACTGGGTACGGGATTTTGAAGTCAATCGATTGGAGAGTTTTGGACCCATGAGCCTCGGAACCAAGGTGCGCCTGGCGCGCCTCTTCTCGCATCCATCGGGGAACCTTTTTGGCGGCGCGGTCGACCACTTCGTCGGCTATGGCGACGTGCGCAAAGGCGGCCTTGCCGACCTGCCGGGTGCGCTTGCACGCGTCATGGCGGGCAAACCCGACTACGTCAGCATCCAGCCTGGCACCGCGCGCCATCTGTGGCCGCAATATGCGGGCAAGGCTTCCCTGGTGATCCAGGCCGGCTGCTTCACCCCGGACGATCGCATCAGTGAGCTGATTGCAACGCCCGAGGATGCGGTGCGCGCTGGCGCCGATGCGTTGGCCGTGGCCATTCCGGTGCGCGGCGCGACCGAGGGCAAATACATACGCTGGCTGACCGATTCGGTGAATGCGGCGGCCCGTTACGGCATGCCGGTGGTGGCGCATATCTACCCTCGCGATTTCACCGACGGGGCAAAAATCGTCTTCACCCCCGACGAGATCGCCTATGCGGCGCGCATCGGCTATGAGTCCGGCGTCGACGTGATCAAGATCGGCTACACGGGCGATTTCGAGTCGTTTCGAGAGACCGTTCGGACCTGCCCGGTGCCGGTTGTGATCGCCGGTGGTCCGAAGACCGACACGCTGCTCGGCGCCCTTCAGCAGACGGCGGACGCGATCCGTGCCGGTGCGCGCGGCGCCGTGGTGGGCCGCAATCTCTGGGGGCATGGCGATCCTCAGAAGGCGGCGCTTGCCTTTCGCGGCGTCATCCATGACGGCCTGTCGGCGCAAGATGCCCTGGCGAAAGCGGGGGCCTGAACGATGCCCGCCGTCCCCTCGATCCTCGGCTTCGGCGCTATTGCGATCGACGACATCGTCTATGTCGATCAGCCGTTGTCGGCGGGCAAGGGGAAGGTTCTGCAGAGTGCCCGGGCTTTCGGGGGAAATGTCGCAACGGCACTTGCCGCCGTCGCGCGGCTCGGCGGAAGCGCCGGGTTCGTCGGATGGCTGGGCAGTGCCGCCGACGACGCCGTGTTGTGCGATCTCGTTGCGAGCGGCGTTGAAACCGCGTTCGCGCCGCGCCACCCTCACGCGCGCCCGGTGCGCTCGCGCATCACCGTCGGTTCGGATGGGGAGCGGTTCATCGCATATGACGACGAAGCGATGCTGGGCACCACGCCGGATTTCTCGGGCGAGGTCCTCAGCCGCGCGACCGTCCTGATCGTCGACAGTTACGCGATCCGCTCGCTGGATGTCGTGGCTCGGGCTCGCGATCTCGGCCTAGCGATCCTCGGCGATATCGAATGGAGCGGCGGCCCAGCCACCGAGAGGCTGATCGCGCTATGCGACCACCTCATTCTTCCCCTGGGCTTTGCACGGGCCGCTACGGGCTGCCGATTGCCCGCCGAGATACTCGATGCATTGTGGTTGCCGTCGCGGTCCGCCGTGGTTCTGACCGATGGTGGCAGGGGCGTGTACTATCGCGGACGCGATGCGACAGGGCTCTGGCACCTGCCTCCGCACCGGGTTGTCGTCGTCGACTCGACCGGTGCCGGTGACTGCTTTCATGGCGCCTATGCCCATGCATTGACGCGCGGTTCCGACACCGCCGGCCGGGTGGCATTCGCTGCGCGGCGGCGGCCTTTTCGATAACGGGGCGTGGCGGGCGCGAGGCGCTTCCGACGAATGACCAGGTCACGGAACTGCTGGCATCGGCAAACGCGCCGTCGGCAGTCGAACTCAGATATGCGCAACTCGATACCGGAACATAGCCTGAAACTATCCGAGGAAACATTTTCACGGGCGAAAGGGCCAAGAAGGATAATAAAAATCAGTGGCTTAGACTTGTGGAGGGAGGAATATGGCAGAAGTCGTTCTTGAGAATATCTGCAAGACCTACGGGAACAATTTTCGCGCAATCGACCAATTGAACCTGTCGGTCGAGGACGGCGAGTTCTTGATTCTCGTCGGGCCGTCCGGATGCGGCAAATCCACCGCGTTGCGAATGATCGCGGGACTGGAGGACATCACCAGCGGCAGCCTTCGGATCGGCGGTACCGACGTCGTCGACATGCCGCCCAAGGATCGCGACATCGCGATGGTGTTCCAGAGCTATGCGCTCTACCCGCATATGACTGTGTTCGAAAACATCGCCTTTTCGATGCGGCTGGCAGGCAAGCCGAAGGCCGAACGCAAGAAGCGCGTGGACGAGATCGCCAAAACCCTTCAGCTGACGTCTTTGCTGGACAGCAAACCCGCCAACCTTTCCGGCGGACAGCGTCAACGCGTTGCCATGGGCCGCGCCATGGTGCGCGAGCCGGCCGCCTTTCTCATGGACGAACCGCTTTCCAATCTGGACGCGAAACTGCGTGTCCAGATGCGCGCCGAAATCACCAGCCTGCAAAAGCAGCTCGGCGTGACGACTATTTACGTGACCCACGATCAGACCGAAGCGATGACGATGGGGGACAGGGTCGCGGTGCTGAAAGGCGGCGTGCTGCAGCAGGTCGACACACCGAAGAGGCTCTATGAATCACCGGTGAACGCCTTCGTCGCCGGCTTTATCGGTTCTCCCTCGATGAACCTTTTCGAGGCCACCCTGACGGGCGACGAACTGACGGCCGGCGCCTTTGCCATCCGGCTGCAGGATGCGGCCTTCGTGCGCAGGCCAGGCTTGAGGTCGTATGCAGGGCGCAAAATCGTGTTCGGGATCCGGCCGGAGCATCTCTATGACAGCAGCCTCGAATCCGGCCGCAAGTATCAGACGATACCCGCAAAGGTGACGTCGATCGAAGAGCTCGGATCCGAACATATCGTCCATCTGAACATCGACGCGGTCCGGGTGGACTCCGGCGATCCCGACGCGGTGCAGGACTTCGGCCTGACGTCGAACGCGGTGGCGAAATTCGAACCGGACAGCGCAGTCCGCTCCGGCTCGGAAATCCGGTTGGCCCTGGATGATAGCAAGCTCCATTTCTTCGATCCCGAGACGCATCTGGCGATCTGAAGATCTGTGGCAGAGCCCGCAGGCGAGAGCGAGGCGCCTGCGAAGTACTCGTAAGAAGACTTCTGAATGAAGCAGATGATCGGCTGCATTGTGCGGTCGATCCTAGAGAAGGAGGAGAAAAAAATGACGTTTCGGATAAAGCCCGCGATGCTGAAAATAGCCGCGGCCGCATGGTTGCTTGGCGCAACCGCCGCCATGGCGGACACGACGCTGGAATTCACCCAATGGTGGGAGCCTGAATTGCCCGCAGGCTCCTTGCGGAAAATCATGGACGATTTCGAGGCCGCGAATCCCGGCATCAAGGTGACGCTGGTCAGCGGCCCCTATGCGACCACGCGAGACCAGATCTCGGTTGGTGCTGCAACCGGAACGCTCAGCGACGTCGTCGGGCTCGACGGCGCCTGGGTGAACAATCTGAACGCGCAGGGTGCGCTCGCCGACATGAACCCGATGATGGATGCGAGCAAGTTCGACAAAGCCCAAGTCGCCGACATCATCAAGGTGGACGGCAAGGCGGTGATGTTTCCCGTGGCTTCCTTCGTCTATCCGGTCTTCGTCAATTTGGACCTCGCCGCCCAGGCGGGCGTGACCAAGCTGCCGTCGACCCGCGCGGAGTTTCTCGAAGCCGCCAAGAAGATGACCCATGCCGACAAGAACCAGTATGGCTGGGTGCTGCCGCTGTCGCTGCAGACGCCGTCCGGCGTCCAGAACGACATGATGTCGTGGGTCTGGGCATCGGGTCAGTCGATGATGGCGGACGGCAAGCCCGCTCTCGAGGGCAAGCCCGTGGTGGACATGCTCACCTTCGTCAAATCACTCAACGACGCCGGCACCATCTCGCCCGGCATCGCCACCAAGACCGAGCAGGAAAAGGTCGAGGAATTCGTCAACGACCGCGTCGGGATGATGATCGACTCGCTCGCGCATGTGAACCTCATCCGCAAGCGCAATCCCAAGCTGAACTTCGACCTCATCCCGGTTCCGGTCGTGGAGGGCTATACGGGCAAGCGCGGCCTTCCCTATGCCTCCTGGGGCATCGGCATCTCTGCTGCCTCGAAACATCAGGAAGAGGCCTGGAAACTCGTCCAATATCTGATGGGTGAAAAGGTGAATGCCAAGCTGGTGTCGCTTGCCAACGCCTTCCCCGGCAACGTCAACGCCAAGCCCGATTTCGTGACCTCGGACAAGGCTTTCGGCAAGGCTTTTGAAATCTTCAAGACCGGTTATCTCGCCAATGAGTTCACCGGCCTGCCGGTGGCTGAAGACCTGATGACCCAGTTCGACGTGCAAGCCCAGAAGATGCTCGCCGGCGAGCAGTCTCCGGAACAAGCTGCTGCCGCCGCTCAGAAGGGCTGGATGGCGAAATTCTGATCGGCCTGTTCCCGTTTGCTATCTTCGACCGGGTGGTCTGACTTCGGGCAGGCCACCCGGCAACAACGGATCGGCAATTTGAGATGGACCTGTTTTTGAAGCTTACCTTCTCTTGAAGGCGTATCCCAAGGTTGGCACATGACCCGGCAAAAGCGCTCCCACCACAAGCTGAAACGAGCGGTCGCACCCTACCTCTATCTGTCGCCCTCGCTGCTCATAATCGGGCTTCTGATGCTGCTGCCGATGGTGACGGTGATTGCCTATTCGTTCCAGAACAGCGCGGTGCTGCGTCGTGACCCATCCTTTGCCGGACTGAAACACTACCAGGCGATCTTCGACGACCCAGTGTTCTGGGCTTCGCTGTGGCACACGCTCTACTTCACCTGCATGAGTGTCATTTTCCACATGACCATCGGCATGGCCTTCGCGCTCATGCTGAACAGCGACCGCATCAATCCGACGCTGCGCAATATCCTGCGCGTGCTCTACATACTGCCCTGGCTGTTCACCGCGGTGATCATCGCCGTGATCTGGCGCCTCCTGCTCGAGCCGAACGGCGTCGTGAACAGCATTCTCCTGCAATTGGGCATCATCGGTTCCAAGGTCGAGTGGTTTTCCTCGCCCGAGACCGCGCTGCACGCCGTCACCTTCGCCAATATCTGGGCGGGCTATCCGCTCTTCATGGTCAGCCTGCTCGCAGGCTTGCAGGGCATCCCCAAGGATTTCTACGAGGCCGCCGATATCGACGGGGCGAAGGCTTACCAGAAGCTGATCTTCATCACCATCCCGCAGCTGATGCCGATCATCATCAGCATCTCGCTGCTCGACTTCATCTGGACCATGCAGGTCTTTCCGTTGATCTGGATAACGACGGGCGGTGGCCCGATCTACTCGACCGAGGTCCTCAGCACCTACACGTACAAGCTGGCGTTTTCGAGCTACAACCTGTCGCAGGCCTCGGCGAGCGCTGTGGTCATCCTGCTGATCTCTCTCGGCCTGACGCTGTTCTACATCCGCTATCAGAAGGCGCGGTAGTCACCATGAGGAAAAGGCACACGCCGAAAGACAGGCTGATCACCTTTGCGCTGCATGTCGCGCTTGCCGCGGGGTTGTTCTTCGCGGCCTTCCCGATCTACTGGATGCTGAGCAGCTCGTTCAAATCGAATACCGAAATCTTTGCCCTGCCGCCAACCATCCTGCCCAAGGCCTTCACGCTGGAAGCGTATGCAGCCATCCTTGGCGACCCGGTAAAGCTGCGCTTCTTCTTCAACAGCTACTTCGTGGCCGGAGCGGTGACCGTGCTGACGGTGCTGATCGCCTTGCTGGCGGCCTATGGGTTCAGCCGCTTCAACTTCCGCGGCAAGGGCAGCCTGAACACACTCATCATCAGCACGCAGACGATTCCGCCGATCACGCTTTTGATCCCCTTCTTCGGGCTTGTCGTCTCATACGGTATCTTCGATACCTACGTCGCACTGATCCTGACTTACCTGGTGTTTACACTGCCCTACGCGATCCTGCTGATGACTGGATATCTGAACACCTTGCCCCGCGATCTCGACGAAGCGGTGGCTGTCGATGGCGGCAGCAGCTGGACCGCACTCTGGCGGGTGATCGTCCCGATTTCACTGCCTGGTATCGTGGCGACGTCGGTCTACACCTTCCTGTTGTGCTGGAACGAATTTCTCTTTGCGTTGACGCTGACGAAGTCAACGTCCATGCGCACCGTCCCGATCGGCATCCAGCTGTTGATGGGGCAGCACGCCTTCGAATGGAACCAGATGATGGCGATGAGCGTGCTCGGCTCGCTACCGCTCTTGCTCATCTATCTCGTTGCCCAGAGGTACTTCCTCGCCGGCATGACCGCGGGCTCGGTCAAGTAGGATCCCCCCACGGGGGCATCAAGGAATAAGCGGTATCAAGGATTGAAAGGATGAACGTGAAAGACCTCAAAGTCGGCTGCCAGACCTTTACCTGGGAAATGCTCGGCGACCGTTTTGCCGGCGGCCCCGACGATCTGTTGAAGGCCATCGCCGATGGCGGCTATTCCGGCATCGAGATCACCGACACCATGATCGGCCGCTACGCCGACCGGCCGTCGGAGTTCGCTGCCGCGCTGAAATCGTCCGGCCTGACGCTGGTCTCCTTCGCCTTCGGTTCGAACAGCGGGTTTACGCTCAAGGATCAGATCGACGCCGAGCTCGAGGCGGCGCAGCGCTGGATTGATTTCGCCGCCGCATTTCCCGGTGCGCTGGTCTCGATGGGTTCGGCTACCGTGGTGTCCGACGGGCCGCGCGACGACAAGTTCGCCATCGCCGCCGAGGTTTACAACAAGGCCGGCGAGCTCGGCCGCAGGGCCGGTGTCCAGGTGGCGGTGCATCCGAGCTCGCACCACAACACGCTGCTGTTCGACCGCGCCGACTATGACAGGATCTTTGCCTTGCTCGACCGCGATCTGGTCGGCTGGGTGCCGGACACCGGCCACATCCTTCGCGGCCACAAGGACATGGCCGACACGCTGCGTACCTACCGCGACCGCATCCGCTACATCCATTTGAAGGACGTCGACGCCAGCGGCACCTGGGCGATGCTGGGCAAGGGCGTCTGTGACACGCCGAAGGTTATCGAGATCGCCGGTGCGGCGCCGCGTTTCAATGGCTGGCTGGTGCTCGAAGAGGAATCCGAAACGGCCGCCGCCGATCCCGCCGGCGCGGTCAAGACCAACCGCCAGACAATGCGCAGCTACGGCGCCTGAAGAACGAGACGATGATCAAGAAACAAGACAGACGCCTGAGAGTCGGTGTGCTCGGTTGCGGCCCGATCGCGCAGTTCGCGCATCTGCAATCCTGCGCCAAGGCCGCCAATGCCGACCTCTACGCCATCTGCGACGCGGCGCCCGATCTGCTCGCCCGCATGGGCGCCACCTACGAACCACAGAAGATGTATGCCGACTATGACGCCATGCTCGCCGATCCCGAGCTGGAGGCGGTGATCGTCGCCACGTCTGACGCCTATCACGTGCCGATGTCGATCAAGGCGCTCGATGCCGGCAAGCATGTTCTCTGTGAAAAGCCGATCGGCACTTCGGTGGAAGAAGGCGAGGCGCTGGCGGCGGCCGTGAAGCGTTCGGGCAAGGTGCTGCAGGTCGGCCACATGAAGCGCTTCGACCCGGCGCTGGAGGCCGCGCGCGACTTCGTCCGCGACGAGATGGGCGAGGTGCTGGCGCTGAAGGCTTGGTATTGCGATTCCACCCACCGCTACACCAACACCGACGCCATTCAGCCGCTGCCGGTCACCAGCAAGCTGGCGAGGAAACCTTCGGGCAATCCGAAGGCTGACCTCAGGCAATATTTCATGCTGGCGCACGGCTCGCATCTCGTCGATACCGCGCGCTTCCTGTGCGGCGAAATCACCGCCGTGCGCGCGCGCCTCAACGAGCGCTTCGGCGCCTATTGCTGGTTCGTCGAAACCGAATTCGTCAGCGGCGCGCTCGGCCATCTCGATCTGACCGTCGCCGTGCGCATGGACTGGCACGAAGGGTTCCAGCTCTATGGTGAGAACGGCTCGGTCATCGCCAAGACATTCAACCCCTGGTACTTCCGCGCCAGCGAGGTCGATATCTTCCATGAAAAGGACGCGACCTCGCGCAAACCGCTCGGCGCCGACGGCCATTTCTTCCGCCGCCAGTTGGAAGGCCTTGCCGACACCGTGCTGAACGGCGCGACGATGCGCGGCGCCAATGTCGAGGACGGCATCGCCTCGATCCGCGCCATGGTCGCCATTGCCCGCTCCGTGGAAACGGGCGAGCGGGTCGAACTTGCCTCCGTCTCGGGTGCGGTCTGATGCGCCTCGGCATCTTCGCCAAGACCTTTGCGGGCACTGACCCCGCCGCCGTGCTGGCTGCGGTGAAGCAGGCCGGATATGAGACGACGCAATTCAACCTCGCCTGCGCCGGCCTGCCGTCAATGCCGGATGCGGTACCAGCGGATGCCATCGCTTCCATCCGCGCTGCCGCACAGTCGACAGGCGTTTCGCTTGCAGCACTCTCGGGCACCTACAATATGGCGCATCCCGACAGGGCCGTGCGCGACGATGGCCTGAGGCGCCTCGCCGTCGTCATCAAGACGGCAGCATCCCTCGGTATCCCGCTGGTCACGCTCTGCACCGGCTCGCGCAATATTGCCGATCAATGGGCCTATCATCCCGAAAATGCCACGCCTTCTGCCTGGTTCGACATGGCTGCCGAAATGGGCAAGGCGCTGGCGCTGGCCGAAGATGCCGGCGTCGATCTCGGCATCGAGCCTGAGCAGGCCAACATCGTCACCTCGGCCAGGGACGCGACGCGTCTGATCGCCGACATGCGTTCCAGGCATCTGAAGATCGTGCTCGATCCGGCCAATTTGTTCGAGCACGCGATAGCGGACGAGGCACGCGCCATCGTCGCCGCCGCGATCTACGAGGCCGCCGGCCACATCGCCATGGCGCACGCCAAGGACCGGCATGGCGACGGCCGCTTCGCCACGGCAGGGCAAGGCATCGTCGATTTTCCGGATTTCGTCGCGCGGCTGAAGGCCGTGGGTTTCGATGGAGCGCTGGTCACGCACGGGCTGTCCTCTGATGAGGCCCCTGGCGTCGCCGCCTTCCTGCGGGGGCTGCTCTGATGAGTGCGGCGCCAACGATCCTGCTGCGCGACGATGCCGCGCTTCGTGTCTTCGACACCGGGCAGGGCAGGCTTCCCGTCGTCTTCCAGCATGGTCTCGGTGGCGATGCCGCCCAGGCGGCGCAGAATTTTCCTGACCAACCATCATACCGCCGGCTGACCGTCGAATGCCGCGCGCAGGGCGGCTCCGGCGCCGGCAGCAAGCGTCCGTTTTCGATCGCCATGTTCGCCGACGATGTGCTGGCCGCCGCTGATGCGGCTGGACTCGACCGCTTCGTGGCCGGTGGCATTTCGATGGGAGCGGCGATCGCGCTGCACCTCGCGAGCCGGCACCCTGACCGTATCCTTGGCCTGGTGTTCGTGCGTCCCGCCTGGGCCTTCGACGCAGCACCACAAAACATGCGCCCTTACGTCGAAGTAGCCGAACTCATCCGTCGGCTTCCACTGGCTGAAGCGCGAGACGCCTTCGCGTCCTCCGCGACAGCGGCCCGCTTTCGCACAGAGGCGCCGGACAATCTCGCCTCGCTGCTCGGCTTTTTTGCCCGTGAAAACGCGGTTGTCTTTGCCGAGGTGATGCAGGCGATCGCTAATGACGGGCCTGGCGTGACGCAGGCGGAAGCCGCCAGCCTCGCAATCCCCACGCTGGTCATCGGCAGCGGGATCGATCTCGTCCATCCCTTGGCGACCGCGCACGAGCTTGCCGCGACCATCCCCAATGCCGCCTTCGCCGAGGTGACGCCGAAAGCAGCAGACAAGGATCACCATTTCGCCGAAATCCGCGCCGCTATCGGCGGCTTTCTCGACAGAAATTTCAACAACCAGGACCAATCATGACTTCAAAGCCCCTGTCAGGCCCCGCCGCCATCGCCGCGTTGCCACACGATCGCTTGATCGCCGAATTTTCGCTCTGGTCGGCCAATCTCGCCAACTTCGAGAGCGACCTGAAACGGATCGAACCTCATGTCGATCTGCATCACATCGACGTCGCGGACGGTCATTTCGCGCCGTCCTTCCTGTTCTTCCCCGATCTCGTCGCCCGCATCGCCGGGCTGACGGCCAAACCCATCCACGTCCATCTGATGGTCGATGATGCGATCGTCGAAGCACAGACGCGCCAGTTCATCGAGGCCGGCGCCGACATGATCAGCGTCCATGCCGAAAACGGCGAGGCGGGATTGCGCGCCGTGCGGCTGGCACGCGAACTCGGCGCCGAAGCCGGCGTCGTGCTCAGGCTGGAGACGCCGGTCGAGGCGGTGACGCCTTTCGTCTCCGAGGTCGCCTTCGTCACGCTTCTGGGCACGGCGATCGGCGTCAAGGGCCAGAGCCTGTCGGAGAAAGCCTGCGACAGGCTGGGCGCCGCCCGTGCGATTCTGAGAAAGGCCGGCCGCGAGGCGGCCGTCGTTCTTGCTGCCGATGGCGGCATCCGCCACGAGACGGTGCCCTTGCTGCGCGCGGCCGGCGCCGAAACCGTGGTTCTCGGTTCGCTCGCCTTTGGTGACAAGGATCTCGCCGGCCGCATCGGCTGGCTGCATGGGCTGAAGGTTGCGGCATGACCAATGAAGCCGCCCTCGCGATCGATCTTGGCGGCACCGAGCTTCGTGCCGCCCTGGTCGACCGTGACGGCAAGATCCTGGCCTTCGCCGCCGTGCCGACACAGGCACAGGCCGGCCCCGACGTGGTGATCGGCCAGATCGAGGCGCTGGCCGCGACCGTGCATGCCGAGGCGCCAGGCCTCGCCATTGTCGGCGTCGGCGTCGGCGCGCCGGGGCCGCTCGATCCGCTGGCCGGCATCGCCGTCGGTCCGCCGACGCTCGCCGGCTGGCAGGATGTGCCGCTGGCCGACATCCTCGAGCGCCGGCTCGGCCTGCCGGTGCGGTTGGAGAACGACGCCAACGCGGCCGCACTCGGCGAATGGCGTTTCGGCGCCGGCCACGGCGCTCGCTCGCTGGTCTTCGTGACTGTGTCGACCGGCATTGGCGGTGGCGTCGTTGCCGACGGGCGCATCCTGCACGGCCGCCGCGGGCTGGCCGCCGAGATCGGCCATATGACCATCACCAATGAGGGCGAGCGCTGCGTCTGTGGTGTCGTCGGCTGCTTCGAAGCCATCGCCTCGGGCACGGCACTTGGCCGCCGCGCCAATGCCGCGACATCAGCCTTCGACGGCTCGACGCTGCGCCGCCTCTCCGCCAATGCCGAGGTCACGGGTCGCCATGTGGTCGAGGCGGCAAGGCTGCAGGACGACCTCGCTCTGGCCTTGCTCGAGGAGGAGGCGCGCTGGCTGGGCGTCGGCTTCACCAACCTCTTGCATCTCTATTCGCCGGACGTGCTGGTCGTTGGCGGCGGCATCGCCAATGGGCTAGACCTGATGCATCCGGTTATCGAGGCGACCATCCGCCAGCGCGCCATGCGCGCCTATCGCGACGTGCCGATCGTCCAGGCGCAGCTCGGCCGCCATGCCGGGCTGGTCGGCGCCGCCAGCCTTGTGCTGTTCGATGATGGCAGCCTGGCCGCCCGCATGCCTGTCGGTCCAAGCACGTTCCCGGAAGCGCGGAGGGACTTCAATGGCTGACACGTCAACGTAAAAATGGCCGGAGGCGCGATGCCTCCGGCCATTTGGTGTGCGACCGCGCGGATTACTCGGCGGGAACGACATCCGCCGGCAGGCTGTCGTCGGCCGTGCCGGCCAGGGCTCTCGCCAGCTTGGCCTCGTCGAGCTCGCCTTCCCAGCGGGCGACAACCAGCGTGGCGACGGCATTGCCGATGAAGTTGGTCAGCGCCCGGCATTCCGACATGAAGCGGTCGACGCCGAGGATCAGCGCCATGCCGGCGACCGGCACCGACGGCACCACCGAAAGCGTCGCGGCCAGCGTGATGAAGCCGGCTCCCGTGATGCCGGCGGCACCTTTGGACGAGAGCATCGCCACCAGCAGCAGCAGGATCTGGTCGCCCATCGACAGGTGGATGTTCGTCGCCTGGGCGATGAACAGCGCGGCAAGCGTCATGTAGATGTTGGTGCCGTCGAGGTTGAAGGAATAGCCGGTCGGGATGACCAGTCCGACCACCGAGCGCTTGGCGCCGGCCTTTTCCATCTTCTCCATCAGCGAGGGCAGGGCCGCTTCCGACGAGGAGGTGCCCAGCACCAGCAGCAGCTCTTCCTTGATGTAGCGCAGCAGCGACAGGATGGAGAAGCCGTTGTAACGGCAGACCGCACCCAGCACGACGAACACGAACAGCAGCGACGTCGCGTAGAAAGTGCCGACCAGCATGGCGAGGTTGATGACCGAGCCGATGCCGTATTTGCCAATGGTGAAGGCCATGGCGCCGAAGGCGCCGATCGGGGCTGCCTTCATCAGCACGCTGACCAGCTTGAACATCGGCGCCATCAGCGCCTGCAGGAAGTTGAGCACCGGCGCGCCCCTGTCGCCGACCAGCGCCAGCGCGATGCCGAACAGCACCGAGAAGAACAGCACCTGCAAGATGTCGCCATCGGCGAAGGCGCCGACGATCGTGCTTGGGATGATGTTTATCAGGAAGCCGGTGACCGACTGGTCATGCGCTTTGGCGGCATAGGTGTTGACGGTCGAGGCATCGAGCGTGGCCGGGTCGATGTTGAAGCCGGCGCCCGGCTGAACGACATTGGCGACGACGAGGCCGATGATCAGCGCCAGCGTCGAGAAGGTGAGGAAGTAGAGCATCGCCTTGCCGGCGACGCGGCCGACCTTCTGCAGGTCGCTCATGCCGGCGATGCCGGTCGCGACCGTCAGGAAGATGACCGGGGCGATGATCATCTTGACCAGCTTGATGAAGGCGTCGCCGAGCGGCTTCATGCTCTCGCCGACAGACGGATAGTAGTGGCCGAGCAAGATGCCGACGGTGATCGCCACCAGCACCTGCACGTAGAGTTGGGCATAGAGGGGCTTGCGCTGCGCGGCAGGCGCGCCCGATTGGTCTGCGATGTGCATCGATCTCTCCCTGGCCGGATGGACGGAACCCGCCCTGCGTGACTTCTCCCATCGCGGCGTTCCGGTCGCCCGCCGCTAGCAAGGAGTTTTGCAAGCGCTGTGCCAGATAGGTGAAAGCACGGAATCCCGGGATTCCGGGCGTTGTTCGGCATCCTTCGGCGGAAGCTTGTGCGGATTTCCGCACACGAGGCGTTTGCCTGGGCGGAATTTCGCATTAGAGTGACGGCGAGGCCGCTAGAAAAGTGTGAGCGCTTTCCCTTGGGAATTGCGTCAAAACGAAAGAAGGAGAGGGCAGACGCTGCAGGCAGGCACCGACAGTGGTCCAGCAGGGTCTGCCGGCCGTGAAATGCTGCGCGAGGTGGTGGCGCGGCTGCGCGATGGCCGCTGGCTTGTCGTCGTTGTTGCCCTGGCGATCATGGCGGGCGCAATCGCTATGGCGGGGCGCATCGCCACCGGCCAGGCGACCAATGACTTGCGCGATAGCGCGCTCGCCGCTCTGCCGCTGGCGGCGGGAACGCTGACCGGCGAAATCGAAAAGCAGCGCCTGGTGCCGCTGGTGCTGGCCCGCGACGATGCCGTGCGCGGGGCGCTGCGCCGGGCCGGGACGATGCAGGAAGCGGCCCTCAACGACAAGCTCAAGGCGATTGCCGGCGATGCCTCGGCGTCCGCCATCTATGTCATCGACACGGCGGGCATCGCCATATCGGCCAGCAATGCCGGCGAGCCGACGAGCTTTGTCGGCATCGACTATAATTTTCGCCACTATTTCAACGAGGCCATGGCCAAGGGCGCGGCCAGCCAGTATGGGCTCGGCACAATCAGCGGCCGGCCGGGTCTCTATCTTTCGAGCCGCGTTGACGACAACGGCAAGCCGCTGGGCGTGGCGGTGTTGAAGGTCGAACTTGACGGTGTCGAAGCCAATTGGCGCTCCAGCGGGTTCCTGGTTTTCGTCACCGACGAACGCGGCGTCGTGCTGGCCACCAGTGAGCCCGAATGGCGGTTTCATGCGCTGGCGCCACTGTCCGCCCAGGATGCCGCCGCCGCCCATGAGCAGCTGCAGCTGACGGACGCCGCCTTCGAACCGCTGCCGATACGGCGCGGTGCCGGTGACGACCTGGCGACGATCGACGGTTCGGGAAAGCCACGCCAGTTCGTCGAGGTGGTGCAGGACCTGCCCGGTGCGGTGCCCGGCTGGCGCCTCTGGCTGTTGACGCCCGCCGACGCCGCCCTCTCATCCGCCGCCAACACGGCGCGGTTGACGACGCTGCTCGGGCTGCTGCTGACCGGCCTGCTTGCCTACGTATTCACAAGGCGCCGCCGCACCCGCCGTCTGCGGCAGGAGGCGCTGGCGCGCATGAATGCCGAACTCGAAAGCCGGGTCAGCACACGGACAGCCGAACTGACGCGCTCCAACACCGCGCTCGCCGGCGAAATCGCCGAGCGCGAAAATGCCGAGGCCAAGGTCCGCCGGCTGCGCGACGATCTCGCCCAGGCCAACCGGCTTTCCATCCTGGGCCAGATCGCCGCCGGCGTGGCGCATGAGATCAACCAGCCGGTCGCCGCCATCCGCACCTATGCCGAGAATGCCGGCCGCTTCCTCGAAACCGGCAAGACCGAACCGGCAAGCGGCAATCTGACATCGATCGTCTCGATGACCGAACGCATCGGCGCCATCACCAATACGCTGCGCACCTTCGCCCGCCGGCCGGGTGTCGCCGCTTCGCCCTTGCCGGTGCGCGAGGCGATCGACGGCGCGCTGTCGCTGCTGTCCGGCCGCATCCGCGATTCCGGCGTCACCATCGTCAAGCCGCAAGGCAACCAATCGCCGATGGTGATGGCGAGCCGCATCCGGCTGGAACAGATCCTGGTCAACCTGTTGCAGAATGCGCTGGACGCAATGAAGGACCAGCCCGATCCCCGCATCGAGATCGAACTCGCCGAGCGCGACGATCGGGTGTTGATCTCGGTGCGCGACAACGGCCCCGGCCTCGGGCCAGAAGCGGCCGGCAATCTGTTCATGCCGTTCCAGACCACCAAGGAGAAGGGGCTCGGCCTCGGGCTGGTGATCTCGCAGGAGATCGCCCAGGAATTGGGCGGCACCTTGCGGCTCGATCCCGAAAGCGTCAAAGGCGCATCCTTCACCATCGATTTGAGGCGAATAGAATGACCGACAAATCAGGGTTGGTCGCACTCGTCGACGACGATGCCGACCTGCTGCACGCCACCACGCAATTGCTCGAACTTGCCGGCTTCACTGTGGTCGCCCGCGATGCCGCTGAAACCGCACTAGCTGTCGTCGACAGGGACTTCGACGGCGTGGTCGTCAGCGACATCCGCATGCCGGGCATGAACGGGCTGCAGCTGTTCGACCGCATCAAGGCGATCGACCCTGATATACCGGTGATCCTGGTCACCGGCCATGGCGATGTCGATCTTGCCGTCGCCGCGCTCAAGGACGGCGTCTACGATTTCATCCCAAAACCCTATGCTGGCGACCGCCTTGTCGAGGCGCTGAAACGGGCGAGCGAAAAGCGGCGGCTGGTGATGGAGAACCGGCGGCTGCGCGAAGCCGCCGCGCTGGCCGCCGACGGCCTGCCGCTGATCGGCGAAGCGCCCGCCATCCGCCGGCTGCGCGAGACCTTGCGGCAGATCGCCGACATGGATGTCGACGTGCTGGTGGAAGGCGAGACCGGAACCGGCAAGGAAGTAGTGGCCGACCTCTTGCATCGGTGGGGCCGGCGCCGGGCCAAACCCTTCGTGGCGCTGAATTGCGGTGCCCTGCCGGAGACCGTCATCGAAAGCGAGCTGTTCGGCCACGAGGCCGGCGCATTCACCGGCGCGCAGCGGCGGCGGATCGGCCGTGTCGAGCATTCCAGCGGCGGCACGCTGTTCCTCGACGAGATCGAATCCATGCCGCCGGCTCTCCAGGTCAAGCTGCTGCGGGTGCTTGAAACGCGCAGCCTCACACCGCTCGGCTCGAACGAGATCCGGCGCCTCGATCTGAGGGTCGTGGCGGCGACGAAGGTCGATCTCGGCCGGCCCGACCAGCGCGGTGATTTTCGCGAGGACCTCTATTTCCGGCTCAACGTGGTGACGCTGCGCATTCCGCCTTTGCGCGAGCGGCGCGGCGACATCCCGATGCTGTTCGGCCATTTCCTCGGCAAGGCCGCCGAGCGCTTCGGTCGGCCCGTCGCCAAAATGAACGCCGCGGTCAGTGACCATCTCCAGGCGCATGCATGGCCGGGCAATGTCCGCGAACTCGCCCATTTCGCCGATCGCGTCGCCCTTGGCCTCGGCCCGGACGACGAGATGAGGGCGGTCTCCCCGCAATCGGCGGAGCCAGCGGCCTCGCTGCCCGAACGCGTCGGCCACTACGAGGCGCAGCTCATCCGCGATGCGCTGCGCGACCATGGCGGTGACGTGCGCGGCGCTATCGACGCGCTCGGCGTGCCGCGCAAGACGTTTTACGACAAGCTCAAGCGCTACGGCATTGCCGCGTCCGAGTTCCGCAATGGCGGCGATCCGCACCCTGTTCGAGAGCAGACATAGATTGCGCCGGCCTCACGCCTCATAACTGTTCATCCCATCCAGCCGAGCCTTCCGGAAAGAGCCATGAACACGACCCTCGAAACAACGGCAAACCCCTTGCCGCAAGACCTCACCTTTCTCAGCGAACAGCTGACGGCGTTCAACGACGGCGATGTCGGTGCGTCGGAAAGAAAGGCGCTCGCGGTGTTCGTGCGCGACGAGGCTGGCGCGGTCGTTGCCGGGATTTCGGGTTACACGGCGTGGGGCTGGCTCTACGTGCAATGGCTGTGGGTCGATGAAAGGCTGCGCGGCCAGCAAATGGCCGGCCAGATGCTGGATGCGGCCGAGAAGGAGGCCGTGGCGCGCGGTTGCAACAACGCCTGGATCGACACCTTCAATCCCAACGCCGCCAAGGTCTACCAGCGCCAGGGCTATCAGCCCTTCGGAACGCTGGCCGATTTCCCCGTCGGCCGCAGCCGCATCTTCCTGCAGAAGAGGCTGGCTTAACCTGCCAGTCTTCCGCCGCGCATCGGCTGCGGTGCGCCGGTGGTGCTTGGAAAACTGATCGGCAGGCCGCGCAGCACGCGCACCGCGAGGAAGGCGAAACACTCGGCTTCCACCGCATCGCCGCTCCAGCCGAGGCTTTCGGCCTGCACCACCTCGACGCCGGCGCGGCTGGCGAGCATTGCCATCATCGTCGGATTGTGGCGGCCGCCACCGCTGACCACCAATTTCTTCGGCCGGGTTGGCAAGAGGTCGAGCGCCTTGCCGATGGCGCCGGCCGTGAAGGCGGTGAGCAGGGCCGCACCATCCTCGGCATTCAGGCCGTCGGCCATGGCGGCGCCGAAGTCGAAGCGGTCCAGCGACTTGGGGTAGGGCTTGGTCAGATAAGGATGCTGCAACAGCTTGGCGAGCCGGGCTTCGTCGACCGTTCCCGCGCGGCCAAGCGCGCCGTCGCGATCCATGTCGCCGAGGCCCTTCGACTTGATGAAATCGTTGAGCGGCGCGTTGGCGGGGCCGGTGTCGAAGGCAACGACATTGTCGGCGCCGTCCCACCAGGTGATGTTGGCGACGCCGCCGAGATTGAGCACGGCCACTTCGCCACTGGCGCCCGCGCTGCGCATCAGCGCGGTGTGATAGGCAGCCGCCAGGGGGCGCGCCTTGCCCGCCGGCGCGCATGTCGGCCGAGCGGAAATCATAGGCGACCTTGGTGCCCAGTATGCTGTGCATCAGCTCGCCGTCGCCCAATTGCCGCGTCTGGCCAATCCGTCCGACCTGCGGCGCGCGATGCAGCACCGTCTGGCCGTGAAAGCCGACGACGCCGATATCGGCCATCGTCATGCCGTAGCCCTCGACCAATTCCTTGACCGCCGCCGACTGCGCGCGCGTCAGCGCTTCCTCCGCCTTGCGGAAGATCGCCGGTTCCGGCCCGACAAAATTCCAGGCTCTGGCCGCCGTCAGCGTCTCTTCCAGCAGCGACCGGATCGACTGGGCGTAAGGCATCAGCCGGTAGGTGCCGAAATCCTCGATGCGTTCGCCATCGGTCTTGATCAGCGCGACGTCGATATTGCCGTCAAGCACGGTGCCGGTCATCAGGCCGACGGCCCAGATTGGTTCCATCATCTAGCTCCTAAAGTCCATTGACGAGATCGCCGACCGCTTGCCGAAGCTGAACGATTCCGCTGTCGAAATGACGTGTCGGATGGATCCGGTTGGTGAGCAAGGTCCAGGCCTTGCCGCTGTCGAAATCGACCCACAGTCCCGTGCCGGTAAAGCCGGTGTGGCCGATGGTTCCAGGGCTGCACAAGGCCCCGCCGGACCAGCCCTTACAAGGGCGCTCCCAGCCATGGGTGCGTGTGGTAGACAAGGACGTGCGCATCAGGGCGGTCGAAAGCTCGGATGCGCCGGTCAGCAGCCCATGCGCGAAATCCAGTACCGAAGCGGCTGTTCCAAACAGGCCGGCATGACCGGCGCCCTGCAGCGCAGAGCAGTTGTCGTCGTGCACCTCGCCGGACAGGACGCGGTGACGCCAGGTGCAGTCCTCGGTCGCCGCGGCGGCGTCGGGCTCCGTGGACCATGCGAATCCGAGGCCGGGATCCATGTCGCGGATCGTTTTCCCCGACAGCCGCTCGAGCGCAAAGCCGAGCAGGATGAAGTTGATGTCGGAATAGACCAGGTCACGCGCCCGCCATTCGCGCTGCAGGATGAAGGCGCGCAGCAGGTCTGGGTCGCGTCCGTAAGTGTAGATCGGCTCGACGGCCGGGAAGGGCGTCTGATGGCCAAGGCACTGGCGGAACGTCACCTTTCGCTCCCAGGCCTCGGCATCATACTGGCGAAGGTCCGGCAGCACCGAGATCAGTGGCGCGTCGAGATCGATGACGCCGTCTTCGGCCAGCGCCAGAATGCGCGGCGTGGTAAAGATCACCTTGGTCAGGGACGCCAGGTCGAACCAGGTCTCGGCGGTCATCGGTCGCTGCTTCGGCACAAGTTGCGCCGAGCCGATTGCCCTGGTGATGCGGTGGCCATTGCTGTCGACAATGCCGAGCACGCCGCCGGGAATGCGCTTGCTGGACACTGCGGCTTCGAGCGGCGCGAACGCGCGGTCGAATAGCTGGGCGAGGGCGCTCAATGCCGGCCTCCACTAGAGAGGCTGCGATCCTTGGCGCCCCCCTCTGTCCTGCCGGACATCTCCCCCACCAGGGGGAGATCAGCAGCTTTGATGTTCCGCCAACCTTCCAACGTTGGAGATTGGCGAAAGCTGCGACGACATCCGATCTCCACCCTAGTGGGGGAGATGCCCGGCAGGGCAGAGGGGGGCGCTGTCCCGCCAACCGCTGACATTCGAGGGCCATCACCCTTCAACCCTCGCTCGATGATCCGGCCCAAATTGCTCCCACCGCGCCGGCGCCGGCTCGAAACCTTGCGGGCGCACCAGTGAAGGCACTTGGCGCGTGTCCAGTTCGAAATGCTCGCGCCGCCGGTCGATGGTCGGAACGGCGGCAATGAGTTTCTTCGTATAGGAATGCTTCGGCTCAGACAGCACCGAAGCCGCATCGCCGATCTCGACGATCTGGCCCGCATAGATGACGGCGATGCGATGCGCGATCCGCTCGACCACCGCCATGTCGTGCGAGATGAAAAGATAGGCCAGCCCAAACTCGCGCTGCAGGTCGACCAGCAGCTCCAGCACCTTGGCCTGGACCGAAACGTCGAGCGCCGACACCGCTTCATCGAGCACGACCACGGACGGGTTGAGCATCAGCGCGCGGGCAATGCACAGTCTCTGCCGCTGGCCGCCGGAGAATTCATGGGGATAGCGCTGAAGGCTATTCACGGGCAGGCCGACACGTTCCAGCAGGCTCGCCATCCTGGCGCGCGTCTCGGCATCCACACGGCCACCGGTGGCGATCACCGGCTCGGCCAGGATGCTTTCGATGGTCAGTCTGGGATTGAGCGAGGCATAGGGGTTCTGGAACACCATCTGCACCGGCTTGGCGCTGTGCTCCGCCGAGGCCGCCCGAGCGCCGACCGAGAA
This sequence comes from Mesorhizobium huakuii, assembly GCF_014189455.1. Lineage (NCBI taxonomy): Bacteria > Pseudomonadati > Pseudomonadota > Alphaproteobacteria > Hyphomicrobiales > Phyllobacteriaceae > Mesorhizobium > Mesorhizobium huakuii. The sequence continues at coordinate 4,696,103 of NZ_CP050296.1, forward strand.
GCTCCCGCGCGTTGAACGGACCAGCCCGAGCACCGCCTTCGCGGTGGTCGATTTGCCCGAACCGCTCTCGCCGACGATGGCCAGCGTCTCGCCCGGCATCAGGTCGAAATCGATGCCGTCGACGGCGTGCACCGCACCGGTGGCGCGGCTGAAGAAATTGCTCTTGAGAGGGAACCGCACGACGAGGCCGTCGACCTTCAGCGCGGGTTTCATGTGCTCGCCCTTGTCGCGCTGGCCGTCGACACGCGCGGCGCTTCCGTTGGCGAAATGCGGCACATCCCGCAGCAGATGCTGCGTGTAAGGGTGCTGCGGCCTGTCGAGGATCTGGTTCAGTTCGCCTTGCTCCACGGCCTGCCCGTTCTGCATCACCATCACCTTGTCGGCGATGCCGGCAACCAGGCCGATATCATGGGTGATGAAGATCATCGACATGCCGGTCTCGCGCTTCAACTCGGCCAGCAGCGCCATGATCTGCGCCTGCACGGTGACGTCGAGCGCCGTCGTCGGCTCGTCGGCGATCAGCAGGCGAGGATTGCAGGCGAGCGCTATGGCGATCATCACCCTTTGCAGCATGCCGCCCGACAGCTGGTTGGGTGTGTATTTCAACCGCCGTGCGGCATCGGGAATGCGCACCCGGTCGAGCGCATCCTTGGCCGCTGCAGTAGCCTGCCGGCCTGTGAGGCCTCGATGCAGCCGGAACGATTCCTCGATCTGCGTGCCGATGGTCAGCACCGGATTGAGCGAGGTCATCGGTTCCTGGAAGATCATGCCGATCTCGGCGCCGCGAATGCCGGTCAGCTGAGGTTCGGTGGCTCCCATCAGGTCGAACAGGCTGCCGTCGGCCCGCTTCAATTTCATCGAACCGCCGATGATGCGACCGCCGCCGAAATCAATGAGACGGTTGATCGACAGCGCGGTGACGGATTTACCCGAACCGCTTTCACCGACAATGGCCAGTGTTTCGCCATCAGCCAGATCGAAGCTGACGCCGCGCACCACCTCATTGGCTTGGCGGTCGCGGCCGAAGCCGACGCGAAGGTCGCTGACCGACAGAAGGGGCGTCATGCCGGCGCCCTCCGCATCCTGGGGTCGAGGATATCGCGCAAGGCATCCCCAAGCAGGTTGAAGCCGAGGATGCTGATCATGATGGTCAGGCCTGGAAAGATCATCAGCCAGGGCGCGGTTTCCATCAGATTGCGGCTGTCGCTCAGCATCAGGCCGAGCGAGGCGGCGGGCGGCTGCGTGCCGAGGCCGAGGAAGCTCAGGCCGGCTTCGGTGAGCAGCGCCCAGGCCAGCGCCAGCGTCACCTGCACCGTCAACGGTGCCACCAGATTGAGCAGCAAATGGCGCGTGACGATGTAGAACGAGCTGCTGCCGAAGGTGCGCGCGGCGTCGACGAATTCGCGTGCTTTGAGTGAGAGGGCAGGGCCGCGGACCACGCGGGTGAAGATCGGCGTGTAGACGATGCCGATGGCGACGACGCTGGTCCATGTGCCCGGCCCGGCGACAGTGACGATGAGCAGGGCCAGAAGGATGGCGGGGAAGGCCAGCAGCACGTCCATGATCCGCATCACCACGCCATCCCAGCGGCGCCCGAGCCAGGCCGCCGCCAGCCCGAGCACCGTGCCGGCAAGAGTGGCGAAGGCCACCGAGAAGAAGGCGACCGTGAAGGATTGGCCGATGCCGGCCATCAGCCGGCTGGCGACGTCGCGACCGAACAAATCGGTGCCCATCCAGTAGGCGCCATTGGGCGCGTGCAGCCGGTCGACGCGGAACTGTGTGATCGGGTTGTGCGGCGTCAGCCCGACCAGGCCGAGGATGGCGATCAGCAAATAGATGCCGACAATGACGCCGCCGATGCGGCCGCTGCCGTGGCCGAAGATGGCGCGCAGGATGCGCATCACTGCTCTCCCAGCCGGATGCGCGGATCGAGCGCGACATAGGCGAGGTCGACCAGGAGATTGACGATCATGAAATTGAAGGCGATGAACAGCACGGCTCCTTGCACCAGCGCGTAGTCGCGCTGCAGGATAGCGTCCAGCACCATGCGGCCGAGGCCGGGCAAGGCATAGATCTGCTCGACGATGACGGCGCCGCCCAGGAGGTAGCCGAACTCGATGCCGCTCAACGTCACGACCGGGATCAGCGCGTTAGGAAGCGCATGCCGCCAGATGACGCTGCGCGCCGAGGCGCCCTTACTGCGCGCGGTGCGCACATAGTCGTCACTCAACACGTCGAGCATGGCCGAACGCGATATGCGCGTGACCGAAGCGGCAAAGGCAAAGCCAAGCGTGATGGCGGGCAGGATCAACTGGCTGAGATTGCGCAAGGGATCCTGCCTGAGCGGTGCGAATTCGCCCATCGCCGGCAGCACGCCAAAGCCGGCCGACAGCGTGTAGATGATCAAAAGGCCAAGCACGAAGCTCGGCGTCGACTGGCCGATCATGGCGGCGATACGCACCCCCAGGTCGGACAGTTTCTCATTGTGCGTCGCGGCGTAGATGCCTGCCGGCATGCCGACGGCAAGCGCGATGATCATCGACAGGACGGCCAGCTCGAGCGTCAGTGGGAAGCGTTCGAGGATGACATCGAGCACCGGCCTGCCATAGGTGACCGAAATGCCGAAATTGCCGTGCAGGATGCCGCCGATCCAGCGCCAGTACTGGACGAACCAGGGCTGGTCGATGCCGAAATAGGCGGCGAGCGAATCCCGCTGTGCCGGCGTCAGCAGCCCGGCTTCGGTGCCCAGCATCGCCGTGATCGAATCGCCGGGGACCATCCGGATCGCCACGAAGACCAGGACGGACACGCCAAACAGGACGAGAGGAAACGTCGCCAGTCGTCGCATCAGATAGTTCACGCGAAGAAGTCCTCTCGCCCAATGCCTGCCGCGGCTACTGCTGGATGGTAACCTTGCTCAGGCTGAACAGCGTGCCGGTCGGCGTCGGCACGAAGCCGGCGATGTTCTTCTGCTGGGCTGTGTAGCTGTAGGACGTGTAGAGCCAGATCCATGGCGACATCTCGGCGAGGTGCTTCTCGAACTCGGCGAAGATCGCCTTGCGCTTGGCCGGGTCGGTCTCGGCGCGGCCCTGCTGCATCTGGCTGTCCAGAGTGTCGTCGATGTAGTTCGCCACCTTCTGCAGATTGCCTGATTTGGTCCAGTAGCGGTTGTACATGGTGTAGGGGTCGGCGCGGCCGCCATTGAGCGCGATCGCCATGTCGAAATCGCCCTTCAGCCAGGCGTCGACATAGACGTTGAGCTCCATCATCTTGATGTCGAGCTTGACGCCGATTTCAGCGAGCTGCGACTGGATGACCTGGGCCTCCGCCGCCGCCGTCGGCGGCTCGCCGGTGGCGCCGATCACGGTCGCCGAAAAGCCGTCGGCAAAGCCGGCCTCGGCCATCAGCTTCTTGGCCTTTTCGACATCGCGCTTGTAGCAGAACAGCTGGATCGGATCGGTCGCCAGCGCCGGGATGGTCAGCGGTCCGGTGACCTTGCCTTCGCCGAGCGAGGCGGTGTCCAGCACCTCCTGCCGGTCGATGGCGCAGGAGATCGCCTGGCGCACCTTGAGCTCGGTCATCGGCTTGCGCGACGGGTTGAGCTGCAGCACGTGATAGGCGAGCACGGGCACGCGGTTCAGTTGCAGGCTGGCTTCCTTCGGCACCAGCGTCGCGACCAGCGGGTCGTTGAGCAGCGCGAAATCGATCTGCTTGGTGCGCATGGCGGCCAGGATCGCCGCTTCGTCCGGCAGCACGCTGATCTCGATGCCGTCGACACCGGTCGCGCCGCCGGCCCAGTCCTTGTTGGCGCTCAAGACTTCCTTGGCGTTGGGATCCCATTTGTCGAGCTTGAACGGACCTGAGCCAACCGCCTTGGTGCCGATCGAGCCGGCCTTGATTTCGCTGGCCGGAACGATGGCAGCGTTGACGTCGCTCATCGCCGTCAGGATCGGCACGTCGGGCTGCGACAGATGGAACACGACGGTCGCCGCATCCGGCGTGTCGATGCTGGCGATCGACAGGAAGTTGGCGCGAGCGGCCGCCCCAGTCTTCTCGTCGAGGATGCGCTCGAACGAGGCCTTGACGTCGGCCGAGGTCACCGCCGTACCGTCCTGGAATTTCGCCTTGGGATCGAGCTTGAAGGTCAGTTCCTTGCCGTCCTTGGAGAATTCCCAGGATGTGGCGATTGCCGGGATGATCTGCAGGCTGGCGTCGACTCGCACCAGCGGCTCATAGATCAGTTCCAAAAGCCGCAGCGACGAAAACGCCGTCTGCTTGTGCGGATCAAGGCCGGTGGCGTCCTGCGACCAGGCCATATGCAGCGTTGCCGCCTGTGTTGAAACCGTGGCCATGCCGAGCATCGCGGCAACCGTGATGCCCGACAGCAATGTTCTTGTGAGATGCCTTGTCATTTTCGTCTCCCATTATGATTTGACTTGATGCCTTGCAGTTTCTGCCGACCGCTTCCAAGACACACATGCTTCGGAGTATCGGCCCAGTTCTATGCGGCCTTAGGCCGTCTTGTCGCTGATTGCCTTTCGCAGGAAGCCTCCGGCCTTGCCGAGGGCAGCCCGCGCCGCCTCGACATCAAGGCCAGTGATCGTCACCAGGATCGCTAGCTTCACGTCATTCCCGGTTTGCTGGAGCGCCTGTTTGGCCTGCTGCGCCGTGCAGCCCGTCGTCTGCATGACCATCCTGGTTGCCCTTGCCACCAGTTTCTTGTTGGACGGGTTGAGGTCGACCATCAGATTCTGAAAACTCTTGCCGATGCGGATCATCGAGGCCGTGGTCAGCATGTTGAGCACCAGCTTCTGCGCGGTTCCCGATTTCAGCCGGGTCGAGCCGGTGAGCACTTCGGGGCCGACGACCGGCGAGATGGCGATGTCGGCGATGCCGGCAATGGTCGAGGCCGGATTGCAGGACAGGGCGACCGTGGCGGCACCCACCCGTTTCGCATAGTTCAGCCCACCGATGACATAGGGCGTACGCCCGCTGACCGCGATGCCGACGACAATGTCGTCCGCTGTGAGCCCGATCTCCTGCAGCGCCTGCGCGCCCATTTTCGGATCGTCTTCGGCGCCTTCCAGCGACCGCACCAGGGCATCGGGA